>PMND01000147.1:0-18307 GCA_003161955.1 Ignavibacteriota bacterium | reverse complement strand
AAAATGGGGGTGCTTGCCCCTCTGTTGGGCACATGGAAGGCGGAGGCAATGTCTCCGATGGGGAAAATCCGGTGCACGCGGACGTTCGCACCCGTACTCGGCGACAGGTATATTCAGCTCCGGGCCCGGTGGGAATTCGGCAAGGGGGCGTACGAGGAAATCGCTCTCTACGGGATCAAAGACGGCACGCTCTCGTTCTGGTCGTTCACGTCCGACGGGAAGAGATCGGAAGGGTCGATCGCCAACGCGAGCGAGATCCACGACCAGGCTATCGCGTTCGAGGCGGAGATGCCGGCCGGACGGGCGCGGATGATCTACTGGCCGGACGGCGAACGCGGCTTCCATTGGGCGGTCGAGGCGAAGACGAAAAAGGGATGGAGCCGGTTTACCGAGCACCACTACCTCCCCGCCTGATGGTTACGATACCCCCCTTTTACGATTGCTAAAAATGAGACTGAAGACCCGCGTGCTGATACTTCCCGGACTGTACAATTCCGGCCCCGAACACTGGCAATCGATCTGGGAGAAAGAGAACCCCGGCTTCACGCGGGTTCTCCAGCGGGATTGGGACTCTCCGGACCGGGCGGAGTGGGTCGCCGCGCTTCACATGGAGATTTCTTCTTCTCCCCTGCCGGCAACACTTGTCGCCCATTCATCGGCGTGCGCGCTTGTCGCACACTGGGCGTCGGTTCACTCCGGTCCGGTCAGGAGTGCGCTTCTCGTCGCACCGAGTGATCCTGAAGCGGAGAGCTATCCGAAGGGACCGACGGGATTCTCACCCATGCCCCTCACGCGGCTGCCGTTCAGGACGATCGTCGTCGCAAGCACGAACGACGGGTACGTGACGCCGGAGAGGGCGGGGTTTTTCGCGGAACGATGGGGAGCGCGGATCGAGTTCATCGGACCTGCAGGCCATATCAATTCAGCTTCCAGACTCTCGCGATGGCCGGCTGGTTTTGCACTGCTCCAGGAGCTATTGCAGTCGGGAGACGAAACCATCGCGCCGGGAAACGGCGCCTGACAGACAGGTCTCGAGAAAGGAACCATCGATCAGTTCTTATCAGCGCATTCGCGACCCGTACGCATCTCTGCGTTACCCGGCGTACCGCAATTTCATCACCGCCATATTCCTGTTCACGATAGCGTTCCTCATACAGGAAGTCGCGCTCGGTTATGAGCTGTACACAATCACCCATGATCCTCTCGCGCTGGGGCTGACGGGGCTCGCCACGTTCGTGCCGTTTATCGGGCTCTCGCTCTTCGGAGGGCATCTGGCGGACCGGATGAGCAGGCGCCTGATCATACTCGTCGCAATCAGCGTCATCACACTCGGCTCCCTCTTCCTTCATTTCTTCGCCCGGTCAGTTGAGGCAGGAAACGTCTCCCCTGATATCCTTGTCCCCGTCATCTATGCGACAGTGTTCATGATCGGGGTGTGCCGGGCTTTCCAGTCGCCGGCCTCTTCTTCGCTCCGGGCATTCCTGGTCCCCATCGCAGCGTACGAGAACGCCGCCACATGGAGCACCTCGGCCTTCCAGGCCGGCGCAATACTCGGCCCCGCGATTGCCGGGTTTCTCTTTTCCTGGCTCGGATTCTCCGATACGCTGCTTGTCGTCATCTTCCTCTTTGTCTGCGCCCTCTTCTTCTACTCCCGGACAGGGGACAGCCGTGCCAGCGGAACGCCCGCCGGGGGATCTTTGCTCGCGAGCGTGAGGGAAGGAGTGGGCTTCGTGTGGAAGACGAAGGTCATCCTCTACGCGCTCTCCCTCGACCTTTTTTCAGTCCTCTTCGGGGGCGTGTTCGCCCTCCTCCCCATATACGCACAGGACATACTGAACGTGGGCGCCCAGGGCCTCGGGATACTCCGCGCAGCCCCTTCCGCGGGCGCGGTGATCATGCTCCTGGTACTCCAGAGGGTGTCACCGATGAGGCATGCATGGCGCACTCTCCTGATATCCGTCGCCGGGTTCGGCGCGTCGGTTATCGTCTTTGCAATCTCCCCCTGGATGGGTCTTTCGGTCGCGGCGCTGTTCGTGAGCGGGGCATGCGACAGCATCAGCGTGGTAATCCGCCAGACAGTCCTCCAGCTGAAGACCCCGGACGAAATGCGCGGCCGCGTCATGGCGGTGAACGGGATCTTCGTGTCATCGTCAAACGAGCTCGGGGCGTTCGAGTCCGGGACCACCGCCAGATTGATGGGAGTCGTCCCTTCGGCCGTATTCGGAGGGGTGATGACACTCCTCATCGTCGGCTGGGTTTCATTGAAGGCGAGGGAATTGTTCAACGCGAGATTCGACGCGAGAGGACAGGATGGCTGACACGATTTGTCACGCAACGCAGGGGGGGCTCATGCTGCTCGCCCCCTTCATCGCGAGGATACGGAGAAAGGTGTGGATCCGGGTGCTTGTTCTGACCGGTGCGTTCTTCGGCGCTCTTCCCGATCTCTTCGGTGCGTACGGCAACCTGGTCCGTCACGACCAGTGGAAGCTCTACATCTCCGCACACGCAGGGCCCCGGGGGCAAATTCTCCGCTATGTTCCGATGTACTGGCTTCACCTGTTTGTCGATTCATTCACACACGGCCCGGGGAAGCGATGGTGGATCTGGAACGAGCGGTTGTGGGTGGAGGTGGCGCTCTGGGTGGTGAACTTCGCGATCATTGCGTGGTTTGTGAAAATATGGAGGAGTAACCTCCCACAAGATGAACTGCGGAGCAGGACGGAAAGAGATTTTCGTGCGGGACCGGGATAGCGGCGCCCGGGTGACCCGTATAATGGGCTCGGGCCCTTCAGGTCACGATCAAGAGCCGCAGGACGATTGTGTCACGCGGCATGATCGCGAGCCTGTCAGGCCCAAGATTCGAGAAGAGAACTCTGTACTGCGGACAACCTCAACGCCGGCGACCCTGCGCCCGGTACCCTCCGCCTCCGCCGCCACCACCGTAGGAACGGTAACGGAACCCTCCATTATACGGAGCGTACACGCGGTTGTAGTAGGGTCGATAGAACCCGCCCCAGTATCCCCCCCAATAGGAGGAAAAATACCACGGGGACCACCAGGGAGACGCTCCCCACCAGTAGTACGGCGGGTAGCCCGCATAGTATCTTCCAGGTTCTTCACCGCCGCCCCAGGGCCCGTCCGTTCTCATCATCGCGCTGAGGACACTATCGCTTACTCCCGAATCAGCAAGCTCGATGACATCGGGCGTCCGAAGATGAAATGTCGAGCCGGAGTTTCTGATCATGCTGACGATGACATCGTCACCAATCTTTGCCTTCGAGAGCGCGATGACATCCTGCTTCGACATCAGCGCGAGCGAATCCCTCACCGGCGGGCGATCCCGGTAGCGATACCTCGAATACTCAGGCGCGCATCCCGCGGCCGCGAGGGCAAACACAAGGACAGCAAGTCCCGCTGTTGTACGGTTCATATCCCCTCCCTGCTCCCTGCCGGCGATCAAGCCGATAAAGACCGGACGACCTCGACACTTCATGGCCAGCCGTGGCGGCAGGAAAATTATAGTTGTACGGAAACATATGATTTTGGGTGGGGGGTGATGGTGGTGAAGCGAAACCCCTACTCCACGATATACCTAACATCTTGAGCAACAAACAAGTGCCCGGGCATCACGATTGCCTTTCCTGTTAGACGAGAAGGGAGGCACCCGGGTTTAATCCGTTATAATTCACGGGTATCAATCTACTTCAGAGTGACGGGATCGCACCGGCGCGAGACCCCATTCCCGCTAAATGCTTCAATTGCAAAGTAATAGCCCTGCCCGGCATCCAGCGCGCGAACTTCGAGTGTGTCCGGCCGGTCCGCGAACACCTGATAGGTCTGATACAGCCTGTCCCTGGCGATGCCCCACAGGATGTTGTACCCCACCGCCCCCCCGACGCCGTCCCAGGTAACGGTGGCATTGCGGGGATCGGCATGGCGACGCACGTGCAGATTTCCGGGGATCCGCGGGGGAGGACCGTCCCCCTTGCCAAATATCCTGATGTCACTTATCGCCAGGTTCGCCGATGCTACGTGAATATGCTCATACCTGATGAACCTCGTCTTCACAGGCAATGGAAGCTCGATATAGGCGTCCGGTCTGTCCCTCTGCTCTCCGCTCAGGTCGGCGAGGACTTTCCACTTCTTCCCGTCGGCGGAATGAGAGAGCCTGAACTGCGTCGCAACAGCCGAATCACGTGAGAACACGCCCGACCTGTAGTCGGCGTAATTCACCTGAACCGCTCTCACGGTGGCCGGACGCTCCAGATCGAGCGCAATCCACTCGCCGGGTTTGTTCGCGCCCGCGACCCAGAACGTACGGGGGTTTTCATCAGTGACATTCGATGCGGGGAACGAGTCACGTGCCGAGGATGAAATGCACGGTTTCCGGTAGGAGAGGAGCATCCAGCCCGCAAACAGCTCATCTCTGCCGGTCCATTTGCGCGCGGGGAGAAAATGAGGGAAGTCGCCGAACCGCGTGTTCGAATACATCTGACCGTCGCGGTCGAAACCGGCCGGAAACATCGCAATGCGCCGTTCGAAGTTGAAATTGACGGCAACCCACGGCGTCCCGGTATTCCAGTAGTTCCCGAAATTGTCCCGGAAGGTGTTCCCGTGACCGGCGCCCGCCATGAATCCCCCCGGCTTGTACGAGACCGGATTGTACGGCGCATACGTAAAGGGACCCAGGGGACTGTCTCCGACATACGTCCCGTTCGCGTAGACATTGTACTCCGTCCCCGGAGCGGCGTACTGGAGATAGTACCTCCCTTCGTGCTCTGTCATCCAGGCGCCTTCGATGTAGGGGCGGACGGTATCGCGGTGATCGGGACCAAACCTCTCCCAGCCGTGCCTGTCCGGGTGAAGGGAGAGGAGGGGCTTCGCGCGATCGATGTATGTCAATCCCTTTGTGCGGTCAAGTTCGATCCCGTAGATGGGGTAGACATTCGACGAGCCGAAGTACATGTACCACCTGTCCGACCGATCATCGTGGAACAGGTCCGGATCCCACGGACCGAGGGCCCCGGGGAGGGGCGGGAGGAGAGGGTTAAAGTACTGCAAATGCCCGTCCTGCGGCGACGTTGTGAAGTAGATCGGACGCCGTTCAAACGTAGACTGGAACAGATAGAGCGTGTCACGGACCGAAAGAACTGCGGGGGCGCACATGTCTTCTTCCGGCCACATGGAAGGCCTCACAAATTCCCAGTGGAGAAGGTCGGTCGAACGCCACCAGCCGCCCGAATTCGTGACGAAGAGAAAGTATGCGTGACGATGGTTGACGATCACCGGATCAGCGCCCGAGCGATACGATATCCCCTCTTTGGTCTCTTCGACGCTGTACTTGTAGTCGATATCGATCGGATTGCACCAGGTCTTCTGACCGGGAAACTGTGAACGAGCTGGGGAAAAGGACGCGAACAGGCTCAGAGCCACGCCTGCGACGAGAGTGCCCGATTGCACTGGACGGCCTTGTGGGTTATCCTTTGTTCATTGCTTCTTTGACCCGCCCGGGAATCATGGGGAGCTCGAAGAGTCTCGCACCGACAGCATCATAGATCGCATTCGCAATCACGGCACCCATCGTGACGATCGCCGGTTCGCCGCCTCCCTGGGGGGGAGCATTCTCATCGTCCAGGATGTGTGTTTCAATCTTCGGAAGCCAGGAGAACCGGGGGATTTCATACGTCCCGAAATTGACATCCGTAATCTCCTCTCCTTTGAAGCGGAGCCCCTCACGCAGGGCATAACCGAGCCCCATCGTGATGCACCCCTCCATCTGAATTGTGGCCCCCGCGGGATTGACAACGAGTCCCATGTCCTGCACTGCGAGGACCCGCTTCACACTGACATCCCCCGTCCCCTTGTTGACTTCGACTTCGGCGATGGATGCCACATATGTCCCTGCGTCAATGCCCAGGGCGACGCCGAGCCCCCGGCCACTCGGAGATTTCGCCGGCTTCCAGCCGAATTTCTCGGCCGCGGTCTGGAGCACACGCTTCATTTTGGCATCCGAAAGATGCTGCAGGCGAAATTCGACAGGATCGATCCCCGCTTTCGCGGCCATGATGTCAATGTGCGATTCCCTGGCAAACGAGTTCGAGTTGTTCCCCGGTGCGCGCCACGCACCGGTGGCGAAGGGATGAGTCCCCTCGCCCCCGACCCAGCTCGAATTGTATGCCGTGGTCCGGTGGTTCGGGATCTCGTAGAAGTGAGGCGCTCCCCTTTCACCGGCGAAGTACACGTTATAGTCCCAGAAACTGATCCTTCCTTTTCCCGTAATCCCGGACCTGATCTTGATCACCGCCGCCGGGCGGAACGTATCGTAGAAGAATTCCTCGTTTCTCGTCCACGCCACCTGGACAGGGCTCCCGGAGAGGCGGGCAAGGCGTGCCGCCTCGACGACCTGGCCGTGCGCCGTCTTCCCGCCAAACCCTCCTCCGACGAACGGCGTAATCACCCTGACGTCCTCTGTGCGGAAGCCGAGTGCTTTCGCCACTTCCTCCCTCGCCCCGAAGGGGGCCTGCGTCGAGGCCCAGACGGTCGCCCTCTTCCCCTCGATCTTAACGACGGCCTTATGTGGCTCCATCGGGGCGTGCGCGACGTACGCATTGAAATACGTCTGTTCCAGAACCGAAGCGGACTCCTTCTCCCCGGCCGTGAGATCTCCTCCCGAGGCAACCACCTTCCCGGCGGGGGCGACTTTCAGCAGGTGCTCGTAGATCGACCTGTCGTCCACTGTGGACAGGGGGGTCGCCGGCGGGTTGTCGAACTTCGCCTTGATTTTCGAGAGNNGTGACCTTCTCGCGTGCATCCCTCCGTGTGAGGGGTTTGCTCATGATCTTGAATTCCGACGGCTTCTTGACGACCACCGGGTCGGTGAGGTGACGCTCGATCTTTTTCCCCTTTGCCAGCACGGCATAGGCAACGCGGGTCTTCGCATTCGTCCGGTCGAACACTGCGCCCCCTTCCGTCACAAGATCCTTCACCGGGACTTTGAGCTGCTCCGAGGCCATCTCGATCAGGACCCTCCTTGCCTCCGCACCTGCAGTCCGCAGCGAGGGGCCGAATGCGCGGGTACTGAGCGAACCAAACGTCCCCCTGTCCCAGGGACAAAGGTCAGTGTCCCCCATGACCATGTCGACGTCATCGATATGGACATCGAGTTCGTCGGCGAGCATCTGGGCCAGGGACGTGACGATCCCCTGTCCCATCTCGATCTTGCCGGTATAACATGCCACGCGGCCGTCCTCACCGATTCTCAGGTATGCATTGAAATCCGACGGGACATTCTGCTGTAGAGCCCTTCCCGGTCCTTCCTGCGTGAAGAAGGAGACATCCCGTATCTTGAAGAAGAGGAAGATACCGGTCCCTGTCGTTTGCAGGAACCGGCGGCGGTCCATAGGCAATGCGGCCTCTTCAGCGTCGTTTTCCCGGTACTGGTATTCGTTCATGTCAATGCCCTCCGTGCATTTCTTTTGCGGCCGCCTGGATGGCCTGAATGATCCGGTTGTGCGCTCCGCAGCGGCACAGATTGTCGTCCATCCCTTCGACAATCTCGGCGGCGGACGGCTTCGGATGTTTCCGCAGGAACGCGTACGCGTTCATGATCATGCCCGGCGTGCAATACCCGCACTGGAGCGCATCATGCTCCACGAACGCTTTCTGCACGGGGTGCAACCCGCCCTTCCCCTCCAACCCTTCGATCGTCACGACCTCTTTATTGCGGACATCTTTCACGGACGTCTGGCAGGAACGGACAGCCTCGCCGTTGACGATCACCGTGCACGCGCCGCAGAAGCTCTCACCGCATCCGTATTTCGTCCCCGTGAGTCCGAGATCGGTGCGGAGGACCCACAGCAGCAGCCGGTCGCTGTCGACTTTCACGGTGGCGGGTTTGCCGTTAAGTGTGAAACGGACGGTCTCTTCCATGGGGCATACTCCTTGTTTCGTTAGTATCTGTTCAGCCGATCCTGAATGAGGTCATGGAGATCGCGCCGAGCTCTGTCCTGTCGTTGAAGAACGAGACTCTTTCCCCTTCTTCTTTCAGGCCGAGCGTATAGAGAAGCGGGATATAGTGTTCGGGCGTCGGCACACCCATCTGCACCTCTCTGCTGAGGGAACGGTAGTTGATGAGTTTCTCGCTCCCGTCCCCCGCAATGAGGCGCTTCAACTGGTCGTTCGCCTCCCGGGCCCAGTCGAACCCCTCAGTTGCCTTCCAGTCGATCATCCTGAGGTTATGCACCATGTTGCCGCTCCCTGCAATCAGGACTCCCTTTCGCCGCAGAGGGGCAAGCTCCTTTGCCAGGTCGAAATGCCAGCGGGGGTCCTTCGTCCGGTCAAGGCTGAGCTCAATCACGGGGACGCCGGCGTCTGGGAACAGGTGCCGGAGGACGCTCCAGCAGCCATGATCGAGCCCCCACTCATGGTCCAGGCCGACCTCCGTCGCCGTGATCCTCCGTTTTGTTTCCTGTGCAAGTCCAGGACTCCCGGGAGCGGGATACTCCACCTCATAAAGCTCCCGGGGAAAACCGCCGAAATCGTGAATCGTCTTGGGCTTCTCCATAGCAGTAACAAACGTTCCCTTCGTCTCCCAATGCGCCGAAACGCAGAGGATCGCATTCGGCTTCGGGAGTGCTTCGCCCGCCTCCCGCCATCCCCGGGAGAATTCATTGTCCGTGATGGCGTTCATCGGGTTGCCGTGACCGACGAACAGCAACGGCATCGGTCCGGTGTCGCCGAACGAAGAGGTGATCCCATTCAGATCAGAAAGGTCCATAGCCGGCTCCTGTTCCAGGCCGAAAAGTCTTTTGACAGGCGAGCGGGGAATCAATCCCAGTAGCTGTTTCCTCCCTTTATGCAGTACTTCCCCCCTCCCAGGAAGAACAGAGAGAGCGCGCCGAGCAAAAGGAGGGCGTCGAGCTCGATCGCCCACCCGCCGCCCGCCTCTTTTATAGAGAATATCTGGTTCCTGTGCGCAAGGTAGACTGCCATGATCATGTTCATCACGATCAACGGCGCCGCAATGCGAATGCGGTATCCCATGAGAACCATCAGCGGCGCGATGAACTCTCCGACATACACCCCGTAAGCGACAAATCCCGGCAGACCGTGGTCGACAACCAAGGTCTTGAGCCATTCGATGTTGTGGAGGATTTTGAAGTACCCGTGCAAGATGAGTACAAATCCGATGGAAATCCTCAGCAACAGCTTTCCGATGTCTTCAGATTTTCCTGCAGTCATGTGCGCTCCTCCGGATCAGTCAANNGAATGTATGCTCATTGCTTCTCTTCCTGTCGAGCCTCATGCGCGGCTGGTTCCCGATCGAGCAGTAGTGCGTCGCCATGACGCCGTCATTGTCAAGATGGTACATGGTGATCATGCTTTCTTCTTTCCCCCCCATTCCCAGCGTTTCCATGAGAGTCTTGTCTTCCGAGACCATCTTGTATGAGAGACTCAGCGGCTTTCCCTGCGGGTCCGTCCCTTTCCACGACCCGATCAGCGTCTTGAATCGGGCGAGTCCGGAAGCGGGCATCGCTTCATGGTGCATCTGCGCAAAGCCGGCAGTTGCCGCGAGAGCGACAAGCAGAACAAGGGAAGCGTGTCTCATAAGAACCTCAATCTTGTGGCTGGAGGGGAGGATTTATTAAGGTAATCGGATGTGGAGCGGGAGTCAAGAGCAGATACCTCGTTTGTAATACCTCGCCAGAGGGCCACTCACCGGAGGGCCATCCGCCAGACGGCCATTGCCAGGGGGGGATAAACCGCGACTACCGCGCCATCGGAAATGACAGAGAGAGGGTGTATGCGCTGTCGGAGTTACNNACACCGGCCGGAGGGGCTGAGACCCTGTGAATTTCGACCGCATATGTGCGTTTATGCGGCTTCCCTGTGTATCGTCCATTCGCGGCCCCGATTCCGAACGTAACGTGCAGTAATCCGTTCTCCTTCACCGACGACTGTTGGAACTTTGCGAGAGAGTAACTCCCGTTCTGGTATGATGTGGTTTTCCCATCGTCCTCATAGAGAAACGAAGTACTTGTTCCGCCTGATGCGGGGTACACGCAGAGAGTCAACGTGTCCAGAGACCTTTCGTCCGAGTAGTGCATCGGGGGGGCCATCGGAATGATGCTCCCCGATTTTACAAACAACGGAATCCTCCCGAGAGGCGCGGACACTTCCAGCGTCTTCCCTCCGCGGACGAGTTCGTCCGTCCAGAAATCGACCCATTCCCCTTTTGGGAAATTCACACGCTTCGTCCTCTGTCCCGCCTCCACCACGGGGGAGACCAGGAAATCATCCCCCCAGAGATACGAGGAGCTTTCGTCTGTAAACCTCTTGTCGCCGGGGTACATCATGATGATGGGGCGCGCAAGGGGGAGTCCCGTTTCATAGTTCCGGTAGGCCATTGTGTAGTTATAAGGAAGAAGCCTGTACCGGAGCCGGAGCATCTCGCGGCAGATCCCCTCCGCCTCCGGTCCGAACTGCCACGGCTCCGTCGGCGCGCCGTGGACGACCTCCCCCGCTCCATGAGCCCGGGTGACCGGGGAGAAGACACCAAATTCCATCCACCGGATGTAAAGCTCCGGAGTGGTGGGGTTTCTGGCATACCCGCCGATGTCCGAATTGTGATAGGCCAGGCCCGACATCCCCATATTCAGGAGCATCGGGAGCTGGACTTCCAGCCCCGCGAAGCTCCGTGAAACGTCTCCCGACCACGGTATGACGCCGTATCGCTGAATCCCTGCGGACCCGGATCGCGTGAGGTTAAAGATGCGCTCGCCCGGACGGAAGCGGCTCATCCCCTCAAAGACAGTTTTCGCCCAGAGGATATTGTATATGTTATGTACTCTTTCCGTCGTCCCCAGAAAGTGCCTCATGTCGCCGGGGTGACGCTCCGGCTCGCCGAGATCAGTCCAGAGCCCGGCAACATGCCTCCCCAGAAACGGGGGGTGTTTCCCCCACCACCAGAGCCGCGCGGCGGGATCGGTCATGTCGAGGAGCGATGCGTTGCAGCCGCCGCACGACCACCAGTTTCCGAGCGTGTATGCATGCCCGAGAGAGTCCTTCGCCAGATAGCCGAGACGCGAGGCCTCGGCATAGTTCACCGACGTCTCGACGATGTACGGCTCCGTGATCAGAACCGTCTTGATCCCAGCGTCGAGGAAATCGGCCATCATATGATCCGGATTGCGCCAGGCAGCGCTGTCCCACTGAAGGTCCCCCATCGCGGCGAACCACTGCAGATCCAGCACGATCCCGTCGCAGGGAAATCTCTTCTCCCGCATCGTGCGTACGATCGAGCGGGCCTCTTCCTCATTCCTGTACCGGTTCTTCGACTGGATGTAACCGAAAGCCCACCTTGGCGGGAGGGGCTGTCTCCCTGTGAGCCAGGTATACCGCTCGAGTTCTCCGGCGATCGTCGGCGCGGCGATCATATAGTACGTGAGCACCCCGCCCCCCGCGGAGTAGGTCATCACGGTGCTGTCAGCGGCACCGACATCGAACCGGCCTCTGTACGTGTTGTCGAAGTATATCGCATACCCGCCTGTCGAGGCAATGAACAGGACGTTGAGGTTCATTGTCGCAAGGGGGGTCGCGTAGCCACCCGCCTGCGCGTTATAGCAATCGAAAGCCTGTCCGCGCCTGTCGAGGCGGGTCCCCCGCTCTCCCGTTCCGTAAAAATGCTCTTCCGCCTGGATGGAGAACCTCGCGATCCTCTCTTCACCCCGGACCGCCATGCCCCCCGATAGCGGCTCTGCAACGAGCAGTCTCCCCGAGGAATCAACGAATGCAAGACGGAGAGGGAACTTCCGGCAACGTACGCGGAGCATCTTCGAAGAGACCGTCAGGGAGGAATCTGTTTCGAGAATGTCGACGGGGATGTCTGCGGAAACGTCCCTGATGACGGCGAACGACGAGTCGAGGGCGGCGAGCGGGGAAGGGACCAGATCGACGCGGACCACGTCATTTGCGCAGAACGAGATATTCACGTACGACTCCCCCGCACGAAGCGTGACGACGTTTCCGTTCCGGGTGCAGGCGGTGAAATCTCCGAGGAACCCGCCGGCATGGACGGAAACGGGGAGGAAGAGAACGAAGACCAGCGGGAGGGTTATCACGCGCTCCCGGTATCCGGCTGGACGGGTACGGTTGTTCGTCGGCAAGGGGGAGGGGCTAGAAATGCGCGTTCAGCAGGGGGAGGATCTTCAACCCTGCGGGGTTGTTTTCAGCGTAGTTCAGTATTCCGATCTGGACGCCGTAGAGGTTATCGGCGTGATTGAATATGCCGATGGAGAGACCCCTCTGCGAATCGTACACGCGGTTGTAGATTCCCGTGATTATTCCCCGNNTCTTCTTTCGAAACTATTGCGCCGCCGGCGAAGGTCAGACCGTCCACGCCTTCAATTCCGACTACGGCGAGCCCCGCGAGGGTGATGAACTTCACCCGTCCCCCTGATACCACCGCGAGTCCGCCGAAGTTGAGACCGCCGATCTGCTCACTGCCGACAAGCCCCAGTCCGCCGATGTTGACCCCGAAGATTCCGCCCCCTGCTACAAGCCCAAAGCCGCCGAAATTGATTCCGGTGAAATCACGACCGGCAATCGCGCCGATCCCGGAGAGGTTGATACCCGCAATACTCTTCCCCCCGACCAGGCCCAGGGGCCCGATCGAGACTCCGGCCATCTCTCCGCCGCTCGTGCACCCAAGTCCGCCGAAGTTCAAGCCGGTCAGGCTACCATCCACCACCGCACCCATCCCGGAGAATGTTACTCCGGCAGCGTCACCGGAGCTCACGACGGCAAAACCACCAATAGAGACGCCGTTGAGGTTGTGGCCGGCAAACACGCCCCCCAGCCCGAACGCGACCCCGTTGATCTCTTCTCCCCCCACGGCACCGAGCCCGAACGCGATCCCATTGATGGTCCCGGTCATCCGTTCACCGGGGACCCAGACCGTGAAATTGAGCCCGTCGATTTCCTCCAGACACTCATCGCTCCAGTTGAACCGGATGCCGGCATGACGGGCCGAATTGCCGAAGCCGATCCCGTATCCGGAGACAGGGAGGTCAAGGGAACAATGCGAGCATGGAGAACCGGTCTGGGCGGCAAGGAGGGAAGGCAGGAGGAGGGGGAGATAGAAGAACTTCAGAACTGGGCGCATGCTGTAACTTACAGAACTCCGTGAAGAGACACAAATCCTGCGTTGGGATTGAAATCCGGCTGAGGCGACCAGATCCTTAGCGGGAATTCGACGTATTCTGAGTGTGAGAAAATATTGACCGGGAGAATAGAGAATATTTGTAATGTCTCAACATTACCGGGATAGTAAGAATGAACAGAAGTATACCGATTATAAAGGCGGGGCAGATCATGATATAACATACCTGCGGGCCCGAACGACATCGGATCGGGACCGCAGGTTACGCTTAACCTGTGTGGCGCCGGCTACTCGACCACGTACTGGAACTTTGTCGTCTTCGCGACTCCGGCAGCATTGACGTTGACGGTAAACCGATATTCACCCTTTTCGTCGAGCGTGAGGCCGCTGCCGAAGTGGCTCATCATAGGCTTGAGGTCGATCGAAGACTCCTTTTTTGAGGGAGACTCAATGAGAAGATTGACGCTTACCCTGGTGATTGCCGTTCCTTTTGCAGCATCTGTTACTTCAAGACCGATATGATGTGTCCCGGCCATCATCGCATCCTTTGACGCCTTGTCCATCTCCATGTTGTTGTGCTTCATTCCCTGCATGTCGTTCCCCATACTCTTCATATCGTTGCTCATCCCCATGCTTGTGTCTTTCATCCCCATCCCACCCGTTTCGCCTTCCTTCTCACCATGCTTCGTCATCATCCCCGGCCCGGACTCCATCATCTCACTGTGCTTCTTCTGCGACATGAGCCACACCTTTATGTGAAGCCCCCCGACTGTCGCATCGGCTGTCGGCTTGCCCATGATGCTCGACATGTCGTGTTTTTTCATGCCTGCCTTTGTCGTATCGACGGGAGTATCCCCACCGAACATCGGCAGTGTCAATGCGATCGTCAGGACCGCCGGGAGACATGCACAATAGATTTTCATGAACAATCCCTTTTTAAGTGAATAGTGAGCTGTTTGAGGGAAACCCTCGTTCCAGACCGGATTGCGTCTGTGCTAAGCTACCGAGAGACTCATGGAGTGACAATCGCCACAAGGGATGAAAGTGTAGTTAATTCCGCCGCGGCACGAAATTCAGCGACGCGGAGTTCATACATTCCGCTGTTCCATCGAGGGCGGCACACCGCGCCTGAGACGGCCAACGCGGTCATTCTGATCCGGTCACGGGAACAACAGCACGAAAGTTCTCCATTGCCGTGCTTGAGAGCGGACGAGTCAGTGAGCCGATGGGCGGAGGCGAACGAGGACCACGCCGCGGGGGGGGACGCTTGCCGAAAATTCGCGATCGGCGTTGGCGAGATCTTTCTCTCGCCAGAGATCGCGGACGGACACTTTCCCGTTGAAACCGAGAACGGCCCACGATGCCGTCACGGCGGCAGGGGACTTGCCCCTGTTGAACAGACCGAGCGCTTTGCTCCCGTCTTCGAGATCCTTCGCCATCAAGAATGTGCTGTCGCTCGTCATCGAAACGGCAGCAGACTGCCCGAGAGGATCCTGATCGATGTCGATCACTTCGGGATTGCACAGCACATTCAGCGTGAAGGGGTCGAGTCTTCCCATTTCACCGCTGTAAAACAGCGGTGACGCCATGAGACACCAGAGGGACATGTAAGCGTATTGCTCATGGGGGCTCAGTTTGGAGGGGGCCGGCAAACCGCCGCCTCCAGCCCGGGCATCGCCGATATAGCCGATCTGTATATAGTCAGGATCGTTCCAGGAGCCGGGATGGGACCACGCGCGATGCTCCGCGTTTTTCAGGGCGACTTCAAATATGCGGTCCAACTCGATACCGAGATCATTCGCAGTGCGCCAGGACTGTCCGCCTGCCTCTTCCCCCCACTCCCAGACATTTCCCATGCCGTACTGGCAGAAATTGAGGATGATATCCCGGTTCTGGCCTCTGAGAATTTCCCCCATGAGCCGGTACGGCTTCACGAGCGCTTCTCTGCCGTGGTCGCCGCCGACCACGCCTTCGTATGAACACCAGTCGTATTTCAGAAAATCAAATCCCCACGCCGCAAACTGTTTCGCGTCGGCCGATTCGTGTCCGTAACTTCCTGAAAACTCGTCGCACGTAAGCGGGCCCGGTGAGGTATAGATCCCCGCCTTCAATCCCCTGACATGGATATATTCTGTGAGGGACTTCATGTCAGGGAAGTGCTTGTTCGGAAGGATGTTGCCGGCATCATCCCTGAGAGGCCCGATGCGAAGCGGGTCGGCATTTGCGGCGCTGTTCATCCAGCAGTCGTCGATGTTCACATACTGGTATCCGGCGTCCGCCATCCCTTTGGCGACCATGATATCGGCTGCTTCACGGACGAGCGAATCCGTGATCCTCCAGTAGTGCGCGTACCAGTGGTTCCACCCCATGGGGGGAGTAAGCGCGAGCCTGTCTCCGCTCACGATGCGAAACCTCCGCTCCGCACTCCCGTCGCGGTTTGACGCCCGGAGGGCCACAACGTATTCTCCCTTCACGGGTGCAGTCCCGGTGATGAAGCCTGTTACAGGATCGATACGGAGTGAGGTGGGTAAATTGCCGGCCGAAAAAGAGATCGGACGGCTGCCAGTGCACGGAATCCTGTAAAGGAACGGATTCCCGGGACGGCAGCCGTACACAACGGGGCCGTTGATCCGGGGAGCGGGACCAGGCGCGGGAGTGAGAATGACTGGTCCGGCAGGCGGAGCCTGAATCATAAGTCGGGGAGGCGCCTGTGATCGTGAAGGACTGATCGAGAGCACCAGGACGCAAAGGACTATCGCGCAAATCGAGCCGACACGAATCAGTGGGGTCATGGGAAGGGATCTAATAGGAATGATGAATCGATTCAGTCTGAGTGTAATGATTCCGGGTGCAAAGAGCCAGGCCGGAAATTGCTCCATTTTTCCCCCTTTTGTACCAGGGCTAAACGCCATGTGTATAGAAAACGTAGAATATGTCATAAGCTTCCATTTCTCATAGTAGCTAACTCTCCTGTTCGCTTGCTCCTAGACGGATCATTCCATAAATTGAAAACGCTAAATACGATATAAGTTTCCATCAGAGAGACCGCCTGGTCAAAATACTTTCATTATTCCGGAACGAACATAGCCCACAACTGTCGGGAGGCCGCACAAGGAGCGATGCGGATGAGAGGGAGCGAATCCTCCAGGCGGCCGCGCGCCGATTCATGGAGCTCGGGATTTCGAAGGTGACAATTGACGAGATCGCCTCAGATCCCGGCATGAGCAAAAAGACGCTGTACAAACACTTCCCGAGCAAAGAGGACCTCCTGAGGAATGTCATACACGCCAGAATAAAACGGAACGGAAAACGTTTCATTGATATAATGGGCTCCGGCAAACCGTTCGTGGAGAAACTGCAGGAGATATTCGCGTTTGCGGGGCGGGAGTTCAGCACGCCTGGCAGACAGTTCATCCTGGACCTCCGGCGCATGGCCCCGGACCTGTGGGCGGAGGCGGAGGAATACCGGCAAACGACAATCGTCACTAACGTTACCAAGATGGTCGAGCAGGCAAAGGAAGACGGGATGATGAGAAAAGACCTCGACGTCGATCTTTTCGTGCTCGTGTTCCAGAACGCCGTCCAGAACATACTCACCCCAAAGACATTATCAGAACAGCCATTCTCCCCGGTGCAGGCGTTCGAGGGCATTCTCAAGATCCTGTTCGAAGGGTCGCTCACCGACGATGCCCGAGCGACGATTCACCTGTCCGCAAAATTCCCGGCTGAAATCCCGCCCACCGAATTCTCCAATGAGAGGTAGCGACTTCATGAAATCCATTTCCGGTTCATTCATTATCTTCGCGCATCTTCTGGTACTCGCCGGCTGCGGCAACAACCACCCCGGAACGATCGGAGCCTCCGGCACGCTTGAATCCGTCGACGTCAATGTGGGCACCAAGGTCCCGGGGCAGATCGTCAGGCTGTTGGTCGACGAGGGGACCCGCGTGCGCGCGGGAGATACGCTTGCGATACTCGACAAGTCGACCATCCAGATCCAGTGGGAGCAGGCCCAGGCCGGCGTCGACCTGGCACGCGCGCAGTACCAGATGCTGCTGAACGGCGCACGGTCGGAAGACATCTCCTCGGCGGGCCAGTCACTGATCCAGATGGAATCAACACAGAAGAACGCCACGGAGGACTACCAGCGGATGAAGGCGCTGCTTGCGTCGCACAGCGTCACGCAGAAACAATTTGACGATGCCGAGTCACGCCTTGCCGTCGCTCAGGCACAGTACAATACCGCGAAACAGGGACTGCAAAAAGTAAAGCGGTTTGCGAGGCCGGAAGAACTCGCCGCGGCGAAGGCGCGGCTCGATCAGGCCCAGTCGGGGGCGGATCTGCTCCTGAAGCAACTGTCCGATGCGTGCATCGTCGCCCCCGTTACGGGAATCGTCACGCACAAACCTGTCGAAACGGGGGAATTGATGAGCGCGGGAACGACCGTCGCGACAATCTCGCGCCTCGATACGCTGAACCTGATGATCTACGTGAGCGACACCGAGCTCGGGAAGGTGAAGCTCGGCGGAGCCGCCGACGTGGTCGTCGACACGTACCCCGACAGCTCGTTCCCCGCCCACGTCGTCTATATTTCACCGATAGCGGAATTCACGCCGAAGAACATACAGACCAAGGAGGACAGAACCAAGCTCGTCTTCGGCGTCAAGCTGGAGGTGGACAATCACGCGGGGGTCCTCAAGGCGGGGATGCCGGCGGATGCCTATCTCCATTGAACACGGATGAGCGCGTGAGCGCGATTGAAATAGTGTCCGCGCGGAAAACGTTCGACAGTGTCGTCGCGGTCGACGACCTCTCCCTGGAAGTCCGGAAGGGAGAGATGTTCGCGCTCGTGGGACCGGACGGGGCAGGAAAAACCACCGTGATCCGGATGCTCTGCGGGATCACGCATCCCACTTCGGGTTCGATCCGCGTCCTGGGGTTTGATACCACGAAACAGGCGGAAGAGGTGAAGAAGCGGATCGGGTACCTCTCGCAGAAATTCAGCCTGTACGGAGACCTTACGATCGACGAGAACATCGAGTTTTTCGCCGAGATACACGGCGTGGGAGAATACAGGGACAGAAGGAATGAGCTGCTGGAGTTCACGCGCCTGACGCCGTTCCGGGGGCGCCTTGCCGACAAGCTTTC
>PMND01000006.1 GCA_003161955.1 Ignavibacteriota bacterium | reverse complement strand
GAAGTAGATCTGCAGGAAACGGAAGTCCAGGTTGCTCGAGATCGGGAACCGGTAGGTGAGACCCCCGACGGCGATATCGTTGCCGCCGATCGAGTAGAAGGGATACCCTTTCATCCCGATCAACCCCCCGCCGTAGAAATCGAAGAACTCGTCGACCCGGGGACCGATGATCGTTCCTCCCCGCAGAGAGGCGGTGAGGGTGTGGTTCCTGAAAAGGAACGGGAGATATTCATGCCACGTCATTTCGAGGCGCGTGAAGTTCACGGTCTTGTACACGGGACGGAGCCCGGAGGACGTCATCTCGTACTGACCGTCGCCGTTGAAGTTGTTCAGCTCCCTGCCGATCCTGAGCATCATGCGCCGTCCGGCGGGGTTGATCTCCATCGTGCTCGAAGGAACGATCGCATCGAGCTTGAATGTGAGGTTCATCGTGTTCGCAATCAGGTAGAGATCGCCGGACGACGAGATGAGCGACGGTGGATTGGTCTCGGGATCGATGAAATTGTCGATGATGGAGGTGTAGCGGCTGTGGGCGTACCGGAACTCGAGGTTGCCGAACTGCGACAGAAACGCCTGATTGAGTGCAAAGTCGAATTCGAGAAGGTCGTATGTCACGGAGACGGGGATCGTCGAAGCAGGGAGCGAGATTTCGTTCCCCGTCTTCCGGGTGACGTTATAGATCTCAACACTCGCCTGGGGAGCAAGTCCCAGGCTGTACAGGAGGGGCACCTTGTCCCTGTAGAAGAACTGCAGGAACAGGTCCCGTTCCATCTGGCGGTTGATTGCGGCCCCCGCAAAGAATCCTATCTTCTCGAGAACATCATTGGAAAAAAGATACAGACCGGGCTTGATCAGGTCGAGGGCCTTGTTCTTCGGGTTATAATTGTCGACGCGGATAAACGGGACATACGTTATGCTTGTGAATATGTTCCTGTAGGGCTTGACGCTTGCGGGAGGGATCCCCCTGTCGTCGTACGATCTGAGCGCCGCCCAGTCAAACTGCGGAGACGTCGCGGACGCGGGAGCGGCAGGCAGGGCGGGGGGACGCCCAGTGGATCCATCAGCGGGCGTGTAATGGAAATCTCCGTCGGCAAGGAGGCCCGGGTTCGTGAGCCTGTAGATCTTGTACCCTCCCGAGGTGTACGCTGAATAGATGATGTCGCCCGACGCATTGACCGCAGGGCAAAAAGCCCCTCCCAGGACGTTCGTCACCTGCGCGATCGAGCCCGAAGAGACGTCGTACGAGTACAGATTGAAAATGCCCGTGCGATCCGACGAGAACACGATCCGGGATCCGTCGGGGGTGAAGACGCCGGTCCTCGAGTCGCCGTTCCCCTGTATGATGAACCTGAGTCCCGACCCGTCCGGACGTATCTCCGCGATGCTCCGGCCGTCTTTCATCGAGTAGTCGAAAATGAGGCGGTCTCCCGAGGGGGACCATTTCGGATTGTAAACCTGTTCCCCCTCCGTATAGCGGGTGATGACACGCTCGTTCGCGCCTCCGACGTCGGCCACCGCGAGATTCGTGGTCCCGTCGGCGTTGACGACGTAGGCGAGTGTTTTCCCGTCGGGAGACACGGAGGGCTGCAATGCACGCCTGCCGTGCGTGATGCGGGTCTCCTTCCCGGAGGCGAAGTCGAACCTGTAGATGTCGAATTGCAGATACCAGTGGGGGTTGTCCCGCGTGTGCTTCGCGTAGAATATGCTGTTCCCGTCCGGAGACCAGGCCGCCGAAGTCGCAACACCGGGGCGAAGGAGGGCTTCCTTTCCGGTCACAAGATCATACAGGTAGAGGGACGAAAGACCCCAGTAGTCTCCCCCCTTCGCGCTGACGTAAGCGAACTTCTTCCCGCCCGGGGAATATGCGGGATACAGATTGGCGAAGCCCNNTCGTCCCGGGCGATCATCGATTCTGTCTTCTGCAGCTCTCCCGGATCGACGACGGCCCCGGTCGAGTCGAATTTCACCGGCTCGCCTTCACGGATGTTCGTCCGGATCCGGGAAACCCGCTCTCTGTAATCATTCCGGACTTCCGATCTCCATTCTTCATACACGTCGCCGCCGCTCTTTCCAACCGCACGGCGGATGGCGCCGTCGATGCTCACCTCTGTGAGCGTCGAGAGGTTCCGTGAAATCTCCGCGAGCGCGGTCTCCCCGTACTTCCGGGCGATATAGCTGACGAACGCAAACCCGGAATTATAGGACGACTCGTTGCCGAGGCTCGTTTTGCCGAAGACCCCCATCTCCTCCCACGTGAGCATGTTTCCGTCGAGCGCGTAGGACCGGAGTATCATGTCCCGGTGGGAATCCCAGAAATCATACCGAAGGTCGTTCCGGTTGTATTGCGCGACCCCCTCGGCAAACCAGGCGGGGACCAGGAAACCGGAGATGGGATACGACACGATGACGTTCGGATAGCCGTAGAGGACGTCGGGTCTCCGCTCGGCCTCGTATCCGAGCCACTGAAGGTAGATCGCGGGCATGCGCCTCCCGAACTTCATGGAGGTCTGCACCTGGACGATGTGCGTAAACTCGTGCGTGACGACATTCCTGAGCCAGTTATGCGTCCCCCGGAGCTCATAGTCCATGCTGGGGGCGTAGAGCTCGATCTTGTTGTCGAAAAAGTATGCCGCCCCGTTGGAAATGTCGTCATAGTCCCGTATGACGAAGCTCACCTTCTCCGTCGGCTTGTGATCATAGAGGGATGTTACAGGCTCGTAGATGTCTTCAGCGATTTTTGCCACGGTACGGCCCGTCCGCTCCGCCCCCTCGTGGTAGTGAACGAAGAAGTGGGGCGTCTCAATCGTCTTCCAGACGAGCTCCGGATGGTTGAAGTCTTCCTGGGCCGCGAGGCGGGATATCGCCAGGACGATGAGAAGCAGCGCTGCGACTGACCGGAATGCGAAGAGCCTCATGAATGAGATAGTGTCAGGGATCAGGCGCACTATTTCACCACCGCCACTTTCACGATCTTCACGCCGCTCGTCCCCCCACTGCTCGCCTCGATCCTCGCAAAATAGATCCCGCTCTGCACGTGGGACGCGTCCCAGGCGATCTCGTTGTCGATCCCCCCCGTCCCCTGGCCGCTCAGTGTGGCAACGAGGTCTCCTGCCATGTCGAATATCTTGATGTTCACCGATGCGTTGTCATTGACAAAATACCGGAAGTACGTTTTCCCATCATAGACCGGATTCGGCCAGTTGTAGGCACGGTCCGGAGGGAAGAACGCGGATGGTGAAGCAGCAACCTGCAGCGGCGTCAGATCCAGTCCGCTGTGACGGGAATCCCTCCCATACTGTGGCCAGGGATAGTGCTTCGGATCGGGGGGACCGCTGTAGCGCCCTGTGATCCAGGCGGAAATGGAGCCGTCACCGGAAGCGGCCGCAAGTATGATCCTGCCGCCCGCCGTCATGATCGCCGCTGACTCGGCCGCTCCCCCGCCGGCGGGTTGACCCGTCCCTACCGAAAGCGGGAAACCTGACACAGGTCGTCCCTGCCCGGAGAAAGCGTATGCCAGGCCGTTTCCGGAGAGTACGACAATCTCGACCTTGCCGTCGCCGTCCACATCACCGACCACCGGCGATTGCAAAAGGACGCCGCCCGGCACACTGACCGGGAAGTTGTCGAGAAGCGCCCCGGAAATATTATACGCGCTTATTCCCTGTCCGCCGCACACAACGATATCCCGGATTCCGTCCCCATTGACATCCGCCAGCACGGGTTGACCCGCAGCCCGGGCTGAAACCGGAAACCCCGGGACGGGCGACAGGGAGGAGTCAACGAGAAAGAGCGACCCGTCCAGCGTCAGGAACGCCGTGAGGATTCTGCCGCCCACACTGTCCTGGCCGAACAAACCGGTCACCGGCGCAAATGCCGTCGTGGTTCCAAGCGCGCGCACGATATCGGGACGGGCAGGGGTGCCGGCGCTCGTGCGGCGCGTCAGGCGCACCGTGCCGTCGCCGTACGTGATGACGAACGCATTCGGTCCCGACCACCTGCCGATCCCCTCGACGGCGGCCGCGGGGGGGGGCGGGATGATGCTGTCCGCAATCGTGCCGTCGAATCTGAGGAAGAACACGGCACCGTTCACGTTCCCCACTGCGATAAGTGAATCGCTCACCACTGGAGCAGTCACCGGGCCGCGGGTGATGGGCCGGACAAATAACTGTGTTGCAAGGCTGTCGGGAGTCGCGCTCCCCACCGAATGCGCGCGGACGCTCCCGCCGCCGCCGGTACCTTCGGCATCCACTGTGATCAGGTCCGGGTTCCCGTCGCCATTGAGATCCGCCACGGCCGGAGAAAACCAGAAGCCCCGGCTCTGAGCCGTTGAAACGGCCACCACTCCTGAGGTCCGAAACGGCACGATGTGGCCGGTCGAATCCGGGGGGAGGAGGTACAGCTTCCCCCCCACGGGCGGCGGGTCGACTTCCCCAGCGGTGCTGTATTTCGGCAGGGGATAGCCCGTCGTCCCGACCACCAACTTCTGCCCGGAGGTGCCTCCGAAATCCGCGACACTCATCGCGTTCCGGGGAAGAGATTCACCCACCTGTCGCGGGAATCCCTGTACGGGCGCGATGGCATCGCCG
>PMND01000057.1 GCA_003161955.1 Ignavibacteriota bacterium | reverse complement strand
GTCATCGCGAGTCCGGCCGCCACGCAGGAAATGATGAAAAGAAACGGGATGATGTTGGAATACCAGAGCGGATGCATCCGCCCGGGTATGATCAGGAACAGCGATCCCAGTGACGACTGGTGGAGCGTCGAAAGTATCACCCCCAGTATCACAAGCGGAATCGTGACCGCCTTAATGACCTTCAGAGTGCGTTGAAGCTTGAAATGCTCGAGTATGACCGGGCTGAATTCCAGCGCCAGTACGGTGGTATAGAGCATGACGCACCATGCGACTTCGAACATCACCGAGTGGGGATTCCACATTATGATCGCGTGCCAGATTGCCCATGGGCGCCCCAGGTCGACCATCAGCCCCGCGATGACAAGAACGTACCCCAGAAACGCGGTGAGGATAGTCGGCCGGAGTATGGGCCTGAACCGCTCAATCCCGAAGATATACACCGTCGCCGCGATGGTAAACCCGCCGGCGGCCAGACCGACGCCGACGAGTATGTCGAAGCCGATCCAGATCCCCCACGGGAACGTGTCTTTCAGATTCGTTGTGGCCCCGAGCCCGAGCGCAAATCGTTCCACCGCGGCCGCCAGCCCGGTTGCCATCAGTATGATCGCGACGGCCTTCCAGAACGTGAGCTTGAATATTCCGTCGAATTTCATCGCCTTCCCCTTTCCCGGTCTTCAGTGATCGTCCTGCGGCGTTCCTCGGCTTCGAATCGCGCAACATCCGTGCGCCTCGCCGTGATCCAGTTGATGCCGAACAGCAGGACACCCGCCGCCACGGCATATTTCGGGACCTGCGAAAGAACCCGCCACGAAAGGTCCGGTATCGGCTCCTTCGGGATGTTCATCGGGAACCCCAGCTTTTCAAACGGTATGGCGGAGAGAAACAGGACTGAAGTCCCCCCCGCTTCGCTCAGCCCGTAAACATAATCGACATACCCGTGCGGGTTACCGTCGATACGCGCGCGGGCTTCCCGGACCAGGTCGTCGCGGTTGCCAAAGACGGTCGCACCGAACATGCACGCCTCGGCGCACGCGGTCTGGCCCCCCCCGGCAATCCGTTCATAGCACATGCGGCATTTCTGTATCTTCGGCGCGAGGCTTCCCCATTCATAGCGCGGTACCTCGAAGGGGCAGGCCTGCATGCAGTACCGGCAGCCGATGCATTTTGATTCGTCGTAGAGCACGGCCCCCGTCTCTGTCTTTGTGAAAGCGCCGACAAGGCACGCCGACACGCACGTGGGCTCATTGCAGTGCATGCAGAGCCGGCGCACGAAGACGGTCTCATCGTTGTAGCTTTTCACGTAGGTGAGATGGGTGGCCGACAGGTCGGTGGCGGACTCCTGCGGAAGATGGTTCGTCTCCGCGCAGGCCCGCTCACATTCGCGGCAGCCGACGCATTTGGTGATATCAATCAACAAACCCTTCGATTGCGACATGACCTTTCTCCCCTCTGTCAGGTGGTTACCGGTTCCGGTGCTTGGATCAAGGTGAAGCGGCGCTCGAACTCCGCCCATGCGCCGGCGTCACAATAAAGGAGCGCACCTTCGGCGACTTCGCCGCCGTCCGGAAGCGATGCGAACGACGTCCGGGGGGCGACACCCGTGAGGAACTCCTTCGCCAGGGACATCTGGTCCCGGAGCCATTCGCGCGCGGCTTCACCGGTGAAAGAACAGGGGGTGGCGCCCTGCGCCGGATCGGGACGTACCTTCAGGAGCCACCCGCTTCCGTACGGATCGCGCCGTGCGAGCATCGGATTGTGGAGGAGTGCGTTGTTCACTTCCAGTATGCGGCCTGCAACAGGTGAGGCGAGCCGGACCCTCCGGTTCCCGTGGGCGAGCGCAATATCCATCGTCGCCGGGGCAACGGTCGCCCCCACGTCGGGGAGCATGAAGGACTCCACCGCACCCAGCATCCGGGCCAGGAATTCATCCGTCCCGATCACCGCAACCCCTTTCTCCATTCTCATCCATGTGTGGTTCAGGGCAAGGCGTATCCCCTCCGGCGGTCCGGACAGGATGCCATCCGGTTGGACGGAGCGGCGTTCTTCCCGTACCGCGCGCAGTTTCCGGACGATCACGTCGGCGGTAAGGAATGTCACGATCATGCCAAGCATCAGTAGTACAGTCATTGTCGTCTCTCCAGTCAGTGTCGTTTCGTGTTTTCGTCTACGAGAAAGAACTCACATACAAGCTTCTCCCACTCCTCCTCGGAGCATCGATCCGCAAGGTCCTTCAGCATGACGCCGCCGTCCTGGTACATCAGCGCGGGGGTTCCGGAAAAGAACCCGGCGAGCCGGGCGCGCGCACCATCGAGCCAGTGCTGCGCGGACTTTCCGGTGATCAGGTTATGCAGTTGCGACGGGAGCCGCCGGGTCCTCACGCGTAACAGCCAGCCGTCTCCATAGGGGGACGAATTGACAAGCGCGGGATCGGCCAGCACCATTTCGTTTTTTTCGATCACCCTGCCGCTCACTGGGCAGACCATCGGTACGACGCGCGAACCATGCCGGACCTTCCATGCGATCTCTCCCTGTTCCACGCTTTTCAGAAGCCGCGGCAGCTCAAGCCCCTCAATCGTGCCAATAAGTGATTGGGCGAAATCATCGATGCCGACAAGGACGTCCCCGTCCTCCGTTTCACGCACCCACGTATGCCCCGGGTGGTGGTAGCGCTTCACGATCACGGGGGAAGGAGCGACGGCCCCTCGGGTGGAATGGCGGATCAGGCCGATGACCATGATGATGATCCCTGTGACGAATGCGAGTATTGCTGACATGATTAAGTCCTTTCCGGATGTTTCCTGCGCTCATTCATCTGCTTCTGTTCATCAGAATTCATGCCATATTCCCCTAATCGCAACTGTTGATTTCTTGAACTCAAGAACCGCCTGTGTGATAACGAGTTAACTCGAAACCAGCAAATAGATCAAAAAAACCCGGGAATTCAGTGGAAGGCGAGAGTTGAAGAATACAACATCAATGTCCTGATCTCCGCGGTCTGATGTGATTAACCTGTTGCAGCGTCAAGGATTAACACGACTGTTGAAATTTTCTATGTCGATGATGCGATAGACAACTCGGTGTAGAGAATCTCTAATACTGAAAAAATATGTAATTCAGATGCATACTCACTACCGACCGGTCTTATCCGCTTCACATCGGGTGATTGCCATCCCAAAAACTCAAATCTGTTTCCACTTTTGAGAAACGCATTTGCGTGCGAACAGGAACAGGTTCGCTCCTTTTCCCCCCCTCCGAGCGAAGATCGTGTTTAAATCATTTAAACTGCACCTCAGACTCCTCTCCTGACGGAACCAGAAGTCGCTTTTCTGGCACGAGTGGTGCTCATTTTTATGACGCACGCCAGGTTGTTCAGAGGAACGGAGAGGCAGCATCTTGTTTATCCTCTTAAAATCTCATAGTTTTGGCACTCTCCCCTGTCATGTCACAACTATTCCAGTCATTTCGTGAGGATAGTATGTCTGAGTATGTGAAGAGCCTGATCGCTCAAGTCAAAGCAAAGAACCCCAGTGAGCCGGAGTTTCACCAGGCCGTTCAGGAAGTCGCCGAGTCGCTCGACCTTGTGCTCGAGCGCCATCCCGAATATCGTTCCGCAAAGATACTCGAGCGGATGGTCGAGCCGGAACGTGTCGTCATGTTCAGGATCCCCTGGGCCGATGACCAGGGGGAGATTCACATCAACCGCGGGTTCCGGATCCAGATGAACAGCGCAATCGGCCCGTACAAGGGGGGGCTCAGATTTCACCCTTCCGTCCATCTCGGGATATTGAAGTTTCTTGCCTTTGAACAGGTTTTCAAGAACAGCCTGACATCGCTCCCCATGGGGGGCGGAAAAGGGGGTTCGGATTTTGATCCCAAGGGGAAGAGCGACAACGAGGTGATGCGATTCTGCCAGAGTTTCATGACAGAGCTTTTCAGGCACATCGGTCCGGATATCGACGTCCCCGCAGGTGACATCGGCGTCGGGGGACGGGAGATCGGGTACCTCTTCGGACAGTTCAAGAGGCTGACGAGAGAGTTCTCGGGGGTTCTTACCGGGAAGGGGATCAACTGGGGAGGATCGCTCATACGTCCCGAAGCGACCGGCTACGGCGTCGTCTACTTCGCGCAGGAGATGCTCAAGACCAAGGGGATGTCGTTCGACGGCGCGACTGTGGCGGTCTCGGGATTCGGCAACGTCGCGTGGGGAGCGGTGGAGAAGGTCACGGAGCTCGGCGGAAAAGTTATCACACTCTCAGGACCGGACGGCTTCATACATGACAAGGACGGGATCAGCGGCGACAAGATACACTACATGCTCAAGATGAGAGCGAGCTCGCGAGATGCAGTCAAGGATTACTCCGACAAATTCAACGTCCCGTTCTATCCCGGCAAGCGCCCCTGGAGCGTCCCGGTCGACGTCGCTCTCCCCTGCGCCACCCAGAACGAGCTGGACACGGCGGATGCGCGGGAGCTTATCAAGAACGGCTGCAAATGCGTATGCGAGGGGGCGAATATGCCCACCACGCTGGATGGCGTAAAAGTCTTCCTCGACGCCCACGTGCTCTACTCCCCCGGAAAAGCCTCGAACGCGGGAGGGGTCGCCACGTCGGGCCTGGAGATGAGCCAGAACAGCATGCGACTCCCGTGGCCGAAGGAAGAGGTCGACCTCAGGCTCCACCAGATCATGAGGAACATTCATACGACGTGCGTCGAGACGGCGGAAAAATACGGGACCCCGGGAAACTATGTGAGCGGAGCCAACATCGCCGGATTCCTGAAAGTCGCCGACGCAATGCTCGACCAGGGGCTCGTCTAAAACGCAGTTCCATGGACAGAATCGACCATCTGCAAATCGAGGATATCTACGGAAGCCGGCTGAAGTCGTTTCAGCGGCTCATGCACTTCAAAATCCGGGACATCCTTCTTGTTGCCAGCCTGTACGACAACTATCTGTTCGAAGAAGACGGACGGCTCTACGAGCTGATCAGGCAGGAATTCCAGGTGTTGAACCTGAGCCAGCCTCCGGAGATAACGCACGTTACCAGTGCGGCCGAAGCGATCGACCTTCTCCAGACGGAGGAGCATTTCGACCTGATCATCACGACCCTGCACATCGAGGATATGAACGTCGTCCGGTTCGCGCAGAAGGTTCGTCAGTCGGGGAACAATGTGCCGATCGTACTTCTGGCGTACGACAACAGGGAGCGCCGGGAACTTGTCAACAGCTACGACACGTCGATCTTCGAGCGGATATTCATCTGGCAGGGGGATTACCGGCTCCTCATCGCGATCATCAAGCATATCGAAGACAGGCGCAATGTCGAAAGCGACACGCTGAGCGTCGGGCTCCAGTCGATCATCCTGATCGAAGACAACGTCAGCTTTTACTCCTCCTACCTCCCCCTCATTTACACGGAGATCCATCTCCAGTCGCAGCGCCTGATCTCGGAAGGACTGAACCTCTCCCACCGGTTCCTGCGGATGCGCGCCCGCCCGAAGATACTCCTATGCACGAGCTACGAGGAAGCCCTGGCGTATTTCGAACAGTACCAGGATTTCATCCTGGGGATCATCTCGGATGTGAACTTCAAGCACAACGGCGTGAAGGACCCGGAGGGGGGATTCACGTTCGCGAAGATGGTCCGGAGCCGGCACGAAGACATCCCCATCCTCCTCCAGTCCAGCAACGCCGATTTCGCGGAGAAGGCGCGGGAGATCGGACTCGCGTTTCTGCAGAAGGGATCCCCCCGCCTGCTGCACGACCTCCGCAAGTTCATGATGGCCCATTTCGGCTTCGGCGATTTCATTTTCCGGACTCCGGACGGGAAGGAAGTGGGACGCGCGAACAACCTCAAGACGCTCGAGGAGCAGCTGCATCATGTCCCGGATGAGAGCATCCTCTTTCACGCAGAGCGGAATCATTTCTCCAACTGGCTGAAGGCGAGGACGGAGTTCTGGCTCGCACACATGCTCCGCCCCCACAAGGTGTCGGATTTCGCGTCGGTCGTCGAGCTGCGGAACGAGCTCATCCGCGCGCTGCATCAGTACCAGGAGATCCGCCAGCGGGGGGTGATCACCGAGTTCAACAAAGAGACGTTCGACCCCGCCAACAGCTTCGCCCGGGTCGGCTCCGGGTCCCTCGGGGGGAAGGGACGGGGACTCGGATTCATCAACACGCTGATAAGCAACTACAACCTGCGGGACAAGTACCCGGATACCGAGATCGCCGTCCCCTCGGCGATCGTGGTGGCAACCGATGTCTTTGACAGGTTTCTCAGCGAGAACCACATGGAGTCGTTCGCCCTCTCCTCGACCGACGAGGTTGAGGTGCAGCGCCGCTTCCTTGAGGCTCCACGGTTCCCCCAGGATATCGCCTCAAAACTCCGGGATTTCCTCGAGATCATGCACGAGCCCCTGGCGGTCCGCTCATCCAGCCTTCTGGAAGACTCGCAGTACCAGCCGTTTGCCGGGGTGTACCAGACGTTCATGATCCCGAACAACGACCCCGATACGGATGTCCGGCTCAGCGAGCTGCTCCGGAGCATCAAGCTCGTTTTCGCATCGACCTTTTCCAAGCGGGCGAAGGACTACATGAAGGCGACCTCCTACAGGCTGGAGGAAGAGAAAATGGCGGTGATCATACAGAGGATGGTCGGCGCCCGGCACCATGACAGGTTCTACCCCGCATTCGCCGGGGTCGCAAAATCGTACAATTTTTACCCTGTCCCGCCGCAGAAATCCACCGACGGCATCGTCCAGGTGGCTCTCGGCCTCGGCAAGACCGTCGTGGACGGGGGGAATTCCGTCCGGTTTTCCCCCCGGTACCCCCGCCACCTGCTCCAGTTCTTCTCGACGCTCGAGACGATACGGAATGCCCAGCAGGATTTTCTCGCCCTGAACCTCGCCCGGGGGCACGACGGGGACGCGAATCGCTCCCCCGAAGCCTTCGTGGAGCAATACGACCTGAGCAAAGCGGAGGAGGACCAGACCCTCTTTTACGTCGGCTCGACATACTCGCCGGAAAACGATTCCGTGTACGACGGAGTCTCCCGGGAGGGGAAGAGGGTCGTCACGTTCGCACCGATTCTGAAACACCGGATTTTCCCGCTGGCCGAGATCCTCGAGCTTATTCTTGACATGGGGACGTGGGGGATGGGGACGCAGGTCGAGATCGAATTCGCGGTCAACATGAACGTCCCCCCGGGGAAGCCCAAGGAATTCGCACTGTTGCAGATCCGCCCGCTCGTGCTCAGCCTGGAGATGGAGGAACTCGAAGTCGACTCTGTCGGACAGGAGGACCTGATCTGCCAGAGCCAGCAGGTTCTCGGGAACGGCGTCATCAAGGACATCCACGACATCGTTGTCGTCGATATCCAGCAGTTCGAACGCTCCAGGGCCAAAGACGTCGCGGCGGAGGTGAGCCTGTTCAACACGGACCTGATCGCCCGGAAGCGTCCGTACGTCCTCATCGGGGTCGGCCGCTGGGGGAGCCTCGACCCGTGGCTCGGCATCCCCGTGACATGGGATCAGATCGCCGGCGCCTCGGTCATTGTCGAATCAGGGTTCAAGGACTTCAATGTGACCCCCTCGCAGGGATCGCATTTCTTTCAGAATATTACATCATTCCGCGTCGGGTACTTCACGGTGAATTCGTTCACCCGCCTGGGGTACATCGACTGGGACTGGCTGCGGCAGCAGCCCGCGGCGGAAGAGTTGCACTTCACGCGGCATCTGCAGTTCGATGAGCCGATCGTGGCAAAGATCAACGGCAGGAAGAACATCGGCATCATCCTGAAGCCGGGCCGCTGAGGCGCTGGGTTGAAACGTAATCTCTTCGATTACGCCTGCAGCACACCAGAAAGATCCACTTCAACATGGAGGCAGTTATGTCGCAGTACGCAAGTGACCTCATAGCAGAAGTGAAGGCGAAAAATCCCGCGGAACCTGAATTCCACCAGGCTGTCCAGGAGGTCGCAGAATCCCTCTCCCTCGTCCTGGAACGCCATCCTGAATACCGGACGGCGAGAATACTCGAGCGCATCATCGAACCGGAACGGGTCATCATGTTCCGGGTGCCGTGGGTGGACGACCAGGGGGAAGTCCAGATCAACCGCGGATACCGCATCGAGATGAACAGCGCTATCGGGCCGTACAAAGGAGGACTCCGGTTCCATCCGTCCGTGACGCTCGGCATACTGAAGTTCCTCGCCTTCGAGCAGGTGTTCAAGAACAGCCTGACCACGCTCCCGATGGGGGGAGGAAAAGGGGGGTCGGATTTCGATCCGAAGGGAAAGAGCGACCTGAAGATCATGCGATTCTGTCAGGCGTTCATGAGCGAGCTTTCCCGGCACATCGGTCCTGACACCGACGTTCCCGCAGGGGATATCGGCGTCGGCGGGCGCGAGATCGGTTACCTGTTCGGCCAGTACAAGAAGCTCCGGAACGAATTCACGGGCGTGCTCACCGGGAAAGGGCTCAACTGGGGCGGATCGCTCATCAGGCCCGAGGCGACGGGGTACGGCGCGGTCTACTTCGCGGCAGAGATGCTCTCGACGCGCGGCAAGACTCTGGAAGGAAAGGCATGCCTTGTCTCCGGCAGCGGCAACGTGGCGCAGTACACGATCGAGAAGATCCTCCAGCTCGGCGGGAAGGCCGTGACGGTGTCAGACTCCGACGGCTATATCTACGACGAGGCCGGAATCACGACGGAGAAGCTGGCCTACCTCATGGAACTGAAGAACGTCCGCCGGGAGCGGATCAAGGAGTACACCACGAAGTTCAAGACCGCGGTGTATACCCCGGTCAACCCGAAGCTCGACTACAATCCTCTCTGGAGCCACAAGGCGGACTGCGCGTTCCCGAGCGCGACGCAAAACGAGATCAACGGCAAGGACGCGCAGAACCTCGTCCGGAACGGCGCGTACCTCGTAGCGGAGGGGGCGAACATGCCCACGACGCTCGACGGCGTGAGGGTGTTCCTCGACGCCAAGATCCTCTACGGTCCCGGCAAGGCCGCCAACGCCGGTGGCGTGGCGGTGTCCGGACTGGAGATGGCACAGAACAGCATGCGCCTCCCGTGGACCAGGGACGAAGTCGACAACCGGCTCCGTATGATCATGAAGAGCATCCACTCGACATGCGTTCAGATGGCAGACCGGTTCGGGACGCCCGGGAATTACGTCAACGGCGCCAACATCGGCGGGTTCCTGAAGGTCGCCGATGCGATGATGGACCAGGGGGTCGTGTAATGTGAGAGCCGTTCGTCACGTGTGACAGCTGCGGGGGCCGCCCGGTGAGGAGGTCCCTGCAGCACTTATGTGCCATTCCACCCTGGAACCCGAGCGCCGTGAACCAGCATATCGACAGCATCACGAAGACCCTCGATACGCTCCTCGTCGAGCACGGATACGGGAACCGGTTCCAGGGATTTCAGAATCTCATGAGGCTCCGGATTCGCGACGTCCTTCTCGTCTCGAGCCTGTACGATTTGTACCTTTTTGAAGAAGACGGGCGGCTCTACGAGCTGATCCGGAACGAATACCAGGGGTTCAACCTGAGCCACTCCCCGGAGTTGACGAGGGTTTCGAGCGGGAAGGAAGCGATTGCGCTGGCGAAGGAAGAGCGCAGGTTCGACCTCGTCATCACCACGCTCCACATCGACGACATGCCGGCGACGCAGTTCGCGAGGCTCGTCAGGGAATCGGGGCTGAACATCCCGGTCGTGCTGCTTGCTCACGACAACAGGGAGCTCAAGTATCTCCTCGTGAAAGGGGAAACGTCGGTCTTCGACAGGGTGTTCGTCTGGCAGGGTGATTTCAGGATCATCATCGCGATCATCAAGTCCCTGGAAGACCGGATCAACGTCGACCACGACACCCGCATGGTCGGGGTACAGACGGTCCTTGTCATCGAGGACAATGTCAGGTTTTACTCTTCCATTCTCCCCGTCATCTACACCGAGATCCTGAAACAATCCCAGCGGCTCATCTCCGAGGGGATCAACCTGACCCACAAGTTCCTTCGCATGAGGGCCAGGCCGAAAATCCTCCTCTGTTCCTCATACGAGGAGGCCTGGACCTATTTCCAGGAGTACCGGGAGTTCACTCTCGGCATAATCTCCGACGTCGATTTCCCCCGGCTGGGCAAACAGGACCCCCGCGCGGGGATCGATTTCGCCCGCGCGGTGAAGGAACTGCAGTCGGACATCCCCATCCTTCTCATGTCCAACGTCCAGGCGAACGAACAGGACGCGCGCGAGGCCGGGGCATCGTTCGTCATGAAGGACACGCCGATGATGCTGAACGACCTGCGGCAGTTCATGGCCCACTCGTTCAGCTTCGGCGACTTTGCCTTCCGGACGCGCGAAGGAGTCGAGGTGGGGCGCGCCACCGACCTGCGCAGCCTGGAGGAGCAGCTCGCGCTCGTCCCCGAGGAGAGCATCCTCTACCACGCCGAGCGGAACCACTTCTCCAATTGGCTGAAGGCGCGGACGGAATTCTGGCTGGCGCACCAGCTCCGGCCCCGCAAGGTCACGGATTACCCGTCCGCGGAGTCTCTCAGGACCGACCTGATCCAGTCGCTCCATAACTACAGAAACATACGGCAGCGCGGGATCATCGCCGATTTCACAAAGGAGACGTTCGACCCCGACTCGAGCTTCGCCCGGATCGGAGGCGGCTCGCTCGGAGGGAAGGCCCGGGGACTGGGATTCGTCAGCACGCTCATCAACGACTACAATGTCCGCAACCGCTTTGAGAACGTGATCATCTACGTCCCCCCCGCCGTGGTCCTGGGGACGGATGTCTTCGACCAGTTTGTCGACGAGAACGGACTCCGGAAATTCGCACTGACATGCACCGACGACCGGGAAATCACCCGCCGGTTCATCGGGGCCACCCGTTTTCCCGAAGAGGTTCTGGGGGAGCTCGCCGCGTTTCTCGATCTCATGCGGGCCCCGCTGGCGGTACGATCCTCCAGCCTGCTGGAAGACTCGCAGTACCATCCCTTCGCGGGGGTCTACGAGACGTACATGCTCCCGAACGGGCATCCCAACCCGCTTGTGCGGCTGAACGACCTGCTGAACGCGGTCAAGAAGGTCTACGCCTCCACGTTCTACCAGAGCGCGAAGGACTACATCCGGGTGACATCCTACCGGCTGGAAGAGGAGAAGATGGCGGTCATCATCCAGAAGATGGTCGGGTCCGCACACGAACAGCGTTTCTATCCCGACTTTTCGGGAGTGGCCCGTTCGTACAATTTTTACCCTCACCCCCCGCAGAAGCCCGCTGACGGGATAGTCTCTCTCGCCCTCGGGCTCGGGAAGACCGTCGTCGACGGCGGGAACACCATCCGCTTCTCCCCGAAATACCCGACGGACCTCATTCAGTTCTACTCGGTGAAGGAGACGCTCGACAACACGCAGCGATCGTTTTTCGCGCTCGACCTTGATGCAGGCTCTGATTTCGACGCGGGGACACGGGACGTGCTCACCAAGGAGTACGGACTGGACGTGGCCGAACGGGACGGGACGCTGCAGTTCGCGGGGGGGACTTACTCCGCGGAGAATGACGCCGTCTACGACGGGCTCTCACGGCAGGGAATCAGGATTGTGACGTTCGGTCCCGTCCTCCGGAACAGGACGTTCCCTCTCCCGCAGATCCTCGAGCTGCTGCTGGACATGGGTCCATGGGGCATGGGAACCCCCGTGGAGATCGAATTCGCCGGCAACCTCCCGGGCGGGGGGCGGACGGCGATGGAATTCGGGATGCTGCAAATGCGCCCCCTTGTCGTGTATCGCGAGCAGGACCAGCTGAATGTCGAGGACTTCGACAGGGAGAAACTCATCTGCCAGAGCGACCAGGTCCTGGGGAACGGCCTCATCGAGGACATCCGGGATGCTGTCGTCGTTGATTTTAACATTTTCGACCGGGCCCGGAGCCGCGAGGTGGCGCACGAGGTGAGCATGTTCAACACGAAGCTCGTCGGCGAGAACAGACCGTACCTTCTCGTCGGCGTCGGCCGCTGGGGTTCTCTCGACCCCTGGCTGGGGATTCCCGTGACGTGGGACCAGATCGCGGGCGCGAAAGCCATCGTCGAGACGGAGTTCAGGGAGATGTCCGTGACCCCGTCGCAGGGCTCTCATTTTTTTCAGAACATCACGTCCTTCATGGTGGGCTACTTCACCGTCAACGTCCATGCCCGGCAGGGGTATCTCGACTGGGACTGGCTTCTCGCACAGGCGCCCGTCGAGCAGTTCACGTTCACGCGGCACATACGGTTCGCCGGGCCGCTGACGATACGGATCAACGGCCATTCGAACAAAGGTGTCATCCTGAAAGCGGAGAACGTCCTTGCCACACCCGGCGCCTGACAACGAAACGAAGATGTTCGATGCATGCCCGCATTGCGGACAGAAACTGAGCCCGTGGCAGCAGGTGCTGTTGAGCGTCGACAGGGCGCTCATGTGCAAAAACTGCTGGTACCGGATCATCGTCGATGTCTTTGACCCGAAGGACCAGGGACGGAAACCGGGGGTAAAACACTCATAGTATCCGGGACGACAGCAATGGAATCATACAACTCTTTCCAGGTCGCGCAACATCAGGTCAGGGAGGCTGCAAGGCTGCTCCATCTCGATCCGGCGACGGTCGGGCTCCTCTCCTGGCCCCAGCGTGAGTTCAGGTGCACACTTCAGGTCAGGATGGACGACGGCAAGATCAACAACTATCATGCGTACCGTATCCAGTACAACTACGCGCGGGGCCCCGCGAAGGGGGGGATACGGTTCCACCCGGATGAAACCGTCGACACCATACGGGCGCTTGCTTCCTGGATGACATGGAAGACCGCTGTCGTGGACCTCCCGCTGGGAGGAGCGAAAGGGGGCGTATGCTGCGATCCGAAATCGATGTCGCTGCGTGAGCTTGAAAACCTCTCGCGGGCCTACATCCGTGCCATCGCGCCGATGATCGGCGTCGACAGGGATGTCCCCGCCCCCGACGTCTACACGAATCCACAGACGATGGCGTGGATGATGGACGAATATGAAACGATCTCCCACCGCCATCACCCGGGAGTGCTGACCGACAAGCCGCAGCAGATCGGGGGGACCGAGGGGCGGCGTGACGCCACCGCACGGGGAGGCGTCATCACCGTGCGGGAAGCATGCACGCTGCTCGGCGCGGACCCGACGAAGGGGTTCGCCATCCAGGGGTTCGGGAATGCCGGGCAGCGCGCCGCGTTGCTCCACAGGGAGATACTCGGAGGGGGAAGACTCGTCGCGGTGAGCGATTCACGGGGGGCCATATTCCGGGCGGAGGGGATGGACCCGGAAGAGCTCGTCATGCACAAGCTGAAGACCGGTTCGGTGCTCGGTTTCCCCGGAGTGAAAGTCATTCCGCACGAAGCGCTCCTGGAACTCGATGTCGAGGTCCTGTACCCCGCGGCGCTCGAGAATGTGATTACCGCGGAAAATGCACCCAGGATCCGCGCGCGCATCATCTGCGAACTCGCGAACGGCCCGACGACGCCGGAGGCGGACGTCATACTGAACAAAAAAGGAATACACGTTATACCGGACATACTTGCGAGTGCGGGAGGGGTGACGGTCTCGTATTTCGAGATGGTCCAGGACAATTACTCCTGGTTCTGGGAGGAAGAACTCGTCCACGAGCGGCTCGACAGGAAACTCACGCGGGCATATCGCACGGTGCAGGAGGCGGTAAAGGAGAAGAAAGTGCACCCGCGGCTGGGGGCGATGGTGGTCGGGGTCGCGCGCGTTGCCGAGGCGGCGAAGCTGCGGGGGTGGGTGTAACGGGTTGTCCCGCCTGGGGCGGGACGCAGAGAGCGCGCTTCGTGGTGGCGATTACAGCGCCGCCACTGCTCATGACAACACGACGTGGACCTTGTCATTGCGAGGAGCGCTCTTTGCGACGAAGCAATCTGCGCTGGGGTCTGGATTGCTTCGCTCCGCTCGCAATGACAGAGAGATCAGCGCTGGAATATCCCGACGGTGCTCGCGCTCTCGATCACGCCGGTCCCCATCTCCTGGTGACATTCTTCCACAGTCGAAAACGGCCCGACGTGAAGCGACTCCATACTGAGGGCATGGACTGTAATAACGTATTCGTGGGGACCCGAGTTCTTCTGAGGCGAGGGCCCGTCGTATCCGAGTCCGCCGAATGAGTTGCGCAGCTCGACAGATCCCGGCGGCATTTTCTCCCGGGTCCCGGAGGCATTCTCGGGAATTTCACGCACGGAACGGGGCACGTTGATCACGTACCAGTGCACCCAGTTGTGTGCCGCGGGGTGACGGTCGATCACGGAGAACACGAATGATTTTGTCCCCGGNNTTGTTCGGAATGTACTTTCCGCTCAGGAGAGCCGGGCAATACACCTTCATTTCTTCTTTCCCCCACCGCCCGTGGCGGCGGTCTTGATCGCCGCACGTATCTCATCTATCTCCACCCTCCCCTTGCGCAGGTACTTGATCCCCCGCGTCTGGAATTGCATTACTTCCTTCATCGGGAGGTCCCGGCCGGAGATGACCACGATCGGGATCGACGAAGTGTCCGGATCCTCCCTGAGCTGTTCGATGAACTCCATCCCTCCCTTCCTCCCCAGCGCCAGGTCCATAAGTACCGCAACAACTTTGTGCTGCTTTGCCCAGCCAACGACGTCATCGCTGTTGAGTGGAAACTGGACGCCCGTAAACCCGTCCTCTTCAACGATGAACTTCAAAAGGTTTGAGAAATCCGTGCTATCCTCAACAATGAGAATCGCCCGGGGTCCTGTATTCGGGGGGGGCTTCGGCATACGAATTGCTTTAGAATTGAAATGAGCCTCCCCCGGAGGGGGGAGGGAGCATACGCATGGTGAAGGTACGTCAAGCGGCGGCTTAAATCAACTCTTTCCTTGCGTTAAGTTCATTTTATCATTAGTTTATAGCGATTTACTCACACACAGCACTCAAACCAGATCAGGAGAGCCAATCCCACCATGATTCGCCTCGTGAAGATCTGTTTTGCCCCGGCCGCCCTGCTTGTCTTCTCATCCTGCAGCAGCCTGAAAATGGACTACGTCGACTTCGGCTGGCCCGTCGAGAGCGTCGTCACCGTCAGCAGCGTAAACAAGATAGAGGATCTCCGGTATTCCGTGAGCGCGTGGGTCGCCGGACTCGCCCAGGAGGAGTTCCAGGACTCAACGGCACTCCATGGCGCAAAGCTCCGGCTCCTGAGGAGCTCGGAGGGTTACTATTTTCTCACCGGCCCGAGATTCAAACACGTCTACGTCTTCTCCCCCGGACCCTCGTCCCTCATCCTGAACAAGTCGATACCCGTCGCGGAGGGAGGACTCAGGAACCCCGCGCTGAATCAGCGCACACCCTACGTCGAGGTGGTCGACGGGGACAACTTTCATGTACTCCTCACGTCTGACGACATCGTCGAGGTGAAGAAATGAACCGCATTTTTCCGCTCGCGCTCCTGGTCGCAACCCTCTCCGCCGCCGGCACGGCACAGCACTCCGACTACGCGCTCAAGAGCGATTTCGAAGACAGGTACCGGCAGATCGCATCCCGGCTTGATTCCGCAACAGCCACGCACGAAATCGAGTCCCTGAAAGGGGAGATCGAAAAGCTGGAAACGGACTACGCACCGCATCAGCAGTTTCTGGACAAAGCACTCTATCCGCTCACGTTCAACGAGAGCATGGAGAAGCTCCGTTCTCTCCAGGTCCTCACATATGACCGGGTCTTCCTCATACGGACGCAGGGGGTGAAGCTCAGCGAGCTCGAGGAGCGGATCAGCTCGCTCACGACGCGGCTCGACTCGCTCACCGCGCAGCGTGATCAGCTCTTCGGCGAGCTTCAGGAAAGCAGGAAATCGCTCACAGCGCTCCGCGAAGCGGTGAAGAGGCTGACGGCCAATCTGGCAGCGAAGGACCGGCTGATATTCGCCATCGCGGATTCGATATTTCTGCCGTACGGGAAAGACCTCCACCAGGTCGCCGATCTGCAGAAAGAAGCTATCGGCCAGCGGCTGGACAAGGCGAACGTGCTTACCCGGGTCTATGAGATCGCAGCGGACAATGTGAAGTTTCTGGACGTGACGCAGCTGCAGGGGAGAGACTACGGGAACCTGATCGAGCAGTATCAGGCCTTCACCGGGCGCTGGGCGGGATTGAAGGAGAAGATCACGGACGTGGCGGCAACAAGCGCGATGGTGCCGGCCGTGTCGACGGGGAAGGGCCCGGTGAAAACCCCTGTCGCGCGGGGGGGGAAGAAGGACTCAAGGGCGGCGTCCGAAATCGCAGCGACACAGTCATCCCACGTGGACTCCGTGCTGGCCGAGTGGCACGCCAGGCTGAACGCCGGGTTCTGGGGAGGCCTCCAGAAGGAGTTCACGGCGGCCGGAATCGCCGTCGCACCCTTCAACGACGGCCCTTCGTTCTCTTCAAGCGTGCGGCAGGAGGTCGCCTCGCTCGCCGCGAGCAAGCAGGACCCGCAACCATTCGTCGAGACGCTCTGGAAGCAGAAGATCGACAGGGACTGGCGCGACGGACTGACGAAGGATGCCATGCTCGGGAAGACGGAATACGCCGCCCTGGACAAGCTCGTGAGCGAGCTCTCCAGGGAGACGATTGACATGACGTTCCTCGCCTACATCGCCGGGATACTCGTCCTCGCCGCCCTTATCTGGTTTTTCGTCTTCAGGAGGAAGAAGCGGCCGGACCACCCCGCACCGGCACCGGCACCGTGACGCACAGGCCGGACCCCGGGGGGATTACTTCCCTCCGGGGTCCGCGTAGAAGTCGATCATCCGCCCGATGGCCGCACTGCACACGGGATCGAAATCAGCGAGACTCAGGGAGAACATCCTGCAATCGACCGACGGACGATAGAGCCCCTTCGAGGCATACCCCGCCCCTTCAAACACGCCGACGCTCCCCGCGTATTGTGACGTCCTGAGTATCTCCATGGCGCTTTTCTGGAGCGGTTCCCTCTTCCTGTAGTAGTCAGGAGCGAGCCGGTCGAGTTTCCCCCGGATCGCCTCCACGCTGTCATATGCCCCCTTTTCCCAGGGAGTGGGGACCGGAATTCCCGCCGTCAGCATCGATTTCCATTTGACACGCCCCCCCTCCGCCTGTGCGGTGACATTCGGCTCCCAAGGCTCGATGCCGGGAAGGTAAAAATCGTTGTATGCTGTCGAGGAAGTATAGTATTCATCCGCCAGCCCGGCGAACGAGTGCCCGAACTCGTGCACGAACATGTAGTCCATCTGCCACTCCTGCCCCGGGACAGACTCGTTCGTGTATGTCGTCGAGTACAGGTTGTATATCCCCCCGCCTCCGTAGCGGGTGTCGTTCACGAGAATGCAGATGAAATCATACGGGGCGGCCGCAGCAATGTCACGCACGATCCTGTTCTCTTCCGTGAGCACGTAGCGCGGGAGGCCNNCGGAACGGATGAGTCCGGAACATCGTGTCCACGAAACGCCTGACATCCTTCCGGAACTTCTCCATCTCGGCCGCAGCATACCCGTCCCCCATCACGACGATGTCCACCTTGACGGAGGGAGGGCCGTTTTCGATCACCGGCGCGACAGCGAAGCGGGCCCCCGGACGCTCCTTCATGATCTGCACGGGGTCGGCGGGGTCGATCACGGCGGAAAAAACCTCGTGGAAATCCATTCTCCTGTCCCTTCGCGAGAGAGACAGACGGACGGCACGCCTCGGTGAGGGAAACCTCACGCTTTCTGAAAACGTGCGGTAGGCGCCCCCGAGAGCCTCATCGGTGGTCTGCCATTCGTTGAACAGGGATGAGAATCCCCTGGAATACAGCAGGGCGTTCGTCGCCCGGTCGGTCACGGCCAGGAGGTATTCGCCGAGATTCAGCGTGTCGACCAGGTTGACGCGATGGCCCGGCCACGGCCCCTCCTGTATGGCCCGTTCCATCGTGAAGCGCTCCTCGCCCTTCGTCCCGGTGTGATAGAGATCCACGCGGAGCGTTCCGCCGGTGAAGGACCTCTCGAAATGTGACTGCGCGGAGACCGAACCTGCCCCAAGCAGGAGAACGCACACAACTGCGGCGAGTTGTTTCATAATGGTTTCTCTTTTTGTGGTATGAACGGGAACTGAAGGAAGGACAGCGGCGAAACGCAGGCTCACCCCTGCAGCCTGAAACGGACACGGAGGACACCCTCAGCGTGGCCGGTGGAGATGATCCGGATTCCTCCGATCTCCCCCGAATGTCCCACGTGTTCCCCGCTGCAGGGGCATGCATCGTAGTCTCCGATCCGGATGATGCGAATCGTCTCCCCGGCTTCACCCGGCAGGCGCGAGAGGTTGAACGAGCGGCCCGCCTCCTCCCGCGTCAGATGTTCCTCCCGCACCGGCAGGTCGGCGGCAATCACTTCATTGACGCGGCGCTCGAGCTCTTCCCGCTCCTGTGGAGTCAGGTCGCGGTCAAAGTGGTAGTCGCACTTCGACTTCTTCTTCTCGACATGTGCGCTGAAGGCACGCCCCCGGTCGAACATACGGACCATCGTCTGGTTCAGTATGTGCTCGGCGGAGTGCATCCGCGGATCGTAGTCTTTCATGGCGGCATCAGAGCGAAGCGCTGAACCCCAGGGTGGGGGCCAGAGCGGCGCGGAGTCCCTTGTTGTTCAGAGGCACGAGCATGTTGAACACGATCACGAACCTCTCCGCGGGTGAGTACCGGAACCCGATGGCCGCGCTGTAGATGTTATCGCTGTCGCTGTCCGGGATGTTGCTGTTGGCGACCTGCCGGACCGCCACGCCGGTGCTGTCGGCCGTGGGGAACTTGCCCGGGTGATCATAAATCGTCGTTGTCCCAGGCGCCAGGTGGACCGCCTTCGACGTGTTGAGATCGATGTGACCGAGGAGGTCGAGAGCGAACGTGAGGTGGGAGGAGAACTTGCTGTCGAACCCCGCCCGGAATTGCAGCGCATCGCTCTGGAAGTCGGCCGGGTTCCTCGTATACCCGAGATTGATGTGCGGCGTCACGTCACCCATCCTTTTCGAGAGGATCCCCCACACGCTCGCCGTCACCTTTCCCGTCCCCAGGAAGTCCTCCGTCTTCCCCGTGGGGAGGCGGAGGTCGAGAAGAGCGGCCGCGTCGAAACTCCCTCCGCGGGCGATGCTGTACTTGGCGCGGAACGCGAGGTCGCCGATCCCGGTGGCGGTCCGGTTATAGGGGTACGCAGTTTGCAGCACGGGGTGAAGGGAGTCCCCCGCGAAGTAATGGTTTGCATAGCCGACTACCGCAAACGAATAGCTGCTGATGACCGCTTTGGCAGTCCCGCTGAGCGTGATGCTGATGAGGGGAAGTGCCACCCCGACATCGAGGTCTTTTGTCACCCCGACGGTGGCGGAGATCGCACCGATCTGCGCCCGCGCATGGAGGTCGGTCGTTATGGTGATGACATCGCTCTCGTTCGGGTTAAGTCCGAGGACGGAATCGGGTTTTCCCGTCGCCCTGTTGGGCACCTCCTGGTGGGTGAACGCGAACTGCATCTGATCCGTGGGGAGACCGCGGAAGCTCGCCAGATCAAGGTACGTGTAGCTCACCTCCAGTGCGATCTTCCCCGCACCGAGCGGTTTCGCCGTCTCGCCGAATATCGGCCCCAGGCTCGTCGCCGCCGGTAGCGGCAGCCCGGTCACGGGGTCCAGCCCCGCCGACGCTTCGTATATCACACCCGCGCCCGTGGAGCTCAGGGGGAACGAGGAGACATTCCCCGAGATAAGGCTGTTCAGCGCGGGGACGATCTCGTCGTTGGCCACGGTGTCGGAATGCAGAAAGTGGTTCTGGTGGTTGGCCTGTCCGCCGGCCTTCTGGAGGCTCGCCGGGCCGAGGATCGTGCGAAACATATCGCTGAACACGGTGCTGAGCTGGGCGTTCGCAGCAGAGCAGAAGAGCGCCGTGCAGCAGATGAGTGCAAAGAGAAATCCAGACGGTAGCTTTGTGTTCATCAGTCGATACCTTCCCTGCAGGTGAATGAAAGACTCATTTGCGCGAGAACGAAGTGATGCTCCAACGGCCGCCCACGAGCTCCAGGACCACCTCCACGGGAATCGTCTGGTCGGCGTCGGTGCGGAACTTCTGTACAAGTTCGGCCCGGGCGTGGACCATGTCCGGCTGGAGGACGATCGGGCCGATCGTCATCGAACGGTTCTCCGTGCTCTTGAAGAACCCCTCGGAGCTCTTCGCCGCCTCCGGCGTGAGATTCCGCAGGGCGGCAAATGTCTGGATATCCCCTTCCTCGAAACTCTTTTTATATGATTCGAGCGTCTGCCGGAGGGATGCCTCCCGTTCATCCTTCTCGTTCTTCACCGGCTCTTTCTTCTCCGCGGCTTTGTTGTCGGCGACCGATTGGCTGGACTTCGCATTTGCCGAGGAGGCCCTGATTTCGTTCCCCGCGTCCGCATAGAGGGACCCGGCCCGGACAAAGGCGTCACGCGCGGCCGCGTAGTCCTGCGACCCGAAGAGACCCCTCCCGCCGTTCTCCGCATCGACTGCAGTCCGGTACTTTGCGTTCCCCCTCTTCTCCGCATCGCTCCCCGGCACCCCCTGTTTCGCCTGGAGCATCTCCGCGCTCCGGGCTTCGGCGTCCTTCCTGAGTCCGGAGACGCGGGCCGCCTCCTCATTGACCTTCAGGTAGCCGTCCCGTGCCTGCAGATACGAGTCCCTTGCACCCTGGAGAGCTTCCCGGTTCTCGGAACGGCGTCCCCTGTCTCCTTCACGTTCGAAGCTCAGAGCTTCGTTGAAGAGCGGACCCGTCGCAGCCCTCCCCCCTGTTTTCTTTTTCTCGCCGAGCATCTCTTCCCGTGCTGAAGAGACCATCTCCTTCAGACCCTTCATGTCCACCGCAGGAGCGGCCCCCGACGCGCCTTCGTGCGCCTTGCCCGGAGAGAGGGGAACGGGGCTCCCCGCGCCTTTTTTCTCTCCGGGCGAGTCATTCCTCGTGACGGCGGCGGGTTCGGCAGAGTCATTCCCGGCCCCTGCAGCGCCGTCAGACAGCGGGGCAGCCCCGTGCTTCGGGAGAAACAGGATCACGGCAAGGACGACGCATCCGAGAGCGACGAAGCCGAGGATGAGCCAGAGGGTTTTCTTTCCGGACGGAGCGCGGGGGACCGGCCGGGGCGTGATATGGCCTGACGTCGGCAGTCCGGATTTCGATTTCTCCGCTCTCTTCACACCCCGCTGCGCGTCCCGGTTTTCAGGGTCCATCGTCAGCACACGCCGGTAGGCCGCGGCGGCTAATTCGATCTTCCCGTGCTTGAGGGAAATTTCCCCTTCGGCGAGGAGCTTCTCGATCTGCTCGCGCTGCTCGAGCTTGTCGTTGGCCTGCTCGAGTATCCGCGTCGCATCGGGCTGCGCGGGCTGGACCGCGAGCACGTCCTCCAGAACCTCCCGTGCCTCCATGAATTTCCCACGGTCGAAAAGTGCCGTCCCTTCACGGAGGAGGACCGTCACCTGCTGCGCCTGTTCCAGTCTCCGTTTGCACTCGTCCCGGATTTCCAGGGCGCGCGAATCCGCGGGCGCGACCTTCAGGACCCGTTCCGCCCTNNTCCTTGGTCTGCACGAACTGCGCTTTGATATTCTCGAGATCCTCCACCATCGTCTGCACGGAGGCATACCGCTCGTTCGGCTCCTTCTTCAGCGCTTTGGTGATGATCTTCTCGAGCTCCGGCGGGAGCGCCGGGTTGACACTCGTCAGGAGAGGGGGGGCGTCGGTCACGATCGCATACAGCATCGCCGCTTCATACTCCCGCTGGAACGGAAGCTGCCCGGTCAGCGACTGGAACAGCATGACCGCAAGGGACCAGATGTCGGTGCGGTGATCGAGGTCGAGACCTCTGATCTGTTCGGGAGACATGTACGGCAGCGTCCCCATCCGGGCCCCGACACGCGTGATCTGCGTCCCCCCCGAGAGCTTCGCAAGTCCGAAATCGACGATCTTCACCTCACCGTCCGGCGTGATGATGATGTTGGCCGGCTTGATGTCACGGTGCACGATCCCGTGCTCGTGCGCCTTGGCGAGGCCGCGGCCGACCTTGATCACGAACTCCAGCGCTTCGGCGACGCTCAGAGGTCCGCGGGAAAGCCTGGCGCTCAGGTTCTCCCCCCCGTAGAACGCCATGCAGATGAAGAGCAGCCCCTCGTCCGACTCGCTGATCTCGTGTACAGTGCAGATGTTCGGATGGTCGAGCGCCGAGGCGGCCTGCGCCTCTTTCAGAAACCGCTTCTTCGCCGAAGGGTCACGGACGAGGTCGGGCATGAGGAACTTGAGCGCGACGATCCGTTTCAGGGACATGTCTTCGGCCCTGTAGACGACACCCATCCCCCCCCCGCCGATCCGGTCCAGAATCTGGAAATGCGAGATGACGGTCCCGATAACGTTCCCTGCAAGGACGCGGCGCATGAACGATTCCTTGTCCCTGAGGGACAACCGCTTCAGGAACGACCGTGCCTGATGGTTCTCGGGATCGATCTCGAGGATCTGGTTGAATTTCGCCGCCGCGTCGTCGTACTTCTCTGATTTGTCGAGGGCTATCCCCTCCGCAAGCAGGGCGCGAATCCTGGGATCGGGGTTCGGACCGCCGGTGAGCGCGACGAGGTCCCTGAGGATCTCCGAGCAGTCGGCGTACCGTTCCTCATGGTCCTTGGCAAGGCAGCGGGAGAGTATCTTCTGCAGATCGTCCCTCAGTCCGCTCTCTTCGAGCTTTATCGGCGGAGGCTCCTCGTGGAGGATCTTGTAGAGGACGGTCGTGTCATCTCCCTGGAATGGTTTTGAATACGTGAGAAGCTCGTACAGGACGACACCGAACGAGAAAATGTCCGTCCTCTTGTCCACGGGATTCCCTCTCGCCTGCTCCGGAGACATGTACCAGGGGGTCCCGATACGCATTCCCATCCGGGTGAGGACGGCGCTCGTGCTCTTTTCCTCCGGGGAGGCGGTCGGCGTGTACGGCTTGGCAATCCCGAAATCGATGATCTTTACCCGACCGTCCTCAAGCAGCTTGACGTTCTCCGGCTTGATATCACGGTGTATGACGTTCTTCCCGTGGGCGTACTGGAGGCCCCTGCAGATCTGTCTGGCATAATCCAGTTTCTGTTCAAGGGAAAGGTCCTCCTTGCTGTCGATGACCATCCTCAGGTCCCGCCCCGGGAGATATTCCATCGCAATGAACGGGACTCCCGCATCCTCGCCGATCTCGTATATGACGGCGATGGCGTCGTGGGAAAGCCTCGCCGCCATGCGAGCCTCTCTGTAAAAACGCGCCTTGGTGTCCGCGACGTCGAGAGCGATCTGCTGTATGACCTTGAGGGCAACTTCCCGTTCCAGGCTTGCGTCATACGCCTTGTACACAACCCCCATCCCGCCGCGGCCGAGTTCCTCGACGATTTCGTATTTGCCGATGTTCTTCACAGGCGTATCAGCGCAATGCGAGGAGGGATGCTCAAACTGTATCTTAAGTTTTTTGCGAAGCGGGCTTCAGGAGCGGGACGTGTTGTGCGGAAGAAGACGGAAACTGAATTCGACAGGTCGTAGTTCACGAGGTTCCGGTACGGAGCGTGATTCAATGAACAGAGCAGCAACAGCCGCAAAATTTAGGTGAATCCGGTCACAGTGTCAAGTCGGGAGACGATGCGAATGACAAATCAATGAACACCTCAATTGACCCAGCCGTTCCGAAGGACGAAAAAACTCCGGACGGGACTTGTCACAAGCCTGTTGCCGAATTCAATCGAAAACCCGCACGCGACGATCGTGTCGATCCTTATCATGGTGCCCCCGAGGGAGCACCCGGTGACCGTCATCCGAATATTCTCCCTCCCTTTCCGGCGGAACCAGCCGCCGGAAACGGAGAAGGCACCGTCGTCCCCCAGCCGGAGCGCGTACACCGAATTCTGCGTCCGGACTATGATGCTGTCTCCCGGCGAAACCTCCTGCCGCCTGACCGCGCCAACCCTGGTGCTCAGGTCGCCGAATGAAGATAGGGCATATCCAGATCCTCTCATTGAATCCTCACGCTCGTTCACCATTTCCTTGGCAGCGGGTGCGCCCCGGTGTAGTCACCTCGTCGAGATCCGGCGTCTCTCCGGCCCGGAAATAAAAGATAGATGAATTTCAGCGTCTCCGCAAGGGAAAAACTGTCCATGGACGGGGCATTCAAAGTTTCATAAGATACAGGGCCGTGATGTCGTCGTTCTGCGGCGCAGAACCGGTGTACTTCTTTACGTCTGCAATAAGTTCCTCGATGAACGTCCCGGCCCGGTCCGGGACCTTGCCGCTCACAAAATCCCTCAGGGGGAAATCTTCGTCATACAGCCGCTGACGTGGGTCAGTAGCCTCCGGGATTCCGTCGGTGTACAGTAGCAGACGCTCCCCCTTCCCCAGCGTGAGCGTCTCGCTCTGGTAGGGGAAGTCCATATCGAGCATCCCGAGCGGAATCCCTCCCAGGATGAGCTCCTGCAGCGTGCCGTCGGTCCGGCGCAGGAAGACCGGGTTATGGCCGGCACTCAACGTTTCAAGAAAACCGGAAGAAGGTGTAAGGAGCGCGAAGAATCCAGTGATGAACTTGTCTTCTGTCGAGGCCCTGGAGATAACCCTGTTCAGCCGTTTGGCAAGTTCCACGAGCGGGAGGTCGGCTTCCAGGTACGCCGTCAGGTACGCATGGAAACTGCTGACGAGCAGGGCCGCGGGAACTCCTTTGCCTGCGACATCGGCGATCACCAGTGCGAAGCGTCCATCGGGAAGCGGGATGCAGTCGTAGTAGTCTCCCCCGACTGATTTCGAAGGAATGTTGACGCCGGCAATATCATATCCCTCGATGACCGGGAGCGATTTCGGGAGTATCCGCTGCTGTATGGAGGCAGCAACGGCAATGTCCTGTTCGATCTTCTGCTTCTCGAGCGCCTCCTGGTGAAGATATAGATTCTCCAGCGAGGCATGGACCTGTTTCGAGAGAGCATCAAGAAGAAGCTGGTCCGTTTCGTCGAACGGGATGATCCCGTTCCGGCTTTCTTTGTCGAACAGCTGGAATGTGTATGTCTCCCCGCCGAAATCGAACCCCGTGGAGATTCCTCCGCTGCCGGGAGCACCTCCCTCCGGCGCCCCGCCGTGGGGGAACCACCCCTCTTCCTCCGTCCGTCCTCCGCGGGTGACGCGCAACACCCCTTTTGAAGCGTTGGTGAGCGACGCCGCGCGCTCGAGAGCGAGATGATGGGGTGGAGCACTCCCGGTTATTTTTGAAACCTCGATCCCCGTATCGATCAGGCTGTTGAGCTGGAGGACCCGGTGGTTCAGCGAAAATATGAGATCCTTCTCGTTCCTGCGTGCGATCATCTCCCTGTAGGCATTCTCAAACACAGTCAGGAAAAGGCGGAGCGTGATCAGATCGGATTCCGTGTACGGGTTCCCGGACCCTCCGCGGAGGAGGACAACGCCGACATCCGAGCCGTCTGCGAGCCTCTGGACGATCCGCACACTCTCACCCTCAAGCGCGGAGGCGCCCGCAACACCGGCCGCCGGAGACGGGAGGGCTCCGGCCGTCCCCTCCGGTCCCCCTCCCATGCTCTCCCACTCACCGGTCGTCCGCCGGAGGAGCCTCACCTCATCCCCTCTGAAATAATCCCCGATGACGCTCCGGAACCGTGCAGATTCTTCTTTGAGCGATCCTGCACCTGAAAGGACGCGAAACGCCTCCTGGAGCGCCTCGATCGGGGTTCCGGAGTGTCCAGCGAGCGTCCCTGTCTCTGTGCGCCTGCTCATCCGTCGGCCTTCCCCGCGCCGGCGAGCGAGACCAGCGCATCCGCAACAGTCTTCTGCTTCCCCGCGTACTGGAAGAGCCCCATGATCGAGAGCATTTTTTCCACCGCCGGGTCGAGATCCGAGAACACGAGCTTCCCGCCGGACTCCTCCAGTCGTTCGATGATTTCAATCAGGAAAGACATCCCGACGGAATTGACAACCCTGGACTGCCCCAGGTTTATCACCACGTGCCTGATCCCCTTCTCAAAATGGCGGTTGAATTCGGCGGCGATCGCTTCCCCGCCGACATTGTTCACGTATCCCGCAGTCGTGATGACCAGGCAGTTGTCGCGCACTTCCGATGTCAGTCTGAATGGCTGTTCCATGTGGTTATCTCACCGAAGGAGCTTCTTGATTGTGATCTTGGTCCCGTTCCTGTTCGACTCGATACGGAAATCATCGGACATGGACTTCATCAGGTTCAGGCCCCAGCCGCGCTTGTTTTTCGTGTGCAGCTTGGCTTTGATATCCGGGTCTTCGACCGAGGCGGGCTCGAATCCCTTCCCGTAATCCCGGACGAATATGGAGAGATCGTTCGTTGTCATTGTAAATTCCAGCCGCACCGAGGGGTTGTTCTCTCCCGAGTGCTCGAGAGCGTTGACGACCGCCTCGGTGACGATGATCCTCGCCTCTCCGATTTTCTCCTCCGCGATGCCGAGATGGCGGGCGAGCCTGTCGAGCCCTTCGAGCGCCACAAGCTCTATGTCCGGGATTTTCGGCAACGTCATTTTCAGCGTCACTGCGTCGGTCATGAGGATCCTTCAGGTCTGTGTCCGTTTCCCTTCTTCTTAATCACCAGCATGGTGATGTCGTCATCCGGCGATGCGCCGTTCAGCCAGCCTTCGGCCTCCTGCACCAGGCGTCCGATGATCTCCTGCGAAGATCGTCCTCCCACATCGCTGAACGCGCGCTGGACCCTCGCGTAGTCGAACATCTCCCCTGCGGCGTCCTTCTGCTCGGGGAGCCCGTCCGTCAGCAGCAGCACGGCGTCTCCGGGCTTCAGATCCTCCTCGTGGAGGGCGTACGGGAAACTCTTCATCGCGCCCAGGGGCATCCCCTTCAGGAGGATCTCTTCCACTGAGCCGTCATTCTGCCTGTAGAGGAACAGCGGGGGCATCCCTGCGCTCGAAAACGAAAGCCTGTCTCCCTTCAGGCGGACTAGCGTGAATGCCATAAAGAGTCTTCCGAGCCTGATCTCCTTGATCGCCCTGCTGCAATGCTGGAAGAACACCTGTATGTCGAAACGGGCCGCATCGGAGAGGAAGAGTCCCTTCATCAGCGTCACGATCGTCCCCGCCTGCATCCCGTGCCCCGTCGCATCGCCGAATGCAACGCTCAGCGCCCCGTCCGCCCCGGTACTGAAATCGTAGTAGTCCCCCCCGACCTCCGTTGCGGTCTTCGTGTAGACTGCAATATCGAAATCAGGGAGCACGGGCACTTCCCGGGGAAGCATCGACATCTGCAGTTGCCGGGCGTCCTCGAGTTCCTTCGTCTGTCTCTCGTTCTCAGCCTGGAGCGCCCGCTTTTCCGCCTCCGTTGCCTTCACGCGCAGCTGCGATTCCCTCACCTGGGCCTTCTGCGCCTGGCGGTTCATCTCGAACCTGCGGATCCAGTAGAGGGAGAAGAGGAACAGGAGGAGATATGTCCCGTACGCCCACTTCGTCTTCCACCACGGCGGCATGACGATCAGCCGGAGAGAGGTTCCCTCCTCGTTCCACACTCCGTCATTGTTGGAGCCCTTGACACGAAGCGTGTAACTCCCCCCGTCCAGGTTCGTGAACGTCGCCCTGTGATCTGTCCCCAGCCGGATCCAGTTATCGTTGTAGCCTTCCAGACGGTAGGCGTACTGGTTCTTGAAAGTATTATAGTAATTCAGCGCCGCAAACTCAAAGATGGCCAGGTTATCCTTGTAGGAGAGGATGATCTCAGGCTTTACGCTGATCCCTTTTTCCTCGATCGGCTTTCCATCCTTGTCGTCGTTGTTGTAACGCGTGAACGAGCTGAACACCACCGGAGGCACGTACGGGTTCCCCCGGACGCTGTCGGGGAGGAAACAGTTGAATCCGTTCCCTCCCCCGAAGTACATTTCACCCGTGCGCGAATCGAGACCGTAGGCCCCCTGGTTGAATTCATTCCCCTGGAGGCCGTCGTTTTCGTCGAAGTTGCGGAACTGTTCACGCCGGGGGTCGAGCTCCGAGAGCCCCCTGTCCGTGCTCATCCAGAGGTTTCCGTGTTCATCTCCCAGGATGCCGAATATGACGTCGTTGGGGAGGCCGTCCTTCTGTGTGTATCGTTTGAACTTCCCCGTGGCGCGGTCCAGACGATTCAGACCCCCCGACGTCCCCGCCCAGAGCGCGCCCGACCGGTCTTCGTAGAGACAGGCGACCACGTCGTCGCTCAGGCTCCCCGGATCCGCTTTATCGTGCCTGAAGTGGGTGAACGTTCCCGTTTCACGGTTAAAGCGGTCGAGCCCCCCGCCAAACGTCCCGACCCAGAGGACCCCTTCATGGTCTTCGCAAAGCGAGAAGACGCCGGGTGCCCCCAGGCTCCCGGGGATCGTGTCGCTATGCGCGTAGCACCTGAACGTCCCGGAGGCGCGGTCGAAACTGTTCAGCCCGCCTCCGTATGTCCCGGCCCAGAGGACTCCGGTCCGGTCCTCGCAGAGCGCATAGATGCTGTTGTCACTCAGGCTTTTTGGATTCGAGGCATCGTGTTTGAAGTGGGCAAAAATGCCTGTCCGCGGATCGAAGCGGTCGAGACCCCCGGCAAACGTCCCCATCCACAGGAGTCCCGATTGATCCTCGACCATGCATTCCACCGTGTTGTCTGCAATGGTCCGGGGGTTGGACGGATCGTGTGTGTAATGCGTAAACGCGTGCGTTGAACGGTCCAGCCGCTCCAGTCCGCCGCGAGTCCCTATCCAGGGGACCCCGGAGCGGGTCACGAATGCCGAGACCACGTCGTCGTTGATGAGGCTGGAGACATTCGAAGGGGCATGGGCGTATTGCGCGAACGCGGTGAGTTCGGGATGAAACCGGTCAACGCCGTGTTCCGCAGTCCCCACCCACATCAATCCGGAGGCATCCTGGTAGATGGAGTAGAGGCGGTCATTTGCGATGCTCCTCGGATCGGATTCCTGGTGCCTGAACCGGGTGAATCGTTCCGTCAGCCGGTCGAACCTGTTCAAACCTCCCCGGATCGTTCCGACCCAGAGGGCGCCGCCCCTGTCTTCAAAAACCGGCCAGACCCAGTTGTCGCTGAGACTGTTCGGATTCTTCTCATCGTGCGTAAAGTGGATGAACTTACCTGACTTCCGGTCAAACCGGTCGAGCCCTTCGTGGGTACTGACCCAGATCTCCCCGAGGTGATCGCCAGCCACGGAATACACTCTGTCATCGGCGATGCTCCCCCGGTCCGCCGGATCGTGCCTGTACGACGTGGTCCCTCCGGTGCGGGGATCGCGCCGGGTGAGGCCGTTGCCGAGCGTCCCCGACCATGTCTCGCCGAATGCGTCCGTGTACGAAGGGCGGACCGCGCTGGTCCGCGCATCCTTCAGCGGAGCACTGTCCCGGGGGACCTGTGCAAACGTCTCAGTCAGTCTGTCGAACCGGTTGAGGGAACGCTGGTTCCCCCTTGTTCCCACCCAGAGCGTCCCGTCGGGAGTCTCTGCGATGGAGACAATCCAGCTGTCGTTGAGCGAACGGGGATCTCCCGGATCGTGTTTGTACACCTTGAAACCGTAACCGTCGTACCTGTTGAGTCCGTCCTGCGTTCCGAGCCACATCATGCCGCCTCTGTCCTGAAGTATGCAGTTGACGTCGGCCTGGGACAGCCCCTGTTTCACAGAGAGATGCTCGAAGACCGTGTGCACTTGCGCCCGACCCGCCTGAAAAGACGCCAGGGCCATGAGGGCGAAGCTGAGCAGTCGGGTGAACCTGCTCATTGCAGGGACATTCCCGCTCCGGAGGTGACCATCAATGGAAGCACCAGCATGTCTCATACACCTGCACTCCCGCGGGGATGTGAAAAGGGAAAGCCAGGCTCTCCAGGATCGGATCCCGGAGAGCCTGGCAAAGAGTCCCCGCTATCGCGATTTATCTGAGCATCATCATCTTTCTGCTCTGGACGAAGTTCCCCGCTTTGAGACGATAGATGTACATGCCGCTGCTCACACCGGTGCCGTGGTCATTTGTCCCGTCCCAGCGGATAGCGTATATACCCGCCGCCTGGACATTCTGCACGAGGGATTTGACCACCTGGCCGAGTATGTTGTATACCGTGAGCGTCACATCCCGCTGTTCGGGGAGCTGGTACGTGATCGTCGTCGTGGGATTGAACGGATTAGGATAGTTCTGTTCCAGCGCGTACGTCACCGGGATTTCAGGCCCCGGAGCGAACTCTCCTCCATCCGATTCCTTCTTGAGACCCGAGAATGCCGTTGCGAGATTTACCTGCGTTGCGCCGCCGATTATGACGTCTTTCCCAAGAAATGCGCCGGTCGCTATCGACGCCCCGGTAAGCCAGAGGGTGCCGTTCTTCGCGTATATGTTGGCGACAATTGCGCTCTTCGGACCTATTGTCGCGGCCTTCGGCAGTCCAAGTATGGGGCCGTCGGTCCCGGCAACATAGAACACGATCTGTGATGCGTTGATCCCCGACCCGAGGGCCGGCCCGATCGTCGTGTTCCACACGGTGAGAAGTTGACCGGCAATCCTCACTTCGCTCTTCCCGCCGAAGAGTATCTTCGTGTTGATCCCGGCGAGGAGATAGTTGATGTTGTACGTCCCCCCGCTGAAGATGAGCGTCCCGCCGTCNNGTAGCGGAATTGAACGCGGGGAGCGCGGTGACGACCGGGAGAGCGAGCGACGACGTCGAATTCCCGCTGATCGTCCCCCCGTTGTTCGTCAGCTTATTGTACAGGACATTGCTTTGAATCTTGTCTCCCGATCCGACTATGACCTTGTTCGCCTTCAGGTTGTACCCCCCCGCGGTGGCGACGAACTTTCCGAGCGTCAGCTCCGCCGCCGGCGTGGTAGTTTTCACCGGAAGGGCGTTGTTGACGATGACGCTCCCCGAGTTGATGCTCGTACTGTCCGAAAGCAGTATGCTGTTTGTCGCAAAGANNGTCCCCGGTATGTTCCCAATCGCATTGACGGTGATCGGGTAGCTCCCCGGCGTGGTCTGTATCGTGAACGTGGCAGAATATGTCCCGCCCCCCGTGGAGCCGAGTGTCAACGTTTGCTTCGTCCCCCCGGGCGCGGTGATTGTCGCTATCACCGTCGCGTTAAGTACCGGAAGGCCCGCGAGAGGTACGGAAGCGTTCGCCGCCTGCACGGGAGTGGAGCCTCCCGTCGCGAGAGATGCCTGCACGATGATCTGATCACCGGGGAGGTAGTATGACTTATTGAATGACACCTTCATCGAAACATCCGCAATCGCGGTGATGGAGAGTCCGAGGTTCTCCGGTGTCGACGCGTTGGTGGCCGCGCCCCCCGGTATGAGTACCCAGGCTCCGGGCTTCGGGTTCTGTATCACGTAGAAATTATACGTCGGGCCCTTGACGAACTGGATGTCGCTGAAAAACTGGTTCGGCTTCGGGATGGACGCCAGGTTGTCCGGCGTGATCACCGCGAAGGGGGAAGGAATGGTATACAGGGTCCCGGGTATTATGACGAGTCCGGTCTGAGGAGGCACAATCGCGAGCGCGCCGGTGCTCCCCTGCCACTGGAATCCGGGAAGTATCGTCGTGGTGCCGGGGTCAACGAGCCCCCCCTGCCACTGGAATCCCCCCTGCCACTGGA
>PMND01000137.1:10988-27635 GCA_003161955.1 Ignavibacteriota bacterium | reverse complement strand
ATCGTATGGTTCCTCCACCCAGTCGGGGAGTGCGGGATCCGGGACCGGTGCGGTCAGTGTGAACGCGACGCTGAGCGGTCTGGCATCGGGGAGCGTGTACCATTACCGGCTGGTAGCTGCCAGCAGCGGCGGCACAACAGGCACGGGCGATACGTCATTCACCACTGCAAGCATCGTCCGGCCGGCAGGGTTGCCGATAACACATTCGCTCGAACAGAATTATCCCAACCCGTTCAATCCGGAGACGCGGATCGATTATGAGATCTATGTTGCCGCCGACGTGAACCTGAAAGTCTACAATGCGCTCGGTGTGGAGGTTGCGACACTTGTGTCGGGTGTCCAGACTGTAGGGAAACACTCGGTACAGTGGGAGGCGAAGGGGCTCGTGAGCGGCGTGTATTTCTGCCTCTTGAAATCGGGAGGTATGGTGTCATCAAGGCGGATGATCTACGTCAAATGAGCAGGGGGTGCTCTCAGATCCGGCCTTTGCAGCGTCATCTGACTCACGCTGACGGACAGAAGTGCGATTTTTCGCGGGATTTCAGCGAAATCGACCCAGTTGACAAAGGTGCGGATTCTAGGTACATTATAAGCCCGCTAGTCCGCGGGTACGTGCTTGAGGTGCCTTGGCTCACATGATCTTTGCGAACTATTTCTATATTTGACATTGAGTTACAAACCGAAGCCCGTCCCCCAGGCCGGAATTAGCGTACCTGCTTTCGCGTCGCGGAAACACAAAATCGAAGGGGTGATTCCTATGAGAAGATTTACTGCACTCACTGTCGCACTGTTCGTGATTTCGATGCTCGCCGTGATACCGGCGTTGGCACAGGTTCCACCTGCGCCGGTCGCACTCCCCCCATCGAACCTCACCACGAGCTCCTTTCAGGCCAACTGGGACATATCAGACAAGACCACATACGGTATTTCTACGTATTACATCTGGGTTTCGTCTGATTCCACGTTTCTCAATCCGGCGGATGTCCTCAATAGTTTCGACAGTACTGCAGTGGGCGGACCTTATAACAATATCACGGGCGCCGTCCCTTTCACGACGTACTACTATCGGCTCAAGTCCCGAAATAGCTTTGGGGTAAGCCCTTTTTCGGTTACGATATATGTTCCGATGGCAACCCCGACCGTTGCCAGAGGTGCGACAGACTTCACCCCCACGGGGTTCACCGCCCACTGGGACGCACTGGGTGGGGCCACAGGCTTCAGGCTCGATATCGCAAAACTGTCATCATTTGGTCCTGTCGTGCACACCACCGTCTGGGACTCGGCCGTCACCGGGAGCAGCTTCACAGTCTCCGGCCTCGCCCCTGACACGACGTACTTCTACAGGGTGAGGACAGTGAGCGGTGCAGGAACAAGCGGTAATTCCAACTCCATGACGGTTTCGCGGATTATCAGTGCTCCGCTCCTCGCAAGCGGCACCGCCAATGTCCCGTATTCGGTGACGATCCAGTTTCAAGGGACACAGACTCCGACATCAGGCTGGACCGTGACTTCCGGCGCGCTTCCCACAGGCCTGTCACTCGATCCGGCGACCGGGACGATCGGCGGCACGCCGACGGCGACCGGGACATTCAATTTTACCGCCCAGTGCACCGACGCAACCCCGGCCCAGTTGACCAGGGCGTTCACGATCAACATCGTCAGCTCTCCGACAATCGCATTCGATGCTGGTGCCGGCTACAAATATGTGGATAACAACGGAGGCCCTGTCGGTCAAACGATCTCCTGGCTTCACACAGTCGGCATCGGTTCCAACGGAATGCTCGTCGTCCAGGTTGGCGCAACGGACCCAAATCGCCCCAATCTCCGTCCCACAACTGTTACATACAACAATAAGCCTCTTACCTTTGTGAAAGATCAGATAGAATCGACCACCGGATCTCTTGATTACATCGGGCTCAGTGTGTGGTACCTTCTCCAAACGGACTTGCCGACCGACGGTCTTCAGCACTCCGTCGTCGCGACCTACCCGGGTTCGACTACCACCGGCCTTGCAGGGGGTTCAATCTCTCTGTTCAACGTCAAACAAGCCGCTCCCGAGTCGGCTGTGAGCGACTCTGCGTACGGTCTTAACGGCGGCACACACGGAACGCTTACCGCGCATATCACGACGTTGACAAATCATGCGTGGCTTCTGAACGCTTGCGTGGACGACGTCTCCGGCGGATTTTTCAATCCGCGCAACCAGGAGCCCCGGTATCAGATAGACAACGGCGAGTTTGATTTCATAGGCGACACCAAGGAAGTTCTGGTGGCGGGTCCCGATTCAATGCAGGCGGACAACCACCTGAACTACAGGATGGCGCAGGTTGTCATCGCTGTGGCGCCGGTCGCACCGAAGCTGGCGTATGCGAATGTGAAAGTGTTCCTCCAGGGGCCCTACGTCGCAGCCGGCGACACGATGGCCAACACTCTCAGGAAGAATGGCTGGCTTGCCACCCGCTTCGGCTCCATCCCGATTCCCGCGCTTGCGGTTGACAGCATCAACATCGAGCTGCGCGATTCTGCAACCGCCGCGGCGGCCACACATCGCCGGTTTGCTCCGGCCTGGCTGCTGACAAACGGAACTCTCCGCGGGTTTGCCGATACGACACAGACATCCATCGCTTTCGATTCCATTGCGGCGGGGAAATACTATGTCGTTATAAGGCATCGCAATCATCTGGCGATTATGAGCTCGCAGAAGGACAGCATTGACAACAACTCCGCCGCTGTCGCGTACGATTTTTCGACAGGCCAGACTCAGGCATGGGGTACGAACGCCATGAAGGCCGTCGGGACGAGATTTGCCCTGTTTGCGGGGAACGGGAACGGTGACGGCAGTATCAATGCCGTGGACAGGAACAGTATCTGGCGGGTCCAGAACGGCTCGTTCGGTTATACCGGAGGGGACTTCGATCTGAACGGTGCCGTGAATGCGGTGGACCAGAACGGATACTGGAGGGTGAATAACGGTAACTTTTCCCAGGTACCGTAACAAACTGAATTTACGTCTCACATTGTCGAATTTATGGAGGTTTCAATGAGAATGTCTAAACTGCTGCTCCTGGTGTCACTTGTGTTGGTGAGCTTCCTGGGCGCAAGCGCCCAGACCTGTGATCTCCAGTTCATCCAGGGGACCAATGACGGAACGAACTACGATGTCACCATACAGATGCGGGCGAGCGTTGCGTTCAAGCTCGGGTCTTCGAATCTGGTCTTCACCTACAACTCGGCGGACCTGAGCAATCCCGTGATACTTACGAGGTCTACATTCGACGGGGGGAACTACGACGCCCTGGGCCTCTTTGCGACCGGCCCGATTGTGTCGCTGAACATCGTTCTCAACACCACGAACAGCGGAACGACCGTGCCGACGTCATACATCAATGTCGCCACTATCCGTTTCACGACCGTCCACCCGACCGGCAACTCGAACCTGGTCTGGTCCTCGACTTCTGATCCACAGCACTCCTCGACGCTCTATAAAGACGATGAATCGACGCAGCTGTCCACGAGCGCGCTGGGGAACCTGAACACCAACCCTCTCCCGATCCAGCTTTCGAGCTTCGTCGCGTCCGTCGCCTCGGCGGGTCATGCCGGGCTCCGCTGGACGACGCTCTCGGAGATCAACAACTACGGGTTCGAGGTGCAGAAGGCTGCGGACAAATCTGCGGCTTTCCAGAGCATCAGCGGCAGCTTCACGGCAGGGAACGGGACGACGACTGTGAAGCACGATTACTCCTATGTGGACAATTCATACGCCACGGGGAACGTCTACCGCCTGAAACAGCTCGACCTGGACGGGACGGGGCATTTCAGCGACGCCGTCGATCCGCTCGCTGTGACGGGCGTCGCAGTCAAAGTGCTGCCGACGGAGTATTCATTAAGTCAGAACTACCCGAACCCGTTCAACCCGTCCACCCGGATCACGTACAGGCTCGCCGCCCCCGGCCGCGTCAGGCTTTCGATCTATGCCCTCACCGGTTCGCTGATCGCTGCGCCTGTCGACGGAGTCCAGAGTGCGGGGGACCATGAGATACGGTTCGACGGCTCCGGACTTTCAAGCGGGGTTTATTTCTACACGTTGCAGCAGGGAAGACTCGCGGCTTCGAAAAAGATGCTCCTGATCCGTTGACTTCTCCCCGGCGTGCGGACCCTTTGCAGCTCCCCGCCGCATCAAACAGAGTAAAGAGCAAGGAGAGGACGAACAATGAAAAATGAAGAGCTGAAAATCACAGGTATGACCTGCGGGCACTGCGTCATGTCCGTGAGGAAGGAGCTCTCAAAACTGCCCGGTGTCGAAGTCAGGGATGTCCGGATTGGTTCCGCTCTGGTCGCGTACGACGAAGCGATAGTGTCGGGTGCCCAGCTCAAAAGCGCAGTCGAGGACGCCGGCTTTGCCGTAGCGTAAGCGGTTCCTCGTTGCTGATTTCTCCGCCAGACTCCGGCTGCGGTCATCTGCCGGGGTCCGGCGATTTCATTTCTGCCCGGGGAAAACGTTCATGGTTGATATGCAACAGATCAAAGGAACAATCACGGTCCCCGTAGAGGGGATGAGCTGCGCGAGCTGCGTCCTGCGCGTGGAGAAGGCGCTGAAGAAGGTGGAGGGGGTGAGCGCCGCGACGGTGAACCTCGCCACCGAACAGACGACGATTACATTCGATCCGGTGCGCGTCACTCTGGAGCGTCTCCGCCAGGCGGTCTCCGACGCAGGATACTCGCTCGGGAAACCGATCGGGGAGGAGAGGCCGGACGATGGCGCCGGGCGCTACAGCACCGGACTTCACCGGCTGAAAACCGAGCTGGTGGTGGCCGTCGCACTGACACTCCCGGTCATGGCCATCAGCATGCTCTCGATGACAACCTGGTTCCACAGTGTTGTTCCGCTCGGCATGAAAGAGACGAACATTCTGCTCCTTCTGCTCACGGCACCTGTTCTCCTGTTTTCGGGGAAGCGGTTCTTCACGGGCTTCTGGAAGACCGCCAGGCACGCGACCGCGGACATGAACACGCTTGTCGCCCTCGGGACCGGTGCGGCATTTCTTTACAGCGCGGTGGTAGTCCTGTTTCCCGCCTGGCTGGAGGCGGGCGCGGAACCGGGGACCGTGTATTTTGACACCGCGGCAACCATCATCACCCTGATTCTGCTCGGGCGTTACCTTGAAGTGCGGGCCAGGCACCGGTCATCGGACGCGATACGGCGCCTCCTCGGGCTGCAGCCTCCCACAGCCCGCGTCATACGGGAGGGGAGCGAATCCGACATCCCCGTCAATCAGGTCGTCCTCGACGACATCGTGATGGTCCGGCCGGGGGAGCGGATACCCGTGGACGGGGTTGTTGCCTCCGGATCGACAACGGTCGACGAGTCCATGGTGACCGGCGAAAGCCTCCCCGTCGAGAAGTCCCCCGGTGCCCGGCTCGTCGGAGGAACTGTGAACAGGAACGGGAGCGTCACGCTCAGGGCAACGGCAATCGGAGCGCACACCCTGCTCGCCCAGATCGTAAAGCTGGTGGAGGAAGCCCAGGGGTCGAAGGCTCCCATACAGAGTCTTGCGGACCGGATCGCTTCGGTCTTTGTCCCTTCTGTCATCGTGCTGGCCCTCCTGACGTTCGCCGGCTGGCACTTCGCCGCGGGCACAACATTTACGCACGCTCTCGTCAACTCCATTGCAGTCCTCATCATCGCCTGTCCGTGCGCCCTCGGGCTTGCCACCCCCACCGCGATGACAGTCGGGATAGGCGTCGCCGCGTCGCACGGCATACTGATACGGAATGCCGCAAGTCTTGAAAAGGCTAAATCCGTCACGACGATTGTGATGGACAAGACCGGGACAGTGACCGAGGGAAAACCGGCCGTCACCGATGTCATCCTGATGGGGGAGAACACCAGGGATGGTCTCCTCCGTTACGCCGCCGCCGTCGAGCGGCAATCGGAACATCCTCTGGCCGAAGCGGTCGTTGAGAGTGCCCGCAGCTCTCCCGGGGAGATCCCGCGGTGCGAGTCCTTCCGCTCACTCACAGGCCTGGGGGTCACCGGGATCGTTGACGGCCGGCCGGTGGCCGCGGGGAACGCCGCGATGATGAAGGAGTCGGGGGTCGACATCACCGGCGCGCTCGGGTCCGTCGAGAAGCTTACGGGGGAAGGGAAGGCTCTCCTTCTCGTCGCGATCGACAGCGCCGTTGCCGGGATCATCGCAGTTGCGGACAGGATCAAACCCACTTCCGCGGGGGCAGTCGGGGAACTCCGGCAGATGGGAATCGACGTCATAATGCTGACCGGAGACAACGAAACCACCGCCCGGGCGATTGCGTCCCGTGCCGGGATCGAAAATGTCCTCGCCGGCGTTCTCCCTGCAGGAAAGGCCGACCGGATTCGCCGGCTCCAGTCGGAGGGGAAGACCGTCGCCATGGTCGGTGACGGGATCAACGATGCCCCTGCGCTTGCGCAGGCCGACGTCGGCATTGCGCTCGGCACCGGGACGGATATTGCAATGGAGGCGGCGGACATCACTTTGATGAAAGGAGACCTGGCCACGATCGCGCTGGCAATCAGGCTCTCCTCCGGGACGCTCAGAATAATCAGGCAGAATCTCTTCTGGGCCTTCCTGTACAACGTCATCGCAATCCCGCTCGCCGCATTCGGCCTGCTTACGCCTGTCGTTGCCGCCGGCGCCATGGCGCTCAGCTCCGTCAGCGTAGTCACGAACTCACTCCGCCTTCGCCGGTTTGCCCCATGAGTCCCGTGCTCCTGACGATCGACGTCGCACACCCCCGCAGGCGTCCTGAGGAGGTTGAACGCGCCCTCCTCGATGCGTGGGAGACCGTGAGGAATTCTCCTGCACTCCGGATTGTCAAAATCATCCATGGATACGGTAGCGGCGGGAAGGGCGGAGCCACGCGCGAACTGGTCAGGAACTGGGCTTTTCGCCACCGGGGGCGGTTCCGGGGGATATTCCAGGGAGAAAGCTACACGCTGCACGATTCTGCAACGCAGGAGCTTCGAAGGGAGATCGGTCAATATCCTGATACAGACTTGACAATGGCAAACCCCGGTATTACCATTATCTGGGTCAAATGAGCCAGACGTCTCGTCCCCCCGACATAAAATGACATCTGTAATGTCGTTTTGCTGTTCTAACCCTTAAATTAGAGACCTAAAGCACAAAACGCCAATATTTTCATGGCAATCCATCTCCTATATGCTGATGATGAGCCGGACCTTCGGGACCTTGTCCAGAATCACCTCTCCCTCGAGGGGTTTGAGGTGGAGACTGTGGGAGACGGAGCCCAGGCGGTGAAGATGTTGAGCAGCAAGAAATTCGACCTGGTTCTCCTTGACATACACATGCCGGTCATGGATGGTCTGGANNCTCCTCCTCTCTCTCCCTTCTGTATTCTTGCATGATCCGCCAATTTCCCGATTTCGTATGGACATTCCTCTTGCACGCTCTACCAGAATTCCCCGTGGCGTGATCCGTTGCTGAATGTTTACCCGGTGGGACGGATCACTTCACCCGTCACGCTCGACACCGAGCCGCTCAGGTAGAATGCTCCGCGAGGACTTCCGCGTAGATATTCTCCAGGCGGTCGATCTGGTTCCGCCTGTCGAAAAACTCCAGAACCCGTTTTCTTCCTGCGACCCCGAGGCGCCGGCGGAGGTCCGGGTCGTCGATAAGGCGGAGAAGGGCCGACGCAAGTTCCGTGGAATTGCGCGGCGGGACATACAGGCCTGTTTCCTCTTCCACAACGATATCGAGCACTCCGTCGCAATTCGTCGACACGACGGGAAGCTCCATCGCCATCGCTTCGATAAGAACCACGCCGAATGATTCCGCGTGTGAAGGGAATGCGAGGATATCGAACGACGCCATCACGTCGGGTATGTCCCGCCTGAAGCCAGCGAACGTCACCGCGCCGTCGAGTCCCAGCGACGTGCACAGGGCCCGGATTTCCCGCTCATACGCCTCTTCGCCGGCGCTTGCTTCGCCGGCCACGAGGAAACGCACAAGCGGCCGTTCACGGACAACCTCTGAAGCGGCCCGGAGAAGTTCCTCATGCCCCTTCCCCGGCGAGAACCTCCCCACGAAACCGACCACGATATTCTTTTTCGTGAACCCGAATCCTTCGCGGACGAGAGCCCCGTCTCCCCTGGCGGGCGAGTACTCCTCGGCGTCGATCGCATCATGAAGCGTCAGGACCCTTCCCGGAGCCATCGGGGTCGTGTCGAGCACGTTCCTGCGAATCACCTCCGAGATCGCAAGCACGAGGGAGACACGCGAGTAGGTGTACCGGTGAAAGAGATCCCGTTTGCCCACGTACGAACCTACCCGTTTGCTCAGAATTATCTTCGGAGAAACGCGGGAGAGATCCGCCGCGGGGACCACGACCGAGAGATCCCTCGAGTGCTGGCAGTGGATGATGCGGAAGGCTTTCGAACGGATGTACCGGGAGAGGTTCCAGATTGCCCCCGGATGGAAGTAGCCGGTCACAGGAAACTCGGCCACCTCGAGCGACCGGGCCATCGCCTCGGAGGCAAGCCTGCTCGAGGAGCTGCACGCCAGCACCACGGGATATCCGCGTTTCCCGACCTGTGCTGCGACTTCGAGGGCCTGGATTTCGAGCCCTCCCCAGGAGCGGGAAAAGCAAGTCTGGAGTATCGGGACCGGAATTGTCACGGAGGGGAGCTCATCATTGAAACAATGTACGTAATTCACCCCGGACGCACAATTGCCAACCGGGGATGTTTCTATTTCAGCTTCGTCGCCGGTTCGCTGAACCGTTCCGGATGCGCTTGACTGAATTGATATGACCTCTCTTGCTTTTCGGAACGGCGTTCAGTAAGATGGGCCTCATGAATATACTCCTTGTGTTCATTGGCGGCGGGCTCGGCGCCGCGGCCAGATACACGCTTCAGGGGGCCGTCTACCGGTTCACCGGTGCCTCGTTCCCGTTCGGTACGATCGTTGTTAACGTACTCGGGTGCTTTCTGATCGGGCTCCTCATGTCGTCGTTGGAAGAGCGATTTCTGGCTTCCCCCTCGCTCCGGATCTTTCTGACAATCGGTATACTCGGCGGGTTTACGACGTTCTCCTCGTTCAGTTACGAGACGATGGTCCTCCTGCGGGAAGGGGACCTGCTGGCGGGGGGACTCAATATCATCGCAAGCATGGTGATCTGCCTCGGCGCGACATGGCTCGGGCTGGGCCTGGGCAGATACGTGTAAGACCCTAAACGGCAAGGAAATCATGAAACTCGAAGGGGACGGCAAGCTGCTCCGCATATTCCTCGGGGAATCTGACAGGGTAGACGGGAAGATGATGTACGAGGCCATCGTGCGGACGGCGAGAGAATCGGGCCTGGCGGGGGCCACCGTCCTCCGGGGAATCGAGGGGTTCGGCGCCAGGAGCAGGATTCACACCGCAAAGATCCTTCGGCTCTCGGAAGATCTCCCGATCATAGTGGAAATCGTCGACACGGAGGAGAAAATAATGGCGTTCATGCCTCTTGTGGACGAGCTCTTCAGGAAGAGCGGGGGCGGGGGACTGATTACCGTGGAAAAGGCACAAGTAATTCACTATACCCCCGGTGGGGCGTCTTCCTAAAGAGACGGCCCGCGCTCTGAGCGCGGGCCGCTATTGCACGGACTCGAAAATGGCGCCGAAGTGGCGCCGGCTGAGGCGCAACGTTTACGATCTCTGGCTCAGCATCACCACATCCCGTTTCTCCCGGCCAAGATAGACCTGCCGTGGCCGCGCGATCTTCTGATCTTCGTCCAGCAGCATCTCCTGCCACTGCGAGAGCCATCCCGACATGCGGCCGATGGCAAACAGGACAGGGAACATGTCCACCGGGAACTTGAGCGCCTGGTAGATGAGGCCCGAGTAGAAATCGACGTTCGGATAGAGCTTCCGCTTGATGAAGTATTCATCCTGGAGCGCGATCTTCTCCAGCTCCAGAGCGATATCCAGCTTCGGGTTCCTTCCCGTCACCTCGAACACCTGGTCGGCGAGCTTCTTGATAATCGTGGCCCGGGGGTCGAAGTTCTTGTAGACCCTGTGGCCGAATCCCATCAGGCGTCCGCGTCCTTCCTTCACATCCTTGATGAACCCCGGGATATTGTTGATGCTTCCGATGTGGTCGAGCATCCGGAGCACCTCCTCGTTGGCGCCGCCGTGGAGCGGGCCATACAGTGCCGCAGCAGCAGCCGCCGCCGCGCTGAACGGGTCGACCTTCGAGCTGCCGACGCCGCGCATTGCGGAGGTGCTGCAGTTCTGCTCATGATCGGCATGGAGTATGAAAAGCACATCCAGCGCCTTCGCCAGTGCAGGCTCGGGCTTGTATTTCGGTTCCGCGATCTTGAACATCATGCTCAGGAAATTGGACGCGTAGTCAAGCTCGTTGTCCGGATGGACGTACGGCATGCCGATGCTGTGTCTGTACGCGAAGGCGGCGAGCGTCGGCACCTTGCCGATCAACCGGTAAATCGTCAGCTTCCGCTCGGCGGGATCGGCGATCTTCTTTGCGCTCGGGTAGAATGTCGACAGGGCGGCGAGGGCGCTGACGAACATCCCCATCGGGTGGGCGTCGTGGTGGAAGCCGTCCATGAACTTCTTCAGGTTCTCGTGGACGAACGTGTGCTCGGTGATCTGTTTCGCCCAGTCCGCGTTCTGATCCTTTGTCGGCAGCTCGCCGTTGACCAGGAGATAGGCCACCTCGAGATAGCTGCACTTCTCTGCAAGCTGTTCTATCGGGTATCCCCGGTACTGGAGTATCCCTTTGTCACCGTCAATGAACGTGATAGAGCTCTTGCATGCGGCAGTGTTCATGTACGCGGGGTCATAGGTCATCATCCCGAAGTCGTCATCCTTCACCTTGATCTGGCGCAGATCGATAGCCTTGATCGTGTCATTCTCTATCGGTAACTCGTACTGCTTCCCGGTCCTGTTGTCCACGATCGACAGCGTGGCGGGTTTTCCGGCATTCTTCGCATCGGCAGTGGGTTGAGCCATGAGTTCTCCTCGGTCTTTCGGTGAAGTGTGAGAATGAGAGGGAATGAGCGGCATGCAATAGCAACTGTAGACAAAATACGCAATAATTCTCATTCCTGCAAAAACCTTATGTCATCGGGAGCACCCTCTCTGTGATCTCCCGATTGGTTGATTTTCAACCACGGGTTTGTTAGGTTAAATGGAACTGCGGTTGAACGTTCCATGCCACCGGGCCCCGACCTGTGCGCCGGTGAACGTGGTCCCGCAAAGTACCTACTCTCGCGCGGACCAGAGTCCTTGTATCCATGCGTACCTATTCGCCCGAAGAAATACGGCAATGTTTCTCTTCGTCGACGGATTTTAACGAGATTTTCGACGTTTTCCAGTCCGCCCTGGCCCAGCGGGTCGCCGAGTTTGAACCTTACCGGCTTCTTTTCTGGAACCCCTCGCTTACTCCGGATGAGGTAAGACTTTTCGGTGAAAAACTTGCGGGGGAATTCCCGCAGGTTGCCTATGAAGTTTTCCTCTGGCTTGCCGGGATGTTCGAAGCTACCTACTCCAGCAGCGACAACCATGAACTGGCGTTCCATTACTACAGGAAAGCAGCCGGTGTCAGCCCGGCAGAACCTGAGCCTTATCTCAAGGCCTGCGACTCCTACGAGCCCGATCTCAATATCCCGCCGGCGGCGGCCCTCATTGAATTCCTGAAGTCCGGACTTCCGCACGCAGCAGACCCTTCCCCCCTGTTCAAACGCCTGGGTGATCTCTACACGTACGCGGGCGACACGGAGCAGGGGCTCTTTTACCGCTTCAAGGCGGAAAAGCCTCCCGGTGGGCCCAGGCACACCCCACCGGTACCCGGGGAAGGAGAACAACCCGCCGCATGAAGCAGCTGAGGGGCTACGCCATGGTCGCCTCGGGTGCCTTCCTGTGGGGGTGCGCTGCAACGGTGGCGAAGCTCCTGCTCGCGCGGCGCGTCGACACAATTCTGCTTGTGCAGACGCGCGTCACGTTCTCCGTGATCCTGATGGTATGTGTCCTGGCGCTCTTCCGCCGCGATCTCCTCCCGGTTCGCGTGAAGGATCTCTGGAGGATGGCTCTCCTCGGGGTGGTGGGGATCGCCGGAGCAAACTACACGTACTATGTCGTGATCCGGGAAGCGTCCGTCGCCATCGCGATCCTCCTTCAGTACACGGCCCCCCTTTTCGTTATGGCCTATGCTGCATTCACGCATGAAGAAGAGCTGACGGTGGCGAAGTTTGTCGCCGCGTTCCTCGCTCTGGCCGGTTGTTATTGTGCGGTGGGCGGTTTCGAAGCCGCGAGCGGGCTTCCCGCGGGTGCGCTTGCCATCGGGGTACTGGGGGCGATGTGCTTTGCGTTCATGACTGTCTTCACACGGCACCTGCTTGCGAGATACAGCATCTGGACCGTCATGCTCTACGGGTTCGGGTTCGCTTCGCTGTTCTGGCTTCTTGTCAATCCTCCGTGGCGCGTGGTGGAGGAAAGTCCCTCTCCCGCGACATGGCTCGCACTGGCCGGACTCGCGCTCTTATCAGTCCTCCTTCCCTATATGCTTTTCTTTGCGGGACTCCGGCACGTGGTCTCGTCCCGGGCCATCATCATCAGCACCCTGGAGCCTGTCACGGCGATCGCAACCGCCGCGCTCGTGGCAGGAGAGAAGTTGTCGCTCCTCCAGGGAGCCGGTGCAGGCCTGGTCCTCGGGGCCATCCTCATGCTTCAGATGCGCCGGGAAAAGCGGGGGGAAGAGATCGTGGAGGAATCGCATGCCTCCCGGTGAGAGGCGGGCGGAAAAACTGAGGCGCGCGCTCAGCCTGCGCCAGCCCGACCTGACGGTCGTGCTCGAGAACATTCACGATCCTCACAACGTGAGCGCCATTCTCCGGTCGTGCGACGCGGTGGGAGTCCTCCGCGTCGAGCTGCTGTACAACGTCGAGAAATTTCCTCGCATCGGAAAAAAGAGCTCGTCGAGCGCGAACAAATGGCTCGATTGCCGCAGACACACCTCCGTGGCCGATTGCTACGCCTGTCTCAGGAACGAGGGGTTCCGCGTGTACGCGACACGTCTCGGTGAAGCGACGACATCGCTCTATGACCTCGATCTGTCCCGGCCGTCGGCGCTCGTTTTCGGAAACGAACACCGGGGTGTCTCCGGCGAGGCGGCGGAGCTCGCCGATGGCAATTTTCACATCCCCATGGTGGGGATGATCCAGAGCCTTAACGTCAGCGTCGCGGCTGCGGTTTCCCTGTACGAGTCGCACAGGCAGAGGATTTCGGCAGGGAGTTACATGAAAACCGCCCTGGGGGCGGATGAACTGGCACGCTTGTATGATGATTGGATCAGCAGGTGAAACGGAGATGCCGGGAATGGCGGCAGGGATGGTGCCGGAGGGGTCCCGGAGATCGTGGCCCCGGAGATGGAGATTGAACCTTGCGTGTCCCTCGGCCTTTTTTTATATTGACAGGGTAACAATTCACTCTGCGTGCCGTATATAAAACGACGGCAAATAATAACCAAACTGCACATGAACCAGAATCCCGAGGGCGTCAACTTCATTGGTCTGAATATCATTCTGATCAGCGTTGTTGCGCTCGCAATTTTCGCGTACCTGGTCATGTTGATACGCAAGCGATGGAAGAAAGGGTTTCTCCACGACGCCGTGAAGGAGCCGAAGGACAAGAAATGATCGCAGAGAACCTCGCCTTTTTCCCAAGGTGGCTCCCCGGCCACCTTTTCAGTTTCACGGCGCGCCGTCTCCCCCGTGCGGCATTCGGGGCCGGAAAGAATATCCTGCGTCCGGTCATTCTGACGATCGCAATCGCTTCCGGGGCGGTCGCGCAATCTGGCCCTCCGCATACGCATGTAAGTCTCGTCGCGGATGTGCGCGGCATCCTCCCCGGCGGAAGCTTCACGGTCGGCGTCCTGATGAAAATGGATCCCGGCTGGCACACATACTGGAAGAATCCCGGGGAGACGGGCCTTCCCACGCAGATCCGGTGGGATATCCCGGAGGGGTTTGTCGCCGGTCCGGTCCGCTGGCCTCTTCCGCACAAGTATACCGACAGCGGTGATATCCTCTATTACGGGTATGCGGAAGAGAATATGCTCCTCGTCCCTTTCACCGCGCCCGCGTCGCTTCCNNCACGCTCCCCGTCGTGACGGGACAGTCCTCTCCGGACAATGCCGGACTCTTCACGACGTTCGGGAAGCAGGTACCCCTCCCGATGGGAACAGACGGGGACATATCCGTTGCGACTGCGACGCGAAAGAATGAGGTGAACATCCGGCTCTCTGCCGGGGGTGCTGTGGAGTTCGTCACGTCCGGTCCGGGCTCTCCGGATTTTTATCCTGAAGAATCGGGGGACCTCCTCCCGGGGCGGACCGCGGTGTCCGCTGCCCCGAAACAGATTGCCATGACCGTCCCCCTGACGGCGACTCAACCGGTGACGCAGGCGGTCACAGTGCGGGGAACCCTCCTGTATGCTCTGGCGGGGGGCGCGTTGCACGCCGGGGTCATCGAAATATCGGTCCCCCCGGAATCCGTCTCAGTCGGGACCACATCCGGAACCCCGGCAGGATCGATCCTCGACCGGAATTTTGAGATCTCCCGGACGTCGGGGGGGACGCAGCCGCTTATCCTCTACTTGTTCTTCGCTTTTCTGGGGGGGCTCCTGCTCAACATCATGCCGTGCGTCCTTCCCGTCATCGCGCTCAAAGTCTTCGGTCTCGTGAAGATGGCGGGGGACCGGCCCGCGCGCATCAGGGGGCTCGGATTTTCGTTTGCCGCAGGGATACTCGCATCCTTCCTCGCGCTTGCAATGGTTGTCATAATCCTGCAGCTTGCCGGACAGCAGGTGGGTTGGGGGTTCCAGTTCCAGGAACCCCGGTTTGTCATCGCCATGGCCGCGCTTGTCTTTGCGTTCGGCCTGAGCCTTTTCGGCGTCTTCGAGATCAACCTGCCCGGGTCGGCAGTGATGGGGATCAGCTCCGCTGTCGCGCACCAAAAGGGGAGCGGGTACAGCGCATCGTTCGGCGAGGGGGTCTTTGCCACGGTACTCGCGACTCCCTGTACCGCTCCGTTCCTGGGGAGCGCACTCGGGTTCGCATTTGCCCAGCCATGGTGGGTCATACTTCTGATATTCACATGCGTCGCGGCGGGGATGGCGATTCCGTATGTCGTGCTCACCGCAAGGCCGGCATGGATCAGATTTCTCCCTAAACCCGGCGCATGGATGGTCAGCGCCCAGCAGTTCATGGGCTTCCTGATGATGGCCACGCTCCTCTGGCTGCTGTATATACTGGGGAAGCAGATGGGGATGGAAGCGGTGATATGGACGGGAGCGTTCCTGCTTACCGTCGGTTTCGCGTGCTGGCTTATCGGAAAGTTCGCGACGCTCGCCGCTTCGCGCCGGGCGTACTGGCTGACGTGGATTGCGGCGGTTCTCCTGGTGGTCGGCGGCTATCTTCTCTTCCTTGTTTCCGCACTGGACATCAACACTGCGATCGCAGTCGAATCTTCCGGCATCCCCGCCGCGGCCGCCGGGGAAGGGATAGAATGGAAACAGTTTTCTCTGGCGGGGCTTGAAGAGGACCTCAAGGGAGACCGGCCGGTCTTCCTCGATTTCACGGCCGAGTGGTGCCTCACGTGCAAAGTTAACGAGAAGACTGTCCTCGACGCGAAAGAGGTCATCGACAGATTCCACGCGCTGAACGTTCTCGCTGTGCGCGCCGACTGGACCAACAGGAACGCCGACATCACAAGACTCCTGTCGAAGTTCGGCCGCTCGGGGGTGCCGCTCTATGTCATATTCCCTCCGGGAAGGTCCGGCACTCCCATCGTCCTCCCCGAGGTTATCACCCGTGGGATCGTTCTCGACGCGCTCGACAAAGCACGGTAGGACTTCTTGTTTGAATTTCCGCGTGAATTTTTTTGTTGACTTGAGATCTGACCACTCGTACCTGTCAAACTTTCGAAGGACCCTCCTCCTATGAAATCCAGGCCGCCCGAATCCGAGTATGCACCCTTCTTCGCAGGTTACGTGTCACTCGTTCCCGAACCTGATGTGCTTGCGGTGCTGGAGGCTCAGCCGGCGGAGCTGGCCCGATTGTCATCGGGCGTGCCGTCAGATCGCGAGAAATTTCGATACGCTGAGGGGAAATGGACCATCCGCGAGCTCGTCGGTCACATCGTCGATTCGGAGAGGATATTCGGGTACCGTGCCTTCTGCATCAGCCGGGGGGAGCAGGCTCCGCTCCCCGCATTCGAGGAGAACGAATATATCAGGAATTCGCACTACCATAGTGTGCCCCTCGGGGAGCTGGTGTCGGAGTTTGCTGCCCTCCGGGGGACGAACCTGGCGTTCCTCCGCAGGCTGGAGGACAAAGAGTGGGAGCGGCTTGGTACCAGCAACAAGAATCCCGCCTCCGTACGGGCGCTGGCATTCATCATGGCGGGTCATGTACGGCACCACTTCGCCGTCATGCGTGACCGCTATGGAGCCGTCCCCCGGACCTGACCCTGTCGAACGGGCGGCCTGACTACTCCTGAGTATACGATGGATAAGCTCGCAGATGGACTGCTCTGGTACGTGGCGTTCGTCAATTTGCTTTTCCTGGGGGAGGCTCACTATCAGTAGAGGC
>PMND01000137.1:0-10865 GCA_003161955.1 Ignavibacteriota bacterium | reverse complement strand
GTCCGTTCCTCCTTCCTGTGATAGATCACCTGCACGTCCACGAATTTCGCGTCCGGGTCCGGGAACGGGATGGAACAGCGCCCGAACTCCTCGACGAGAATCGGGATGTCGAACCTGTTGGAATTGAAACCCGCGATGTCCGCGCCGCGGAAGAACTCGACGAGTCCCCTCGCGATGTCCGGGAATTTCGGCTTGTCCGCGACCGCCTCGTTGGTGATATGGTGCACCGCGGTGGCGGAGGCCGGGATGGGGATGCCGGGATTGATGAGACGGGTCTTCACTTCTTCGCCCCCGTCAGGGAAGAGCTTCAGGACGGCGATCTGTACGATCCTGTCCCTGGCGACATCCGTTCCCGTCGTTTCGAGGTCGAAAAAGACCATCGGTCGTTCGAGTCTGAGCTTCATATGTCTCGCACCTGCGAATTTCACGCAAATTACCCATACTGACTGAGAACCGCAACAGAAAGCGAGGATTCTGGGGGGGAATCTCCATATATTTGAGCCGAATAGACTCAGGAGCAGAAAATGTCGGCACGCACACAGACGCCAGCATGGAAGGCCCTTCGTGATCACCATGCGTCCATGGCAACCGCGCAGATGCGCGACCTGTTCGCAGCGGACCCGGAGCGGTTCGAGCGGTTTTCAATTCTCTGGGAGGACATGATCGTCGATTACTCAAAACACCGGATCACGACGGAAACCATGTCGCTTCTCCTGTCGCTTGCGCGCGAGTCGGATGTCGCATCGTGGCGCGACCGGATGTTTGCGGGGGAGAGGATAAATTTCACCGAGGGGCGTGCGGTCCTCCACACCGCGCTCCGGAACAGGTCCGACAGGCCGGTCACGGTAGACGGGGTGGACGTCATGCCCGGTGTCCGCAAAGTCCTCTCCCACATGCGCGAATTCAGCGATGCGGTCCGGTCCGGCGACTGGCGCGGCTGTACCGGGAAGAAGATCACCGACATCGTGAACATCGGCATAGGGGGCTCGGACCTCGGCCCCGTCATGGTGACTGAAGCCCTGAAGCCGTACGCGGCTCCCGGGCTCCGCACACATTTTGTTTCCAACGTCGACGGGACGCACATCGCCGAGACGTTGAAGCCGCTCGCTCCCGACAGGACGCTCTTCATCATCGCATCCAAGACATTTACAACCCAGGAAACGATCGCCAACGCCCGCACGGCGCGTGAGTGGTTTCTCCGGGAGGTCCAGGACGAAGGCGCGATCGCACGGCATTTTGTCGCCCTCTCCACGAACGAGAAAGAGGCGGTGAAATTCGGGATCGACAGGAGCAACATGTTCGAGTTCTGGGACTGGGTCGGGGGACGCTACTCACTCTGGTCGGCGATCGGGCTCTCGATCGCCGTCGCGATCGGCATGGACAACTTCGAGGAGCTGCTTGCCGGCGCGTACGCGATGGACGAGCACTTCCGGACAGCCCCGCCGGAGAGGAACATCCCGGTCATACTGGCTCTCCTCGGGATCTGGTACAACAATTTCTTCGGCGCGGCGACGCATGCAATACTCCCGTACGACCAGTACCTCCACCGTTTCCCGGCATATTTCCAGCAGGGGGACATGGAGAGCAACGGCAAGCGGACGTCGCGCGAAGGGGAGACCGTCGACTATACGACAGGGCCGGTCATCTGGGGAGAACCCGGGACGAACGGCCAGCATGCGTTCTACCAGCTCATACACCAGGGGACGAGATTGATCCCGGTCGACTTCATCGCTCCGCTCCAATCCCATAACCCTGTGGGCGACCACCACGTGCTCCTCCTCTCCAATGTCTTTGCGCAGGCCGAGGCGCTGATGAAGGGGAAGACCGCCGACGAGGTACGTCCGGAGCTTGTTGCCGCCGGGATGAAAGGGGAAGCGCTCGAACGGCTCCTCCCCCACAAAGTGTTTGAGGGGAACAGGCCGAGCACGACAATACTGTTGCACAAAATCACGCCCGCCTCTCTCGGGAAGCTCGTGGCACTGTACGAGCATAAGATATTCGTCCAGGGGATCATCTGGAACATCAATTCGTTCGACCAGTGGGGTGTGGAGCTCGGAAAACAGCTTGCCGGGAAGATATTGCCGGAGCTTTCCTCTCCCGCCACCGTCACGACACATGACTCATCCACCCGGGGTCTGATCAACTACTACAAGAAGCACAGGGCCTGACCTGTATGGAGATCCGCATGGAAATTTCAGAATTAATCGCTATCTTCAATTTACTGTTTTCTGCGGCTTCAATCGGTTCATTCACAATATTGTTCTTCCTGCAGCATGACTGATCAAGTTTTCCCTGTCCCGGAGGGGATTCTCCCCCGCGATCCCAGCCTCTCAGAGCTCGACGAGTTGTGCATCGACACCATTCGATGTCTTTCGATTGACGCGATCCAGAAGGCGAAATCGGGCCATCCTGGCATGCCGATGGGCATGGCCCCCGCTGCCTATGTGCTCTGGACAGAATTCCTGAAATACAATCCTCGCAACCCGAAATGGGTGAATCGGGACCGGTTCGTCCTCTCCGCGGGGCACGGATGCATGCTTCTGTATTCGCTCCTTCACCTGACGGGATACGATCTGCCGCTGGATGAGCTGAAGAATTTCCGGCGGTGGGGGAGCCGCACCCCGGGGCATCCGGAGTACGGTCACACGCCCGGAGTCGAGGTCACGACCGGGCCGCTGGGACAGGGGATCGCGAACGCGGTGGGGATGGCGATTGCGGGAAAATACCTTGCGAAGAGGTACAATCGCGACGATTTCAGGCTGCTGCATTACAGGATTTTCGTAGTAGCCGGAGACGGGTGCATGATGGAAGGCGTCTCCTCTGAAGCCTCTTCTCTTGCCGGACATCTCAAGCTGGACAACCTCATCGTCGTCTATGACGACAACCACATAAGCATCGACGGTAACACGGCGCTGTCGTTCGATGAAGACGTCGCGAAGAGGTACGAGGCCTACGGATGGTTCGTGCAGACTGTCGGCGGTGACGGGAATGACATGAACGCCTTCCGCGCCGCGATCGGCGCTGCACGAAAGGAAAGAGACCGGCCCTCGCTCATAAAGCTGCGGACCCATATCGGGTACGGCAGCCCGCACAGGCAGGATACGCCGGAGGCGCACGGCCAGCCCCTCGGCGACGATGAAGTGGCACTGACAAAGCGTCGCTACGGATGGGATCCGGAGAAGAAATTCTACGTCCCTCCCGAAGTCGCCGAATACATGCACGGTCAGGTCGCAAAAGGGAAGGCGCTGGAGGAGAAATGGGACGCCCTCTTTGACAGGTACGCTTCCCGCTATCCGTCGGAAGCGGAAGAATTCCGTCGTGCCGCTTCGCGGCAGCTCCCCGCGGACTGGGAAAAGATCTGGCGTGAATCCGTCCCCGCGTTCGATGTCGCCGCGCCCGTCGCCACCCGCGAGGCGCAGGGGAAACTCCTCGACGCGCTCATGCCGAAGCTCCCCCTTGTGATCGGCGGCTCCGCCGATCTGACCCCTTCGAACAATACCCGCTTCAAGGGTGCCGTGGATTTCAACCCGGCGCACCGCGAAGGACGGTACATCCGCTATGGCGTGCGCGAACATGCCATGGGCGCAGTGATGAACGGGATGTCCGTGAGTGATATGGTCATCCCGTACGGCGGGACGTTCTTCGTCTTCAGCGACTACATGAGGCCGGCGCTCCGTCTGGCCTCTCTCTCGAAATACCCCGTGATATTTGTCTATACCCATGATTCAATCGGGCTGGGGGAGGATGGGCCCACCCACCAGGCAGTCGAGCATCTTGCGTCGCTCCGTGCCATGCCCGGTCTCATCACGATTCGTCCCTCCGACGCGACGGAGACGATGGCGGCCTGGAAGTTTGCGCTCGAGCACCGGTCGGGGCCGGTCGCACTCGCTCTCACGCGGCAGAAGCTCCCCGTGATCGATAGAACGAAATTTGCCGCCGCTCATAACCTCGAGCGGGGGGGCTATATCCTCATCGGCGCTCCGGATCCCTCGCTCATACTCATCGGGACAGGCTCCGAGGTATCGCTGGCCCTGAGCGCCTACGAGACTCTGACCGCCGAAGGGGTGAAGGCCAGAGTTGTGAGCCTCCCCTCATGGGAGCTTTTCGAGAATCAGCCGGACGCGTACAGGGAGAGCGTCCTTCCCGCTGTGGTGACTGCCCGCGTCGGGGTTGAGGCGGGTGTGAAACTCGGATGGGAGAGGTACATCGGCATGCGGGGGGAGTTTGTGGGAATGAGATCGTACGGCGCCTCGGCGCCCGTGGAAGACGTGTTCAAAGGGTTTGGCATCACGGCCGGGGCGGTCGTGGATGCCGCGCGAAAGGTGCTCCAATGACGGTCGCTTTTGCCGCGGATCACGCGGGGTTCGACATGAAGCAATGGCTCATCGCCGCCCTCTCGGAAGACGGGCACGAGCTCGTCGATCTGGGGACGAACAACCGGGAACCGGTCGACTATCCGGACTATGCGCGGGCCCTCGGTGAAGCGATCCTTGGCGGCAGAGCTGAACGTGGGATACTGGTGTGCGGCAGCGGCGTCGGCGCCTGTGTTGCGGCAAACAAGATCAAGGGAATACGCGCGGGGACGTGCCACGACACCTATTCCGGCCACCAGGGGGTCGAGCACGACGATATGAATGTCCTCTGCCTGGGGGCGCGCGTCATCGGGACGGCTCCGGCGCTGGAGATCTGCAGGGCATTCCTTGGAGCACAATTTTCGAACGACGAGCGCCACGTTCGGCGTGTCGCGAAAACACGGGACATTGAACTGAAACAGCGGTAGGAAATTGCGGATGAAGAATGCACTGAAACAGCTCGAAGAGCTCGGCCAGAGCATCTGGTACGACAACATCAGCAGATCGCTCGTCACGAGCGGCGAGCTCGGCCGGCTTGTTGACCAGGGACTACTCGGGATGACGTCCAATCCGACGATATTCGACAAGGCGATATCCGGGAGCACCGACTACGACGCGCAGCTGCGCGAGATCCTGGTGAAGAACCCGGGCGAGCCGGACGCGGAGATCATCCAGGCACTCATGGTACAGGACATACAGATGGCGGCCGATGTCCTCCGGGCGGCCTTTGACCGGACGCGCGGAGGGGACGGCTACGTGAGCGTGGAAGTGACCCCGACAAAGGCGCGGGACACTCAGGCCACGAGCGCGGAGGTGCGCCAGCTCGCCTCCAGGATCGACCGGAAAAATGTCATGGTCAAGATCCCCGCCACAAAAGAGGGACTCCCGGCGATCACCCGGGCGATCAGCGAAGGCTACAACATCAACGTCACGCTCATTTTCTCGGTCCAGAGGTACCGTGAAGTGGCCGGAGCCTACATCGCCGGACTTGAGGTACGCGCGAAGGAGGGGAAACCGGTCGCCGGCATCGCCTCCGTCGCCAGCATTTTTGTCAGCCGCATCGACACGCTCGTCGATGATCTCCTGGGGAAGAAGATTGCTGTAGAAAAAGACCCGGCCGCTGTCTCCCGGTTGAAGGGGTTGCTCGGCAAAGTCGCTGTGGCAAATACGAAACTTGTGTATCAGGCTTTCAGGGAGATCTTTGAAGGCCCCCGTTTTGCCCCGCTTCGTGCGAAAGGGGCGAAAGTCCAGAGGCCTCTCTGGGCCAGTACCGGGACGAAAAATCCCGCTTACAGCGACCTCCTGTACGTCGAGACGCTCGTCGGCCCCGACACCGTCAACACGGTCCCTCCTGCGACCTACACGGCGATNNCGTCCTCCGCGACCTCGCCGCCTCGGGGATAGACATCAATGCCGTGATGGATAAGCTGGAGGTGGACGGGGTGGCGGCGTTCGAAAAGTCATTCGACGGCCTTGAGAAATTCCTCCAGCATAAGAAAGCAGGGTCGGCGGAAATCACCGCGGCCTGATTCCTACGAATGAAAATCGCAACCTGGAACGTCAACGGCATACGGGCGCGCGCGATAGCGTTCGAGCACTGGATCCAGGCCCGCCGCCCCGACGTCCTCTGCCTGCAGGAAATCAAAGCCCACCCTGACCAGATCCCCGCGGGGATACGGGACATCCGGGGTTACACGTCTCGCTGGCACGGGGCGCGGGGCGGTTACAGCGGCGTCAGCATCCACGTGAGCGAGTCACTCGGCGAAACGGAATACAGCGTACCCCACTTCGATGAGGAGACCCGCGTTCTCCAGGCGCGCGTCGGAGGGCTGACGGTGGTGAACGTGTACACGCCGCTCGGTCAGAAGAGTTACCGTCAGAAAATCGAATTCCTCGGCTCGCTCGTGCACTACATCGACGCGCTCTGTTATGAGGGGGAGAACGTGATACTGTGCGGCGACCTGAATGTCGCGCACCGCGATGCCGACGTCCACCCTGAAATGTACGTCGAGGACATGCTCTGCACCCGTCCCGATGAGCGCTCCATGATCGATGCCCTGCATGCCCTCGGGCTGAAAGACCTCTTCCGTCACCATCATCCCGATGAACAACACGCGTATTCCTGGTGGCCCTATTACGGCGGAGCGAGGGCCCGGAACGTCGGATGGAGGATCGACTACATACTCGCGCCTTCCGCGATTGCAGGGACCTCCACGGGATGCTGGATTCAACGGGAGGAATCGAGCTCGGACCATTCGCCCGTCCTTGCGGAGATCGGGCCCGTGAACAATTCCGGAAAGACCGCCGGGAAATCCGGGAGGAAGTCCGGGGGAAATGCCCCGGGAAGCGCCGCGGCAAAGGACAAATGACCGACATCGACGAGCACCTGCTCGGCTATTACTATTTCGGTTTTCACTCTGCGCTGGTACGGTACAGGATTCTGACGATCGAGGGATGGGTCGTCACAGCTCTCGGCGCGGCGGGGCTCCTTGTATTCTGGCGGGATGGGAGCGATCTCTTCACGATGGCGGTCGCTCTGGGTGCCGCGGCCGCCGGACTCTCGCTCGTCCATCAGAGCGTCGCCGCTCTTGACCAGTACGTCCGTGTCCCCTTCCCGGTGCCGGCTCCCGGGTCATGTCCCGCGGAAATCGCGGAAGGCGTCGGGGAGTGCGCCCGGCTCATGGAGGAGATCGACAGGGGAGGATGGCAGGAAGCGTATGCCGCATTCCGCGCGCTGGGTGAAATGGCGGAACGCTTTTCTTTTCCCCCCCTCCGGTAGCGCAGGGGCGAGTCAATTCCATCGCGGGCGGTGCGGGAAGCCCCGGCCTGCGACAAAGACAATTCATCGGAGAAACCCATGGGGAGCCGCGTAGAGGAGTTCAACGAATTCCGCTCCAGGATGAACGACAGGATACTCGGGATCGACAACCGCGCGATCAAGCGGTTCTTCGGCGTGGACACGCTCACGTATGAGCCGGGGGCTCTTGACGCGAAAACGAAGGAGATGCTCGGGCTCGTCGCATCCATGGTCCTCCGCTGCGACGACTGCATCTCGTACCACGTCCAGCAGTGCAAAAAGGAGGGGGTCACCGACCCGGAAATGCACGACATATTCAGCGTTGCCCTCGTCGTGGGCGGATCGATCGTCATCCCCCACATGCGCAGGGCGGTCGCGTTTCTTGATGAGCTGAACGAACGGGGTGCCGCGTGACGGGGGGGAGGCGCGGGGCTGCGACACTGGCATGGGTGGCGGTCTTTTCGGTCGCCTTTGCATTTGTGGAGGCGAGCGTTGTAATCTACCTGCGTGCCCTCTACTACCCGGAAGGCTTCGCGTTTCCGCTCAAGCTCATCCCGGCCGGTTATCTCCGCGTTGAGATTGCGCGGGAAGCCGCCACGATCATCATGCTCGCGACGCTTGGCGTCATCGCCGGGCGGAGGCCCTGGGAGAGATTCGGATTCTTTCTCTTCGCGTTTGGCATCTGGGACATTGCATTCTATACCTGGCTTCTCGGCACAGTCGGCTGGCCGGGTTCGCTGATTGATTGGGACATCCTCTTCCTCATTCCGCTCCCCTGGATCGGCCCGGTGATTGCCCCGCTGGCGATATCTCTGCTCATGTCGATCTGCGGCGGGATGGTCGTGCTCCGCTCGGCGGGAGAGAGGCTTTTTCATCCGGGGGCGCTCTCGTGGGCACTCGGAGTCGTGGGCACGGCACTGATCCTCTATTCATTCATGGCGGACACAGACGCCGGAATAAGGGGCGCCAATCCGGTCCCGTACCAGTACGGGGTCCTCGTTGCAGGCCTGGCCGCATACATCGCCGGGTTTGTTTTTGCATGCCGTCCCGCGCGGCCCTTTCCCGGCAGCGGGAACGGTAATCTGTAGTCTGCTCCCTCCGCTCAAATCCCATTTCTGAATGAGGTGCGCCCCGCTCCGCGGAGAAGCCGGATGAGCACGATGGGCGCCAGCATGGTGGTCACCATGACGACAATGACGAGTGACGAATAAACGCTTTTCGACACTGCGCCCAGTGCGAGCCCCATGCTCGCGTAGAGGAGCAGAACCTCCCCGCGCGGGATCATCCCCACACCCACGACCCAGCCGCTGACCCCTGTCCCGGCGGTTAGTCCGCACGCCAGCTTGCCTGCCACCGCGACCGCGATCATGCCCAGCGCAACGGTGAGCGACACCAAAAGGGCGCGCAGCCCAACAAGGCGCATCTGCACAATAGTTGATTCGAGGCCGATCTGGAAGAGGAGGAAGGAAACGCCGATCTGCGAAAGAGCATTCAAAAATCCACTCTGCTTCATCGGCTCGAAGATTGACACCCCCATGAACCCCAGATTACCGAGGAGAACCCCGCCGATCAGTTCCAGCACGACAGGCGAGTTGGTTCTTGGCGTGATCCGCTGCGCAATTGCCCCCGCGGCGCGTATCGCAACGAGCCAGAGAACATGCTGAAGAACGGGATTGCCTGTCAAGCAGGTCTTTCCAACGAGTGTGTAGAATATGGTTCTCGGCTAACGTAACGAGGGGATTCTGCCGGTGCAAGGAAAACCGGACAGTCGCACGACCATTCCATTCATGTCCATGAATCAGATTCTCTTTCGCTGAATAGAGGTAATTTTGCGTTTACCCTCCCCGTCTTTACACCCTTTTTACGGGTTACCTGCTTCTTCTTATATCTCCTTGATTGCGTTCCATACGAGGTTTTTGCAAACTTGGCCCGCCTTGAAGAGTCCGGGCATACTGAAAATTACATACGTCTTGAGGCGGGCCTGCTATGTTCATCAAACACCTTGTTACATCCATCCTCGCACTATTGCTCCTCACAGTGATCACCGGCATCGCCTACCCTCTTCTGGTGACCGGTATCGCCCAGGTCGCGTTTCCCGGCAAGTCAAATGGGAGCCTGCTGAAAAGAGAGGGAAGAACCGTTGGATCTGAACTCATCGGCCAGCCGTTCAGCGAGGCGAAATATTTCTGGAGCCGGTTGTCCGCGACATCCCCCTTTCCGTACAACGCCGGTTCATCAAGCGGATCAAACACCGGACCGACAAACCCCGCTCTCCTTGATGAGGTGAACGGGAGGATTGCAGATCTGAAAAAGGCGGATTCGGTCAACGTCCTTCCGATTCCGGTCGACCTTGTGACATCCTCCGGGAGCGGACTCGATCCCCATATCACCGTGGCCGCGGCAATGTATCAGGTGCCGAGGGTTGCCCGTGCGCGCGGCCTGAGCGAAGACCGGGTCCGTGCACTGGTTGAAGGATCAACCGCGGGAAGGGATTTCGGGATACTTGGTGAACCGCGGGTAAACGTTCTCACATTGAACCTGGCTCTCGACGAGAGCTCCACAAAAGCGGGAGGAAACTGACAATGGATATCATATGCATGGGAATCATCGTCATCTTCTCCCTGACCACATGGGCCCTGATCAAAATATGCGAAATTCCTGAGGAACGTAAACCCGGAGGCAATTCATGAACTGGATCTATATTCTCGCGGGCATCATCGCGCTCGGTTTGCTTGTCTATCTTTTCGTCGCACTTCTCAGACCGGAGAAATTCGAATGACACTGAACGGGATTCTGCAGATATCTCTCTACCTGGTGGTCCTGCTGCTGCTTGTGAAACCACTGGGGGCCTTCATGGCGCGCGTGTTCCAGCGTGAGAAAACGTTTCTCGATCCGGTTCTCGGACCGGTGGAAAGACTGATATACCGGGTTGCGCGCATAGACCCTGCCAACGAAATGGATTGGAAGGAAAACGCTCTCGCGATGCTGCTGTTCAACGGAATCGGGCTCCTGTTCGTTTATTTGCTTCAAAGGGTGCAGCAGGTCCTTCCTCTGAATCCCGAGGGGATGGGGCCGGTCAGCGCTGATTCCTCGTTCAATACGGCTGTGAGCTTCGTGACAAACACGAACTGGCAGGGATACAGCGGTGAGACCACGATGAGTTACCTCACACAGATGCTGGCACTCACGGTGCAGAATTTTGTTTCTGCGGCCTCCGGGATGGCGGTGCTTGCGCTCATCATCAGGGGATTTGCCCGACATAGCGCGAAGACACTGGGCAATTTCTGGGTTGACCTGACACGGAGCACGCTGTATATCCTCCTTCCGCTTTCGATCGTTTTTGCCCTTGTCCTCGTGTCACAGGGTGTGCCGCAGAACTTGTCGCCGTATGAAAAGGTGCCGTTCCTCCAGGCCCCCCGCGACACGGGCGGTGTTCAGGTGAAGGAGCAGGTCATCGCCGTGGGCCCCGCGGCATCTCAGATTGCAATCAAACAGCTCGGTACCAACGGAGGCGGGTTCTTCAATGTGAACTCTGCCCACCCGTTCGAGAATCCTACGCCGTTCTCTAATTTTCTTGAGGAGCTGGCGATTCTGTTGATATCGGCAGCTCTCTGTTACACATATGGAAAAATGGTAGGAGACACGCGGCAGGGGTGGGCCCTCCTCGCGGCAATGGTGCTGATACTCGTGGCTATGCTCGGCGTGTGCTACTGGGC
>PMND01000043.1 GCA_003161955.1 Ignavibacteriota bacterium | reverse complement strand
GTTATCACCCGCTCCATCGCGCCGGGATCGAGCGTCCCTCTCGAGTCTACCCCCCGTCCCAGGCGGGGAACGCGCTGTTCATAGACAAGAGGTTGAATCTCCCCTGTTTTCAAAACGCGGGCGACAAGGAGCAGGACGGTGTTCGTCCCGATGTCGATGACGGCAACCGTCATAAGAGCCTTCCGGCGAAGGCGATCCATTCACCTTCGCGCCGCTCATCCTCGAGCGCCAGTCCCGCCCGGATGAGAGTGGCTGCCATCGCATCGCGGTCACCGGCGAGCAATCCTGAGGTCAGAAGCGTCCCTGCCGGAGCGAGCCGGGAAACAAGCCCGGGGAGCATCTCTTCAATGACGTTTTTCTGTATGTTGGCTGCGATCAGGTCGAACGCCGATTCGGTGACCGACGGGAGGTCACACTGCCGTACGGTGAAGAGGCCGGAGACACCGTTGAGCCGCGCATTCTCCAGGGCGTTGGCGTACGACCATTCGTCGATGTCAAACCCGAGGGCGGACGCGGCACCGAGCTTCAGTGCGGCGATGGCGAGTATCCCCGTCCCGGTCCCCGCATCGAGGACGCGCGCCCCGGAGGTGAGATGCCGCTCGAGGAGTCCGAGCATCAGCCGAGTCGTCTCGTGGTACCCGGTGCCGAACGACATCTTCGGGTCGATTGTCAGCACGATGTCCCCGGTCCCGGCCCTGAAGGGGTGCCAGGTGGGAGCAATGACGATCCTCTCCGTGACCCGGATCGGGCGTATCGACTCTTCCCATGATCTGTTCCAGTTCTGATCTGCGACAGGCGTGAGGGTGAGCGAAGGCGGGGGGAGCGCGAAGTCGTTCGTGATGCGTGCCAGATTCAAGCGGAGATCGTCGAGCCGGTCGGGATGCCACCGGTCTCCGGCGATGTATGCCCGGAGAATTTTCCCGTCCTCCCAGAAGCCTTCGAATCCCTCGATGCTCAGGGCGCCCGTGATCGTGTCAAACGCGGCGGTCTCCGTGCCGATCGCCAGCTCGATATGCGACCGGGGCATCGTTCAGGGTACCTGGGCGTAGACGACGCTCGCAATAACGGATCCGACCGCCTCGAGACTCTCGGCACTGCAGTGTTCGGGGGTGTCCTGGTGTGTGTGCCAGTACCTGTTCGTGGGATCCGGGTAATTGAAGTCGATAATGTCGATGGTCTGGATTCCGGCCTCATTCAGGGGGAGGTGGTCGTCCATAATTTCCTCCCCGGTCTCATCGTGGAATTGCTGCACGCCGAGGCTGGCGGCGGTCTTCCAGACCATTGCGACGACGTCGGGCGCGTACCGGAGGGAATACCGTTCCTTGGGAAGCTCCAGGAATTTGTCCCCGACCATGTCGAGAAGTATGCCGAATCGGGGGATATAGTCCCCCCCCTTATGCTCCGCGAAGTAGCGGGAGCCGAGGAGGTAACTCGCGTGGTCCCCCTCCTTGCCGTAGTCCTCGCCGTCGAAGAGCACGATGTCCACTCCGATGGAAGGGGGGACGTTCTTCAGCAGCCCGGCGACCTCCACGAGGACTGCGACCCCGCTTGCCCCGTCGTTCGCTCCGGGAATCGGATCGTTCCGTCTCCCCCTGGTCTCATCCTGTTCGGCCCGCGGGCGCGTGTCCCAGTGAGCGCACAGGAGAATCCTGGCCGGGTCCTTCGGCCTGAAGCTTGCGACGATGTTTGTCAGGCGAAGCTGTTCACCGCCGTATCCGGTGTGCGTGAATTCCTGGGTCCGGACTTCGTCGGCGAGCCCGCGGAGCGTCGACACGAGGTAGGAGAGGCACCCCCTGTGTCCGGCAGAATTCGGGTTCCGCGGGCCGAACGCAGTCTGCGCGGTCAGGAGCGTGAAGGCATGTTCGCCGCTGAACTTCGCAGGGGACGTGGATGTCATGACTCTTTTTTGTTCTTCGTTCGCGGGCTTCTGGCCGGCCGGGCTTCCCGTCACGGGAGTGTGACCGCTGTTGTTGGAACAGCCTGCAGTGAGAAGCAGCAGGAGGAGAGTGGGGAGCGTTATTTTCGCCATTCGGCCGGAGTGAGTTGATAAGATTGGAAAAAATAAGCAAATCGGCCCCGAAATGCAAAGCCCCCCTGCAACCTTTCCTTCAGCGAGGTCGTCTAACTGGTAGATCCGATAGACATTTCCTGAAGGAGGACGCAATGAACTTTTTCACACGCACTCTCGCAGCCGTTGTCCTTGTGCTGGTCGTCGCAGGGACAGCCGCGTGTACACAGAAAAGATTCGAGAAGAAATTCCAGGTGTCTCCGGGTGGGACGCTGACCCTGGGGACGGATGTGGGATCAGTGAAGATCATTGGGACATCCTCGAACGAGGTTTCGGTGGTTGCCGACATGCGGGGGCGGGAGAAGGATGTGGAGAATTTTGAGATTACCGCTGATCAATCCGGGAATAACGTCAGCGTACAGGGAAAGCTGCACAAGGGGAGCTCCTGGTTCTGGAACTCGGTCGATGTCGACGTGGAATTTACCGTTTCTGTCCCGCACGAGTATTCGGTGAAGATGCATACCGCAGGGGGGGACATCAGCCTGAGCGATCTGAAGGGAAAAATCGACGGAAAGACCTCCGGAGGGAATGTCTCCATCGGCGGCACCGGGGGGGATATCGACCTTGAAACCTCCGGCGGCGACGTCAAAGCCGAACGATGCACAGGGTCGCTCCGGATGAGGACATCCGGGGGGGAGGTAGATGTCAGTGCCATCGCCGGTGACGTCGACCTCGGAACGTCGGGGGGGGATGTGAAGATCAGCGACGTGGAAGGGAAAGTGCGGGCGGAGACTTCCGGGGGGAGCATGTTTGTGAAAGTGAAGGGGCCCAACAAGGGGGTGTTCGCCGAAACCTCCGGAGGGAATATCGAGATCGTCGTCTCAAAATCAGTCACCGCAAACATCGACGCAGCCACGAGCGGCGGGAGCGTCCATTTCGATTTTCCGGTGACACTCTCGGGTCAGATTGACGAAAGCCACGTCCGGGGAACGCTGAACGGCGGCGGCAATACGATCCACGCGCACACATCGGGGGGGGACGTCCGCTTCCGTTCTGCGGACTGACTGAACTTCCTGTCATTAGCAGTGGCGCAGGAGGCGCCACTGAGCCTCCCGTCACTGNNGGGAAGTTCTGCATCAAAATTGAAAAAGCGAGCTCCTCCCCGTCAGCGGTCGTGACGTATCCGGAGAGGGAGGAGACCCCTTCGAGGGTCCCTGTCTTGGCCCGGAGATTCCCCTGTGCCGGGGTCCCCCGCATGCGCGTCGACACGGTGCCGCTGACGCCGGCGACGGGGAGTGTCTGGTACCAGGTCCGGAATATGTCTGTCCGTGTCCGCATCGCCCCAAGGAGCGTGGTGACCGCCTCGGCGGAAGTCAGGTCATACCGTGAAACGCCGGAGCCATCAGCGATCACCGTGCGCGTCGTGTCGATGCCGATCCCCGCAAGAAACCGCTTTACCACAGCCGCCCCCGCGGCAGCAGACCCCGGAATCCCCGTCTTTTCGGCCGCCATGGTCTTGAGAACATTTTCCGCAGAGAGATTGTCGCTGGTGAGATTCATGTACGTGAGGACCGAATCGAGCCTGTGCTCGCGCCGGGCGATCTCCGGCGCGCCGTGCGGCACCGTGTCGAGGAGCATCCCGTTGCACCGGAGTCCCCGTGCCTCGAGTTTTTCGCGAAGGACCGTGAGAGCGTACCAGTGAGGGTCGGCGATGCTCAGCGTGGCGTCGATGAGGGTATCCCGTGGGGATATCGACCCCTTCACGGCGATCGAGTTCAGGTGCTCCCGCCAGTTTCTTGATACCTCAATTGTGCTCCTGGACCCCGCCGAATCTGTCGTCGCCGCGTTTTCGACCTGCACGTACGACGTGGGGGGGTCCACTTCCACGCGGGCAGAATCCCCCGGTCCCTTTCCGGGGCGCACGAGTACCCGCACAGTGTTCCCGTTGAGAGAAAGGGGGGAAATGAACATCGCGGTGGGATCCGGTTCGTCATCCCAGGTCCAGCCCGACCCCCGCGTAAGATCGTCGAACATCGACAGGTCCCCGGCCACGGTCCAGGAGGAATTCAGTGATACAGCATTCCTGATCGCAGAAGCGAGTGTGTCGAGGTCTCTCGTCGTCAGCATTGGATCGCCCGAGCCCCGGACGATGATCCGCGGGGGAGCCGACGTATCCATATAAACGCGTGTCCGGAAGAGGTATCCCCCTCCGAGCTCGCTCAGCGCGCATGCGGATGTGAAGAGTTTCTGGTTGGAGGCGGGGGTGAGTGCGAGTCTTCCGTTCAGGTCGTACAGCGTTTCCCCCTCCGTGAGCGAGATGATTCTTATGGCGGCGTTGGAGGGGGGGAACAGCGTGTCCGGCAGGAACGCATCGAGCGCGCGTTTCAGCCCCGGGTACGGCGACACGCTCGGGATTCGCACCGATGGTTCGTGCCGGGCTCTCTGCGGCGCGATCCCGGGAGCACAGCCTGAAAGAAGGAGAAGCAAAAGCGCGGCGGAAAGACATTTCATCCTTGCAGTTTATGCGATTTAAGCTGAAAAGCAAATATTGATTGCAACGCGTTTTCTCTCTATATTACACAGTATTTCCAGTTCCCAACCATACACCGGTGAGTGATGCTTGGCGTTTTGAACAAGATATTCGGCAGCAAGCACGAAAAGGACGTCAGGGCTCTCCGTCCCTTCGTGGACGAGATCAACGTCCTGTACGAGGAGTACGGCAAACTCTCTGACGACGAGCTCCGCGCCAAAACGGGTGAATTCCGCGCCCGCATACAGGAGGCGCTGAAGGAGACGGATGAGGCGCTTGTAGTGAAGCGCGCGGAGCTGCAGAAGGACGCGGACCCTCCCGTGCGGGAAGGGATCATGGATGAAATTGCAGCTCTGGAGAAGGAAAGGGATGAGATCACGTCCCAGATGCTCGAGGAGCTTCTTCCGGAGGCGTTTGCGGCGGTCAAAGACGCCTGCCGGCGGCTGGTCGGGACTTCGTTCGATCTTCTCGGGAATGTCTCCCTTTGGGACATGGTCCCGTTCGACGTCCAGCTCATCGGCGGCATGGTGCTCCATCAGGGGAAGATTGCCGAGATGACCACGGGTGAAGGGAAGACGCTCGTGGCGACAATGCCGGTGTACCTTAACGCGCTTCCCGGTCGGGGGGTGCACCTCGTCACGGTCAACGATTATCTGGCAAAGCGTGACAGCGTCTGGATGGGGAAGGTGTACGAGTATCTCGGCCTGACCGTCGGGTGCATTCAGAACTCCATGGACTCGTTCCAGCGGAGGAAAGAATATGGCTGCGACATCACCTACGGTACGAACAATGAATTCGGCTTCGATTACCTCCGCGACAACATGGTTGTGGACAAGGCCGACCTGGTCCAGCGGGAGTATTATTATGCGATCGTCGACGAAGTCGATTCCGTCCTCATCGACGAGGCCCGGACTCCGCTGATCATCAGCGGTCCCACCAAGAGCGAAGACCACAAATTCAACGAGATGAAATCCCCCGTTGAGCGGATCGTTGCCGCCCAGCGGAATTTCGTCTCGAAAATCGTCGCAGACGCCGAAAAGCTCGTTGCTGACGGGAAGGAACAGGAGGCGGGCGTTCTCCTGCTCCGGGCATTCCACGGGCTCCCGAAGCACCCGAAGCTGATGAAGCTCATGTCGGATCCGTCGAACAAAAAGCTCGTCCAGCAAACGGAAAACGAATACATGCGCGACCAGAGCCGCCGTATGAACGAAATCGACGACGAGCTCTACTACGCTATCGACGAGAAGAACCACCAGATCAACCTCACCGAAAAGGGGCGCGAATACCTGACCCCTATCGTCGGAGACAGGGACTTCTTCGTCCTTCCCGATCTCGGGACCGAACACAGCGTCATCGAAAACGACGCGTCGCTCTCGAAGGAGGATGTGCTCCGCCGGAAAGATGAGGTCAACCTCCTCTATTCCGAACGGAGTGACAGGATCCACACGGTATCGCAGCTCCTGCGGGCCTATTCCCTGTATTCCAAGGACGACGAATACGTCGTGACCGACGACGGGAAGGTGCAGATCGTCGACGAGTTTACGGGGAGGCTCCTCCCCGGCAGGCGGTATTCCGACGGCCTGCATCAGGCAATCGAGGCGAAAGAAGGCGTGAAGGTCGAGCGCGACATGCAGACGCTTGCCACGATCACGCTGCAGAACTACTTCCGATTGTACAAGAAGCTGGCGGGGATGACCGGCACGGCGGAGACTGAGGCCGGGGAATTTTTCGACATCTACAAGCTCGACGTGGTTGTGGTGCCGACAAACAAAGACATGATCCGCGACGATATCAACGACGTCATCTACAAGACCAAGCGGGAAAAGTACAACGCGGTCATCGAAGAGATCGAAAAGATGCGGACGGAAAACCGTCCGGTCCTCGTCGGCACGACGAGCGTGGACGTCTCCGAAACGATCAGCCGCATGCTGAAGCGGAAAAACATTCCCCACAACGTCCTCAACGCCAAACAGCATCAGCGGGAAGCGGAGATCGTGTCCCATGCGGGGCTCCCGGGCGTGATCACGATTGCGACGAACATGGCGGGCCGGGGAACGGACATCAAGCTCGGACCCGGCGTACGGGATGCGGGGGGGCTGCACATCGTCGGGACGGAACGTCACGAAGCACGTCGCATCGACCGGCAGCTTCGCGGGCGTTCGGGGAGGCAGGGGGACCCGGGATCGTCACTGTTTTTCCTGTCGCTGGAGGATGACCTGATGCGGCTCTTTGGCAGCGACCGCATTGCGTCGATAATGGAAAGGATGGGCCTGAAGGAAGGTGAGGTCATCCAGCACTCGATGATCACACGCTCCGTCGAGCGCGCGCAGCGTAAGGTTGAGGAAAACAACTACGGGATCAGGAAGCGCCTCCTGGAGTACGACAACGTCATGAACCAGCAACGCGAAGTGATCTATGTGCGCAGGAGGAACGCGCTGCTGGGTGAGCGGCTGAAGGACGAGGTCCTGGATCTCGTCGATACGTTCGCAGCGAAGGCGGTGGAGAGGCACTACGAGGAAGCGGACATCGCGGGGCTTCAGGAGGAGCTCAGGACGCAGCTCCTCCTCGACATGAATTTCACCCCCGAGGAGTTCCATGCAAAGGGGCCGGACGGGCTGAAGGCCGCGATCAATGCCGCTGCGGCGGATTTCTACAAGAGAAAAGAAGAGCGTCTCGGCACGGAGATCATGGGGCGGATAGAGAAGATGGTGGTACTCCAGGTGATCGACGAGAAGTGGAAGGATCATCTNNGACCCGCTCGTGGAATACAAGACCGAAGGGTTCCGGATGTTCATGGAGCTTATCGACCTGATCGACACCGAGATCGTGACCACCGTCTTCAGGCTGTTCCCCGCCCAGGCGCAGGAACTCCCCATCCGGGGGCCGCAGCGCCCGCCGCAGGCTGTCCGGACGACGCACGATTCGGCTGTCGGTATGGGCTTTCAGGCCAACCGCGAGCCTGTGCCGGGGGCTGCGGGAGGGGATCCGGCGCGGGGAGAGAAACCCCAGCCGGTGCGTGTGGCCGAGAAAGTCGGACGAAACGATCCGTGCCCCTGCGGGAGCGGAAAAAAATACAAACAGTGTCACGGGAGGTAAGGAGGGCTGCCATGAAAAAAATCGAAGCCATCATCCGCCCGTTCAGGATCGACGACGTGCGCGAAGCGCTCGCGGAGATCGGCGTCAAAGGGATGACTCTCACCGAAGTCAAGGGCTACGGCCGCCAGAAAGGGCATACCGAGCTCTACCGGGGGTCGGAATACCAGATTGATTTTCTCCCGAAGATCAAGCTGGAGGTCATTGTCTCCGACAAGACGCTCGACAAGGTCGTGGACACGATCATCAAAGCCGCCAAGACCGGTCAGGTGGGNNCCCCTCTTCCGGTGCGGGTATGTTGCCATTATCGGTGAGCCGAACGTCGGCAAATCCACGCTGATGAACGGGCTCCTGCAACAGAAGATATCAATCGTCACGAAGAAGCCGCAGACGACCCGTCACAAGATCCTCGGCATACTGACAACCCCCGCCTACCAGGCCGTGTTCCTCGATACGCCTGGAATAATACAGCCCCGCTATGCCCTGCACGAAGCGATGATGGAATCCGCGGCATCGGCTGTCAGCGACGCCGACCTGATACTTTTTATGGTGGATGCTTCAAGGCCTGCTGCAGGGGGGGATTCCCCCGAAGATGCGATTCTGGCGCAGCTGGCCGCGTCGGCCAGGCCCGTCTATCTTGTCCTGAACAAGGTCGATATTGTCGACAAGGGGCTGCTCCTTCCTCTCATCGACCGGTACTCCCGGCGGCATCCGTTCCGGGAGATATTCCCCGTGTCTGCACTCACACTCGAGGGAACCGGCGGGCTGATGGCGAGCGTCTCATCCGAGCTCCCCGTCCATCCGCCTCTTTATCCCGCGGATATTGTCAGCGAGAGCAACGAGCGCTTCTTTGTCGCAGAGATCATACGGGAGAAGATATTTATCAGGTGCCAGGAAGAGGTCCCGTACTCGACAACAGTTGAGATCACGGAGTTCATCGAGCGCGGGGCGGCCGCGGAAGCCGAACCCCCGAAAGACAGGAAACCGGTGAAGTGGTTCATCAGCGCGGATATCTATGTCGAGCGGGACTCCCAGAAAGGAATATTGATCGGGAAAAAAGGGGGGATGTTGAAGGAGATCGGGGAAAATGCCCGGCGGGATATTGAGCGGTTCCTCGGTCACCAGGTGTTCCTCGATCTGCACGTCAGGGTCCGTGCGGGATGGCGCGGAGACAGGGAATGGATCCAGCGGCTCGGGTACAGGTGATGACAGCGGGGAGGGGATGATTGATGAGAATGGGACGTCGCCTGACGTGCATGGCACTGTGGGGGATCCTCGGCGTCAGTGCGGGCGCCGGACAGACCAGCCGGCAGGCCTTCGAGAAACAGGGGGGTTTCATCGGGCCGGACGCCGGGCTCTCGTTTGCACGACGCCACCAGGACATACACGCCGCCCCTTCCAACCCCGCCTTCGATGTCCTCAGCTACAGGCTCGACCTCTCCCTTGCGATGGTGAACGAGGACTTCGCCGGCCGGAACCAGATTGCGCTCGTGATGAAGTTGCCCGCCGACTCTCTGGTTCTATATCAGCTCAAGCTCACGATCGATTCGATCAGTGTCAACGGGGTGCAGAGGCCATACACGACGAACGACGCGGATGAACGGTTCACCGTCCGTCTCGATTCGACGCACAGGGCAGGGGACACGCTCCGGCTGATCGTGGCGTACCGCCGGCTCCCCGGGATCCCCCGCCTGACCGACAGGCTCGGGTACTACTACTTTCACGACACGATCCCGGGGCTCCCCGCAAACCTGGGATACACGATGTCCGAGCCGGGCGACGCGCGCTGCTGGATGCCCTGCTACGACGAGCCATGGGAGAAAGCCACCGCCGAAATCAGCGTGACGGTGCCGCAGGGGTACGTCGCCGCTTCCAACGGGAGGCTTCTTGGAACAACGCTGAACGGCGACGGGACTGTCACCTGGCACTGGAAAGAAGGTCATCAGATTGCGACATATCTGATGTGCGCGACAGTCTCGAAATTCACAGTCCCTGTGTCCACTCTCGCCCGCGGGCCGGGTGACGTGATACCTGTCGAGTACTTCGTCTGGCCCCGGGACTCCGCCGTGACCGCGGCGTACATACCGACCGTCAAGCAGATGATCACAAACCTGGGGAATCTTTACGGGCCGTACCCCTGGGACAAATATGGCATGTCTTCAGTGACCCCCTTCGCCTACGGCGGGATGGAGCATCAGACGATCACCACAATTCACGAGGCACTCCAGACGAACCAGGACGTTGTTGTGCATGAGCTCGCCCATCAGTGGTGGGGGGACCTCGTCACATGCGGCTCCTGGCCGGACATATGGCTCAACGAGAGCTTCGCCACCTACAGTGAGGCGCTCTGGAGAGAGACACTTGGCGGGCCCGTTGCTCTGCGGGAACTCATGAACGGGATGCTGGGCTTCGGAAACGGCTCGTGGACCGGGGCGGTGTACAATCCGGAAGGGCAGGGACTCTATCTCTTTTCCGACGTCGTCTATTCGAAGGGCGCCTGGGTCCTGCACACACTCCGCGGCGCGATCGGAGACTCTGCGTTTTTCCGTTCCCTCCGGATGTGGCGCCAGCTCTACTCTGAAAAGAGCGCGGTGACAGCCGACTTCCAGTCAGCCGTGGAATCGGTAATGGGGAGGGACATGAGCTGGTTCTTCGATGAGTGGATATACGGTCCCGGGTGGCCGGTCTACTCGATTGCATCCGACTGGGAGAATGGCACGCTCAGTCTCCGCATCGCACAACAGCAGGATCAAGGGTGGCCGACGTACGCCATGCCCCTCCAGATCCGTGTCTACACGGGGACCCGCGACACGACGCTGACCGTCCGGGACAGCCTCCGGACCGAAGATTTCAGATTCGCATTCTCCACCAGGCCTGACAGCGTCCAGTTGGATCCGGATGGATGGGTCCTGTATCGGGCGGGGACACCGATCAGCCCTCCGTTCGGAACGGGCACCCCCCTCTCGTTTTCGCTCCGGCAAAATTATCCGAATCCCTTCAACACCTCATCGACGATCAGCTACATTGTTCCGGGCATCGTCTCCGGGACCGATGCACCGTCGGGGGTGAACCTCACGGTCTTTGATCTGCTCGGCCGCAGAGTGGCCACGCTGGTGGACGAACGCCAGTCCCCCGGGGAATACCTCGTCCGGTTCGACGGGTCCGTCAGGGCGTCGGGAGTGTACTTTTATCGCCTTGAGATTCAGGGGGGCGGGGGGACGGCAACCGCGGTTCGGAAAATGGTCCTGGTCAAGTGACGGCCATGCTCCCCTCCTCCATGAATATCCGTATTACACGGGAGGACGTCGCACTCCCCGAAAAACTCGAAAACCTTCCGGCCGCTCCCGGTGTCTACCAGCACAAAGACGGCGCGGGAAAGGTCCTGTATGTCGGGAAGGCGAAAAACCTCCGGAACCGGGTCCGCCAGTACTTCCAGAAATCCCGCTCGGTCGGCCCCCGCATCGAGCAGATGCTGCTGAAGGCGACCGACCTCGAGGTGATAGTGACCGACTCCGAGGTCGAGGCGCTGATACTGGAAGCCAACCTGATCAAGAAATTCAGGCCAAGGTATAACGTCAGCCTCAAGGACGACAAGAGTTACCCCTACATCGTCATCACCGGGGAGCCGTACCCGCGCGTCTTCATCACCCGGCAGATCCGCCGGGACGGTTCCCGTTATTTCGGCCCCTACACGGATGTGAAAAACGTCCGCTCCGCACTCAAGGCGATACGGGACATCTTCATGATCCGGAGCTGCAACTTCCTTATCGACGCCGAGGCGATCAGGAAGAAGAAGTTCAAGGTCTGCCTCGACTACCATATCAAGAAGTGCGAGGGACCGTGCGAAGGGCTCGTCCCTCTGGAGAAGTACAACGCCATGATCGATCAGGTGGCCTCGCTCCTCCGGGGGAAGACCGGCTCGCTCATCCGCTTGCTCCGGGCGGACATGGACCGGCAGTCCGCCGCCCGCCGTTACGAAGAAGCGGCCATCATCCGGGACAGGATCAAGGGGCTCGAGGCATACAGCGAGAAGCAGAAGGCGGTCGATCTTGATGCAACCGACAGGGACATCATCGCGTTTTCCGCCGACGGTGATGACGCCTGCGGCGTGATATTCAAGGTGCGCGACGGGAAGATGGTGGGGCGCCAGCATTATTATCTGGGGAACGTCGAAGGGAAGCAGGAAGGGGAGATACTTGAGACTCTGGTGCAGCAGTACTATCTGGAAGCGAACGACATACCGAGGGAGGTTGTCGTACAGACAGCTCTGGACGATGCGGAAGCAATCACGCGCTGGCTGGGGGAGAAGCGGGGGGAGACTGTGTCGATCGTTGTCCCCGAGTCGGGTGAAGAGGCGAAACTTGTGCGCCTGACGAAGAGCAACGCCCGTTTCCTCCTTGACGAGTTGAAGATCCAGAAGATGAAACGCGCGGACTATGTTCCGCATCCCCTTGTCGCCCTCCAGAAGGATCTCCGGCTGGAGCGGATCCCGCGCAGGATCGAATGCTTCGACAACTCGAACATACAGGGGAGCGATCCGGTCGCCTCCATGGTGGTGTTCGTCGACGGGAAGCCGCGGAAGAGCGAATACCGCAAGTTCAAGATCCAGTCCGTCGCGGGTCCCGATGATTTCGCGAGCATGCGCGAGATCATCGAGCGGCGCTACACCCGCGTCCTGGAAGAGCAGGGGGATCTCCCCGATCTGATCGTCGTGGACGGGGGGAAAGGGCAGCTCTCAAGTGCAGTGGAGGTGCTGCAGAAGCTGGGAATCGGCGGCCAGCCGGTGATCGGACTCGCCAAACGGCTTGAAGAAGTGTTCCTCCCCGGGCGCAGCGAGCCCGAGCTCATAGCGAAGACCTCGTCCGGTCTCCGGCTCCTCCAGCAGGTGCGCGATGAGGCCCACCGTTTTGCGATCACGTTTCACAGGACGCTCCGTGCCAGGCGGACACTACAGACGGAACTGGACCTGATCGAAGGGGTGGGGAAAAAGCGGGCGAAGGAGCTCCTGGAAGCCTTCGGGTCGGTCCAGGGGGTGAAATTTGCGACGAGCCAGCAGCTGGGGGAGGTGGTGGGAGAGAAGACCGCCTCGAAAATCCTGCAGTATTTCTCCTCAGGGGAGTAGCCTGCAGGCGCGCTTGATTGTTTGTGGTTTGAATTGTATGTTCTTATAACAATGAGTTAAAGTGCCCAAGCAACGCACCGGCCCGATATGATGAAAGATTTTACAGTCTACTATAATTTCAGGCTGCCGGACGGCTCTGAAACGGGCTTCCATCTACGCCTGGACCCTGAGACTCTGGAGCTTCGCGGGGGCACTCCTGCGGTGAGACCCGACTGGACGAACCTGGATTTTCATCAGTGTCCGAATTGTCCCCTGAACGTCGAGGAGCACCCCCATTGCCCGCTGGCTCTCCGGCTGGTGAATCTCGTTCAGAGGTTCGACGGACTTCTCTCGCATGAGAAAGTCGACCTGGAGGTTGTCACCGAGGAACGGACGATCACCCAACAGACCACAGCCCAGAAAGGGATCAGTTCGCTGATGGGACTCGTCATCGCCGCGAGCGGGTGCCCGCACACCGCGCTTTTCCGCCCGATGGCAAGGTTTCACCTTCCTCTTGCGAGCAACGAGGAGACAGTCTACCGCGCAACCTCGATGTATCTCCTGGCGCAGTATTTTCTGAAGAAAGAAGCGGCCCCTTCGGACCCGGGACTGGACGGGCTAACCCGGATCTACGACAACATGCAGATCATCAACGTCGCCATCGCCGAGCGTCTTCGTGCAGCAACAACCACAGATTCCTCGGTGAACGCGATCGTTGTTCTTGATGTCTACGCGAAAACAGCGGAGCTTGTCATCGGAGGTTCTCTCGAGAGGATCCGGTACATCTTCGCACCTTATTTCCAGAACCCCCCCACGGGATCCTGATGGCACATCCGTTTCCGAGCCCCTTCTATCGATGGCTTGACTGCAAAGAACACTTCGGTTCCTGAACCCGCGTCATTTCTCCCTCCTTGCTGTTCGTAAATCCCCTTTCAACGTGTGTATCATGAATGCAATTCACACGGCTCCGTTGCGCGGAATGAACTCCCCGGGAGTCGAAACCCCAGACAACAAACCGAAAGGTGACTCCCATGACCTTGAAACGCATGTTCTGTTCCGTTCTGCTCGTAGTGCTCCTTCTGCTGGCCGCATTGCCTGCCGCTGAAGCCCAGCGTCCCTGCGCCGAAGCCCTGTCGCGTTGTGCCGGTGCCTGTAATCAGAAGTTCGGCAGCAGCTGGTTCTTCGGTTCGTTCATGACTCAGGGATGCGTGGAGGGCTGCGCGATCGGGTATGTCTGGTGCGCCTCGTCCAACTGAACCCGTGAACATCGTGAGTGGATTTCTTGTCTTGCTCGTCTTGCTGGTTGCTTCCCCCGCGACCAAAGGGGTCGCGGGGGAGCGACCGCTCCGCAGCACGCGCACGCTGGGAACCGGCGGGGGCGCCATGCTGTATTCAGTCTCGGGCATTTCGGTTGACAGGCGGAGCAATGTCTATGTGACGGATCTGCTTGACTACTCAGTGAAGAAATTCGATACCAACGGTGCCTGCGTCGTAAAGGTGGGGCGTCGCGGCACCGGTCCGGGGGAATTCAGGTCTCCGGCCCTCTCGCTGGTGATCGGGGCGAGGCTCGTGGTGCTTCAAATGGAGGATCCGCGCATTCAGGTGTTTGACACGGGGCTCGTATTCCGGGGAGGATTCATCGTCCCGTGGGGGATGCCTGTCGACATCACGCCGGAGTGGCCACGGGGAATGGCTATTGCCCTCTACAGCGACAGTTCCCGCGGAATGGTCCTCAGATACGGGAGTCCGGAGGGGGGGACCCCCCGGCGCCTGCTTCTGGAGCCGACCGGGAAAAGGCATCCTCTCTATGCGGCGAGCAGGATCGCCGTCTGCCGCGACGGCACCCTCGTGGTCGCATATCTTTTCATGAACCGGGTGGAGCTCTATAGCCGGGAGGGGGGACTCAGGCGGCGGTTCTCTGTCGGAGGCATGGTTAGCGGAGAGGAGGAGGACGATCGGCAGGTCCCTGAAAAAACATATTTCAGGAAAGTGCTCCTCGATGCGGGGGGGAACATACTTCTTCTCGGAGGGAACCAGGCGCCGCACCCGGGACGTGACATCTTTGTTTGCAGGAGGGATGGATCCTGCATTCGCACATTCGTTCTTCCCTGCAGGAGCCGCGTCATCGCCACGGGGGAGAGGAATACCATCTATGCGTCTGACGAGACGGGAACTCGCGTTGAGAGGTACACACTTCGATGATGGAGAAACCAGTGAGAATAGAGATGTTCAGATCCTGCCGTTCGTTTTCCGCCTTTGTTGCCCGGCTCGCCCTCGGTCTCGTGTTGGCGGCGGCATCGGTGTCAAAGGTCTTCACGTTCCATCCGTTTGCGATGAGTCTCTCCAGCCTGGCACATGTGCCGGATGAGCTTGCCAATCCCGCGGCCGCGGGGCTGATCGCTCTGGAATGCGGAACGGGTCTCCTGCTCCTCTCAGGGAAGTCCCTCCGGAGTGCCGCGTCGGCCGCACTGTTCCTCTTTGGTGCGTTCGCCGTGGTCCTCTCCACAGCGATCGTCCGGGGTGTCGATCTTCCGTGCAACTGTTTTGGAAGTTTCGGTCCGAGCCTTCCGATGAAGGAACAGGCACTCCTGGATCTCTTTCTCGCGGTCGTCGCTTTCTTTCTGATCATGGTCGATTCTGCAACAGAGCGGCGTGAGTTTTCCCTGCCAACAGGCATTGCCGCAATTGCGGCGATTCTCTGGGGGTCAACCCTGATCGCGTGGCCGCATCCGGACACAGCCGCCGGGAAAGAGACCCCGGTCCCGGCGTCTTTCTTGCCGGAGGAATCAGGGAACGCTTCCCGGGGTCCGGCCGTGATTCTTCTTGCCGATTTTGATGATTTTGGCTGCCAGCTCTGTCTCGATGATTTTCTCGCCTTCTGCGATTCCCTGAACAGTGCAAAGTACAGATCAGCCGCCAGCGTCCGACTCGTCGCACGCCGGGATTCGGCAAGAAGCGGCCCCGGCCAGGCCCGTATGCTTGAAGGATGGGCGGCCGGGAACCGGTACCTGTTCCCTGTTTCCGTGGACAGTGAGAGCCTCTTCGAACGCTCCGGCGTCGGAAAGACCTCCGCGATCGTGCTGGGACTCGACGGCCACCTTGTCGATATCGCGCACTTTCCGACCGGGATCTTGAAGAGAAACGAACTCCTGCATGCGATCGGCGGCTGATGCGCGGTGGCTGCCATGGAGAGGAGTGGAGACGGGGCCACGGACTGCATTTGCCCGCGGTTTCTCCTCTTTCGGGGCTACACGCGAATCGTACGATGCCTTCCTCCGGGCGTGCAGGAGGATCGGCCTCCGGTGCGAGACCGTCATCGCTTCAGAGGACCTGGTGCGAAAACCCGGGCTGCACCCGGGGAGTCGTCCGGTGGCGGTATTTCAGGATCTCCCGGCTGATTCCCCCCGCCTTTCGCTCCTGGCTCACCTGGTCGTCTTCCCAGCCTGGTATCACGGCGTCCCCCTCTGCTTTTTCTCGCGCGCAGAGCGAAGAGAGTATCCGGGGAAGAGCATCCGTGCCGAGTCCCTCCACACGGACCTTGACGCGATAATGGCATATCTCCGGAGAGAGCAGCTGACCCGGATACTGGAGTTGTGCGAAGACCGGGCGGAGCGCCGGTCTGTCCCGGTCCGTCCGCACCCAACCCCCTCCCCGTACGCGATCCCGCTCGATCACGATCTGGACCGGTCCCAGTCTGACGCCGCGGGGCATGGCACGGGGCCGATCCGGGTCCTCGCCCCCGCAGGTTCCGGAAAGACCAAGACGCTCGTCAATAGAGTGTGCAATCTGGTGAACACGGGAGTTGTTCCTGAAAGCATACTCCCTCTCGCCTTCAACAGGAAAGCGGCGGCGGAGATGAACAAACGGCTCGAGGAGAAGCACCTCGGCCGTGTGCGGGCGAGGACTCTTCATTCTCTCGGGTATGAAATCGTCAGGTCGGGGAGCCGGCTCGTCTTCGACGCCGGGACCGAACCCGGGCTGACCCGCACATTGCTGAAAGAGGCATTGCTGCTGCTTGACGCAGGACCTCCTCTGACAGCGGAGGATCCCTTCGAACGCTCTCTGAGACTCCTCAGCTCGGCAAAGATGGACCTTCTCCCGGCGGACCGGATGACGCTGAATATGAGCGGATCAGCCGCGCCGTTTAATCCTGTGTTCACTCGATTTCTGGAACTGCAGGAAGAGCGTGGGTTCATGAGCTACGATGATATGATCTACTTTGCGGTGCGGATACTCCTCGACAACGATGCATTGCGGAGGCGATACCAGGATGATTTCAAGTACCTTCTTGTCGATGAGTTCCAGGATCTGAACCGGGCTCAGATTCTGCTTCTTCAGATCCTGGCCCTCCCTGAAAATAACCTCTTCATCGTCGGGGACGACGACCAGATGATCTACGGGTGGCGGGGGGCGACAGTCCGGGGGATAATCGACTTCCCCCGCGTGCACTCCTGCGCACGGGAGTGCGCCCTGTCGACAAACTACCGGTCATCGGTGAGGATTGTCGCGCACGCAGGCTGGCTCATCCAGCGGAACAGAGATCGCGTCCCGAAATCCGTGGTTCCTCGCCCCGGGGCTCCACCCGGAGAGTTCGAAATCATCCTGGGCACAGGGTTGTGGGAGCAGGCGCAATCAGCGGCAGAATGGATCAGGAAGAAGAGCGAAACCGGCGGCTCACATTGGCGGGAAACCGCCGTGCTCTTCCGCTACAACGCGCTTCAGTTTATCGCGGCACTGGCGCTCGACAGGAAGAATATCCCTCACACGCATGTCGAGGGGGGCCGTCTCTTTGACTCCCGCGCCGGGAGGGATGTCGCAGCCTGGTTGAACGTATTGCTCTTCCCCGGTTCAGCGGGACAGGAGGACCTGGAGAGGATTCTCAAAAGGCCGGCGAGACTGCTCCGGCGGAGTCTGATAGAGCGTCTGGAGTGCTGGAGCGACCTGGAGATGCTCCCCGGGACCGGAGCGTTAACCGGAGACGAAGAAGCAGCCCTGCGGGAGTTTTTCGTTCAAGTCAGGAACTTCCGCCTCCGGGCTCCCCTCCTCTCTTCCCACGAGCTCATCGAAGAGCTCGACGGTATGATACACCTGCGAAGATCCTATGACCGGATGAGGACCGCCGCGTCCGACCCGGATGAGGCGGATGACCGGACATGCCTGGATGTGATAGACGCGGTATCCCGGACATTTCCCGCGGCGGCCGATTTCCTCGCACATATTGGGGCGTCACGCAAGGGCCCCCCCGCGCTTCAGCTCGCATCTCCGCCGGAGCAGCCGGAAAGGGATGAGGTCCTCCTCAGTACGATTCATCGCGCAAAAGGGAATGAATTCAGCCGGGTCGTCTTTTTCGACCTGAGCCGGAGGCACCGTCTCCGGGAGGAAGAGATAGAGGAAGAAAGGAGGGTCGCCTATGTCGGGCTGACCCGTGCAAAGGATTCACTCCTGGTGACCGCAAACGGGAGAAGACAATCACCATTTCTTCACGAGGCAGCGCTCGATCCGCGGTTTTCAGGCAGGATGCTGGAGGATATGGAGAGCGAGCTGAGGGGACTCCGGAAACGGATCCGCCGTCCGGGCGGGACGGCCGGAGGGGCGGCTTCCCGGAAGAGAGCCAGGCTCTGTCAGGACACCTATGCACTCGAAGAAGAGCTCCGCTGCCGCTCGATGCTGAGCCCTCTCCCCGTGCCTCCTTGACAGACAGGGCGATTATCGGTATGATGAACATGACCACAATCCCGGAAATATACCCCACGATGATCACGACAACCGGGCTCACAAAGAGGTTTGCCGAAAAAGATGCAGTGCGCGGACTCAGTTTCACCGTCGGCAAAGGTGAAATCGTTGGGTTCCTCGGCCCCAACGGCGCGGGAAAATCCACGACCGTGAAGATGTTGACCGGGATGATACTCCCCACGAGCGGGAGTGCAACGGTTGCAGGCTTCGACATCATCAGGGAGCCGATCGAGGCAAAGAAGCGGTTCGGGTACGTGCCTGAATCCGGAGCGCTGTTCGAGACGCTTACCGGGGGAGAATACCTTCACTTCATCGCGGATCTTCACCATCTGGACAGGGATGTCGCCGCGCGCCGTGCAGATGAGTTCCTCGATCTGTTCGGAATACTTGCGCAGAAGGACCAGCGGCTGCAGGAGTATTCGAAAGGGATGAAACAGAAGGTCCTCATCGCGGCGGCCCTGATACACCAGCCCGAAGTCCTCTTCCTTGATGAGCCGCTCAACGGGCTCGATGCCAACGCGGCCCTCGTCTTCAAGGAGATTATCAAGCGGCTCTCCGCTCAGGGGAGCACGATTCTCTTCTGCTCCCACATACTTGATGTCGTGGAGAAGCTCTGTCCCCGGATCATCATACTTAACGAAGGGAGCATTATCGCGGAGGGAACGCCGGAAAGCATCGCTCGCAGGACGGGAGAGCAGACGCTTGAAGAGGCATTCTGCAGGCTGACCGGCGTCCGGGATGCCCGCGAATCGGCGAAGGAGTTCCTCGAGGCTCTCGGGCGATGATTCTCGACCGTCTCCTGACGCTGTTCGGTGTGGATCCCCTCCAGTGGCGGGCACTTCTCCGGGCTTCATACCTCCTCCTCAGAAGAAACCCCGGATCCGTCTCCGTCAAAGGGCTCCGGGTGGGGAAAGCGTCCAGGGCGAACGCGATCCTCGTGATGCTCTACTTCTATCTGATCCTCGGCGTGATATTCGCGTTCGTCCCCTGGGGGAGCGGGGACCCTTCGATAGCGGCCTCCATTGTGCTCATCCCCACGTCCATCTTCCTCGCGTCACTTATCCTGCTCGAATTCGGAGCGACGATCATCTCGCCTGAAGACTTTGCGGTCCTGAGCGTGCAGCCGGTCTCCTCCCGCACATACTTCGCGGCGCGCGTCAGCGTGATCATCATCCTGACGCTCCTCTTCGCGGCGGTCCTGAACCTTCCTTCGGCGGTCTCGATCTCGATCAGGAGGGGCCCGCTGGAAGGGTTCGTGTGGGTGATCGCGGCATCGGCGAACGCGCTCGCGACAGGGATGGGGATGATCCTCCTGTACGCGGCGGCGCTCCGCTTGATCCCGTACCGGCGCCTGATGACGCTCCTGGCGTACATGCAGATGTCCCTCTCGTTCCTGATTTACGGCGGATTTGGGCTCCTCTCCTCCAGGATCGGGGGATTCATGTCGGGGATCGCCATGGCCGTTCCCTGGTGGTGGGATCTTCTGCCGCCGGTCTGGTTTGCATCATTCACGGCGCTCGCCGCCGGGATCTGGACGCCGCTCAGCATGTTCCTCGCTCTCTGTGGCATTGTTCTTCTCGCGGTTCTCCTCCCCGCCGGCGCGTCGAAGATCTCGCTTTCCTACGCCGAGTCGGTTTCGCGCGCAGCAGTCTCCGAGTCCGCGCAGCGCCGTCCTGTCCGTCTCCGTTGGATGGTCTCGTTGCTCAAACGGCCGGAAGACCGGGCGATCGCGACACTCATCGCGCGCCAGTTTCGCTATGACATCAGGTTCAAAATGACCGTGCTCGGGATCATCCCGCTGACGGCACTCTACGTTTACCAGGGATTGCAGGGGGGGGGGAAGTTCTACGACCCGTTCCAGCATGGGTTGGATATCAGGGGGATTGCCGGTTCTTCGCTTCTGTATGTCGCCATAATACTTTTCCCCGGCATACTGAAGGACGAGATCGGGAAGTCTGACAGTTTCCAGGCCGCCTGGGTCTTCTTCACGACCCCCGCGGACCGGGCCGCACTCGTCCTTGCAGTCAAGAGGGTCCTTACGATCTATTTTCTGATCCCGTATCTCTTTCTCCTGGGATTCGTCTTTTATTATTTCTTCAGGAACCTTTTGCATGTCCTGATGCACGAACTGGTTATCCTGCTCGCGAGCCAGCTTCTCCTCCAGATTGCTTTCTTTATCTCGCCACGACTCCCGTTTTCCGCCCCGCGGGGCCTGGGGGAGAGAATTGGACTCACGACACTTATCATGGTGGCGGGACCTTTGCTCCTGCTGGGAATGCTGGCGTTCTTCTCCAGGTTTTTCTACACAAATGCCGTTTCGTATCTGGTGGGGGCGTCCGCCCTCGGCATTCTCGTGGCGATCGTCGAGCGGCTCCTCAGGCGCCGTGTCTCCCGGAAAGTCGGGGGACTGGAATTTGCCGGTTAGTGATCTGTCTGATGGCCTCATCAAAATGATAATGGGCTTCATATGATGCCGCTACGCGCACTTGGTTCATCGGAGTTACGTGTGAGCCCCATCGGGCTCGGCTGCTGGCAGTTCAGCAAAGGATCAGGGCTTATAGGGAGGTACTGGCCCGAACTCGCCGACCCCGTCGCTCTGGAGATAGTAAGGAAAAGCATCGAGGGAGGGATCAACTGGTTCGACACCGCCGAAGCGTACGGCTGGGGGACGTCGGAGCAGACGCTTGCTTCGGCTCTTTCATCCCTGGGGAAGCGGGCTGGAGACGTCGTCATCGCGACGAAGTGGTGGCCCGCGCTCCGGAGCGCGGCCTCGATTCTCAAGACCATCGACGTCCGCCTGAAGCGGCTGGGGGGGTTCCCCATCGATCTGTACCAGGTCCATCAGCCGCTTGGCTTTTCATCGGTTGAGAAGGAGATGGATGCGATGACCAGGCTGGCGGAAAGGGGGAACATCAAGTACATCGGGGTCAGCAATTTCAACGAGAAGCGGATGAGGCGCGCCGATGCGCGTCTTCGCCATAACGGTCTCCGCCTCATCTCGAACCAGGTAAGTTACAGCCTCCTGAACCGGCAGATCGAATCGAACGGCGTCCTCCCGGCCGCAAAGGAACTCGGTCTGTCGATCATTGCGTATTCCCCTCTTGCGCAGGGAATACTCTCGGGCAAGTTTCACGCTCAGACTCCGGAATCCGTCCGCGTATCGGGAGTCCGCCGTTACCTCCGGAATTTCACACGGAAGGGGCTGGAACGGACGCGCCCCCTGGTGACCCTCTTGAGGGGAATCGCAGGGGCACACGGAGTCGTCCCCGCGCAGGTCGCCCTCCAGTGGCTCGTTTCATTCAATGGGGAGGTGGTCGTGGCGATCCCCGGTGCCACATCGGCCGGGCAGGCGGAAGATAATGCAGCCGCTCTGAATTTCACGCTTACCCGGGAGGAACTTGACTCAATCGACACGGAATCGAAGCGAATCTCACCATGATGCGGCCCCGGTTTCCCTAAATCCCCCTTTTTTCAGGTTTTCCATCGAGGAATTGGTCAGATCGGTGACTCACCCGACTGGTTGCCTCGGCTGAGTTTCTGTTCGAACGCTTCCTCGATCGTTTGACACTCAACTGAATCTCCGCTACATTAACACTGTGCGTCAGATATGAGCGTGCGCCTTCCGGCGACGTTTTGCTCCCCTTACTCAAGGACTGAATAGGAATTGTGGATCATGCAAATCTATGTTGGAAATCTCCCTATCGAAGTCGACGATGCCGGTCTGAAGGCAATGTTCACGGAGTTTGGTGAAGTCCTCGCAGCCTCTATCGGGAAAGAAAAGGGATACGGGTTCGTCGAGATGAGAAAAGCGTCCGAGGCCCGCGCCGCGGTCCATGCACTGCGGGGGAAAGACATGGAGGGGAAGCCTCTACGCGTGAAGGTGCTGAAGCCCGGAGATGACTTCCACGCACAAGCTCAGGCCCTCCATGGAGGACGGGGAGTGAAAGGGGAACCCCATCCAGGCGGCGACGGGACCTACAGGGGGAGCGGGGCCATCAGGAGAGGCGGTCAGAGGGGGAGCTGACCAGGCCATGTCCAGATTCGTCTTACTGTATGCCGGGCCGTTCATGGCACTGATTCTTGTTCTCCTCGGGCTTACAGGCAACCTCTTCTCCGGTAATCCGTTCGTGATCGCAGGGCAGCTATTTGGTCTGGCTCTCGTCATCTATGCGCGTGTGACGTTCGGCAGGCAACGATTCAATATCTCCGCCACCCCTGCCGAAGGACCGCTGCTCCGGAGGGGGCCGTACCGCTTCATCCGCCATCCGATGTACGCAGGTGTTTCGCTGCTCCTCCTCGTGACGATCATCGGTCATTTGTCCCCGTTCACAGCCGCGATCGGAATTCTGGTCATGGTGATAATTCCGTGGCGCATCAACCTCGAAGAGACGCAACTCAAGGCCACATACCCCGACTATGCCGGGTATGCTTCCGGAACAAAGAGGTTGATCCCGTTCGTGTATTAAGTACGAGCGTTCGCTCCTCGCCCGCGCAAAGATGGAGAATGCATATCGGACCAGGATGTCGAGGTCAGATAAGGGTCAGAAGATTACCGCGAACTGGGTCATTGCAGAGCTCGGATTCAAAAACTGGAAATAGGACTGAAGACTTGACGCTTGCGTTATCACCCCCAGTTTCATATATTCTCACTCAGAGGGATCTCCCAAAATCCGATCCAATCTTCAGTGGAGGTGTTGAAGACACTGTTGAAGGAGCTCTTCAACAGCAGGCGGTTTCGAGAAGCCCCGGCGAAAAACTGCCAAATTCAGCTTAGATTCCCGGACGCTTAGCTCAGTTGGTTC
>PMND01000072.1 GCA_003161955.1 Ignavibacteriota bacterium | reverse complement strand
GCGCGCCCCGGAGTGAAGGCCAGGCACCACACGAGACACAGGGCCCAGCATGCGGTCGCGGCACTGGATCTTCCGTGAGAGCTCATTGTCATGATTGATCGTCCTTTCGCGCCTGGGGATGAAGCCGCTGACGGTCGAACACCGCGTGCGTGGCTCACAGCGTCAGCCGTGCGCCGATCCGGATGCGCCGCGGGGGCCCGTAGTTGCTCGGGTCCTGGAGGTATTCTGTCGAGTGCGCGGTGTCAAATGTGACGTCGGGTTCGCCGGTGTCCGGCCAGACATACAGGACATTTTTGTGATCCGTAAGGTTGAGGATTTCGACGAACGGTTCGAACCCGAGCTGGCCGAACTTCCACGATTTCCCGAATTCAAGATCGATCGAGTAGGTCGTCGGCATGCGGGCGGAATTGATCGGGATGAAGCTGCTCCGCCTGCTCGATGGCGTGTACGGCGCCCCGCTGTTCAGGCGGACGATCACGTTCCAGTACGTGTTTTCCAGGGGATACGATCCGAACATGGACGGACCGTCGCCGGCGGGGAACATCACGCTGACGTTGGCGTTCAGGAGATGCGTCCTGTCCTGATTCAGCGGGTAGAGAAGCGTGGATTGCGTCGTACTGGGATAGTTCTCCAGCTCGGATGATGCGCTCCCTTTGGCAACGGAATACGTATACGTGAGCGACCCCGCCACATACTTCGACCTTCGCATCGTCAGGCGGGTCTCAAAACCTTTGTCGTTGGCGTACGCCTCATTGACGTACAGGTAATAGCCGACATATCTCCCGTCCTGGAATGGCGGGTAGTACATGGTTCCTATGAGGCCCGTGATATCCTTGTAATAGGCGGTAAATGAAGCGGTGAATGTCTGGCTGAATTGATGCGTGATGCCCACTTCGTATTCCGTTGTCCTCTCGGCGTTGAGATCCGGCTGGCCGAAGATCGGCTGGTTGACGTGGACGTCATATTGCGAGTTTTCATACAGGCGCTCGTAGTCGGGGTTCTGGAAGAAATGTCCGTACGAGAAGTGGAGCGCCGTCCGGTCGCTTATCGGGTGCGCGACGCCGAGACGCGGACTCCACTGTGTTTTCGCCTTCGAGGGGACGATCGATGCNNCGCTTGGGATCGTAGACGTCGAAATAGGAAAGGTTGTGTTTCTTGAAGTCGAACCCCGTGCGCACTTCGTTATTGCGCCCGATCTGCCAGGTGAGGTCTCCCCGTACATTGAACGTCTCCGTCCGGTTGTCGGTGACTTCAACCGGATCCGCCAGGGAATAGAACTCGGTCCCCAGCCCGATGGTGCGGAAATACTGCCGGNNCGGTTGTCGTTCGCGCTGTACCTCCCTGTCAGGGTTGTCTTGAACCCGGAAACGGGCGTCCCGCTGAGCTTCCCGATAAAAGAGAGTGTCCGGTCATAGCCGAAGGGGAGCCAGCTCCCCCGGGCGTCCCGTTCGCCGCTTGCGAAGAAGTTCAGGTTATCGCCGGCGATCGGGCCGCTTACCAGCGCGGCCACGCGGTCCTCCCGGTACTGTTTGAACGGACTGATGCCGAATTCACTCGTCCGTCCTTCAAGCAATCCTGTGAAATCCTTCCCCCCCTCCTTTGTCACGATGTTGACAACTCCGCTCAGCGCATTCCCGTATTCGGCATTGAACGAACCGTCGAGAAACACCAGCTCCGAAATCGCTTCGTTGTGGATCCTCGTCCCCGAAGTCCCGAGAACCGGATCTTTGACGTACATGCCGTCAATGAGATACGCGACTTCGTTCGAGCGCCCCCCCCGCACGTAGAGGTTTCTGCCGTCAGCCACGACGCCCGACTGCATCTGGAGCACCTCCACGAAATCCTTCACAGGCATCATCTTGATCTGCTCGCTGTTGATGACCGCGATTGTGGCGGTCGCATCCTTCTGCACCATCGGCCGTTCGGCCTGGATCACCACCTCCGCCAGTCCCACCGCCGAGACCTCGAGCTTCGCGTCAATTGTCGTCGTCTGGTCTGCCACGATCCGCACACCCTTGATGAGGGTGGGGCCGTAGCCTACGAGCGTCACCCGCATGTCATACGTCCCCGGCGGGATATTCAGAATCACGTAGTTCCCGTCCGTGCCCGTCGAAGCACCGAGCGTCGCGCCCACGAGGACCAGATTGGCACCGACAAGCGATTCTCCGCTCCCCCCGTCCGTGACGTGGCCGCTGATTTTTCCCGTCGTCCCCGCGTTGAGCGTGCCGGCCCCCGCAAGGAGGACCAGGAAGAGGCAAAGGGTTGATTTCATGGCGATTCCTCTACCCTGCGTAGTAGTGTCCCGTTCGTTCAAGCAGTTTCTCGCTCTCCTTCAGGTTCTTCAATGCTTTCGCCTTGTTCAGGAGAGCGACCTCCGTGGTGAGGGCATTGATGATCACGGAAATGGCGGAGAACGAATTTGTGAACAGCATGTTCTGGCTTACGACTGGAATCACGCGCGCGGCATACAGGCTCACAGGGGATGTCACCCTGTCGGTCACCGCGACGACCCGCGTCTTCCGCCTTGCGGCGGCCCTGACGACCTCGATCGTCTCCTTGGAATACGGAGGGAACGAGAAAGCGATAATCAGATCCGAACGGTCGAACAGGTGGATCTGTTCGATGAATGTCTCGTAGTCATGCACGAGCGATGTCGACCGGATCGCCACCTGGCTGAGCGAGTAGGCGAGGATCCTGGCCATCAGGGAGGAGATCCCGAGGCCGAGCGTATACACGCGGGAGGCGTTGAGGATCATCCGTGCGACGTCCGCGAAGACCTTCCGGTCGAGCTGGTTGATCGTCTGGTTGATGTTCCTGACGTCCTGATCGGCGACTGCCGTGAGGGTTTCCTCGCGGCTCGTCCCTGCGAGCAGCGGAAACATCTCCGTGATTCTCATCTGCGACTGGACGCCTTGTATCAGCTTCCCCCGCATTTCGAGGAAGCCGGAGAACCCCAGGCTCTGGGCCAGCCTGACGACGGTCGCCTTGCTGGCGCCGCTCCGGCCCTCGATCTCCATGACGGAGAGAAACGGCGCTTCCCGGATATTCTGGATGAGAAAATCAGCCACTTTGCGCTGGTTCTCCGGAAGTTCAGGGTACTTCCGCTGAATGAGCGCTTCCAGGTCCGGCGACCCGCGCCGCCTCTCCGCCCCGATTCCGCCTCCCCGTGCCATCGGCCTATTTCACCAGCAGCATGCGCTTCGACTCGATGAACGAACCTGC
>PMND01000062.1 GCA_003161955.1 Ignavibacteriota bacterium | reverse complement strand
CGAGTCACGTCGTCTCATTGCCACCCCCCCAATGATTGCGGTTTCCTGCTGATGCGTAGTGATTAAAATCTTATAATTTATCAGATGATTGTCAAGTATTCGTAGTTATTTTCTGATATGCTCGGCCATAAACCTGCCGGTTTTGATGAGTTTTTACGCATTATTTGTCCTTTGCAGGGTCTTCCGGGATCCGGAACCGTTGATTGGTCACACAAGATCTCTTATATTAGTGTTTCCGCCCATATTCCATGTACAATACTTAACCTGGAGTCCCCCAAGATGAAACACTTCGCAATTTTTTCGGTCCTGATGATTGCCGCCGCCGTGCTGATTGCCGGCTGTGGAAAATCAGAGGAGTTCAAGAAGCTGGAGTCGGACATGTACGCTTCCGTGACTGCGATGCACGATGACGGCATGTCGATGATGAACAAGGGAAACGATCTTTCGGCAAAGATCGATGACGCGATCGCGATGTACGACTCGATGGCCGCAAAATACCCGAAGCAGTTTGAGGGTCAATCGAGCGACGACCTGAAGGCGGCAAAGGAGAAACTCTCGACGGCAACGACGTCGATGAAGGAGTGGATGTCCGAGATGAAGCCGTACGACCCGACGATGGACCACATGCAGGTCATGGCCCAGCTCACGAAGTCAAAGGATGGGATCACGAAGGTGAAGGCCGACTTCCAGGACGCGTTCAGCGCCGCCACAACCGCGCTTATGAGCCACAAGGCGTTCGCGGAAGACATGGCGACAAACCTCGCCGCGGGCGTCAAGAAGGTTGGGAAGAAGTAACTCTTACCCTCAGTCTGTCCGGGGGATCGCCCGCGATGGCGATCCCCCTTTTTCCTTCCGAGATCTCGCGTGCCCCGGTTTAAAGTAACGCTGGAATACGAAGGGACCCGCTACAGCGGATGGCAGGTCCAGAAGAACGCCCGCACGGTGCAGGGGGAGCTTCATCGTGCACTCCACTCTGTGTTCGCATCCGCCGAATTTGAGCTCTACGGATCGGGCCGAACGGACGCCGGCGTCCATGCGCTGGGGCAGGTGGCGCACCTCGATGTGACAACCGTGCTGGCCCCGGAGATCATACGGATGAAGGTGAACGACAAGCTCCCCCCCGACATCAATATCATCGAGGTGGAGAAGGCGGCCCGCACTTTCCACGCGCGTCACGACGCGACGGCGCGGAGCTATCTGTACCAGGTGTCACGGAGGCGGACTGCGCTCGGCAAGCGGTATGTCTGGTGGGTGGGAGATGCGCTCGATACCGGGCGTATGCGCTCGGCCGCCCGTTTGTTTTCAGGCATGAAGGACTTCCGTTCGTTCACAGACGACGACCCTGAAGAAAAGTCCACGAAGGTCTTCATTGACGACTTCCGCATTGAAGAGGCGGACGACCTGATACTCTTCCGCGTCTGCGGCTCGCATTTTCTCTGGAAACTCGTCCGGAGGCTGGTCGGCGTGATTGTGGAGGCGGGAAGGGGACGCCTGGCGGTGGAAGATGTCCCCCGGCTTTTCGATGCCGGAACAGAGATTCCGGCGAAGCTTACCGCGCCCCCGTCGGGCCTCTTCCTGGAAAGAGTGTATTACGCGGGAGACCAGAGGCGCAGCGAGCTGAGACCCGTACTATCGGTCACTCATGAGCGATAACAAGATCATATTCTCCATGGCCGGCGTCGGCAAGGTCGTCAAGCCGAACCGCCAGATCCTGAAGGACATCTACCTCTCGTTCTTCTACGGGGCGAAAATCGGAGTCCTCGGATTGAACGGCGCCGGGAAGAGCACGCTTCTGAGACTCATCGCCGGCATCGACACCGACTACCTCGGCGAAATATCGGTCCAGAAAGGGATTACGTTCGGCTATCTCCCTCAGGAGCCGGAACTCGAAGCGTCGAAGACAGTGAAGGAGATNNGACACCAGGGTCGAGGTCCTCTCCGGAGGAGAGAGGCGCCGGGTGGCCCTCTGCCGGTTGCTGCTCCAGGAACCGGACGTCCTCCTCCTCGATGAGCCGACGAACCACCTTGATGCCGAATCGGTGGCCTGGCTTGAGGCACACCTGGCACAGTACCCGGGAACTGTCCTCGCCGTCACGCACGACAGGTACTTTCTGGATAATGTCGCGGGATGGATACTGGAGCTGGACCGGGGGGAGGGAATCCCGTTCCAGGGGAACTATTCTTCATGGCTCGAGCAGAAGAAGCGGCGGCTCGAGATCGAGGAGAAACAGGAGTCGAAGCGCCAGAGATCGCTCGCCCGCGAGCTCGAATGGATCAGGATGAACCCGAAGGGACGCCACGCCAAGGGGAAGGCAAGGATCACGTCCTACGAGAAGATGCTGGAGGAGGGGACCGAGAAGCGGAACGAAGAGCTGGAGATNNGAGGATATGAGCTTCGTCCTCCCGCCCGGGGGTATTATCGGCGTGATAGGGCCGAACGGGGCGGGGAAGACGACGTTGTTCCGGATGATCACGGGGAAAGAGAAGCCGGATTCCGGATCGATCAGGCTCGGCGAGACGGTGAAGCTCGCATATGCCGATCAGAGCCGCCCGCTTGACCCCGCCAAAAGCATATGGCAGGAGATATCCGGGGGCCAGGAGACGATCACGCTCGGGAAGCGCGAGATGAATTCCCGCGCGTACGTCGCCCGGTTCAATTTCAGCGGGACCGACCAGCAAAAGCTGACCGGCATACTTTCAGGCGGAGAACGGAACAGGGTCCATCTTGCAAAGGTCCTCCGTGAAGAGGCAAACGTGCTCCTCCTCGACGAGCCCACAAACGACCTGGACGTGAACACGCTCAGGGCGCTCGAAGAGGCGCTGGAGAACTTTGCAGGATGCGCCGTGGTGATCTCACACGATCGCTGGTTTCTGGACAGGATCGCCACGCATATCCTGGCATTCGAGGGAGAGAGCAACGTCGTCTGGTTCGACGGAAACTACTCCGAGTACGAGGTGGACCGGAAGCGCCGGCTCGGCANNAACCAGATCCAGCTGATGATCACCGGGGAGAACCTCTCGGGGATTACGGCCCGGTCCCGCTCGCCGCAGGTACGCGTGACGCACGTGTACAGGTCACCCAACCCGTCGTATGCGTTCGTGGATATCGAGATCGCGCGTGACGCGCTGGAAGGATTCCATCTTCTGACGCTGTGCAACGGGAAGGACAGCCTGGCGCTGAGCTACCCCGTTCAAAAGCGAAAGCCCTCCGCGGGACGCTACCGCGGTTTTGATCCTTCCGATGTCCTCTACCTCATCACGCCGGACAGATTTGCAGACGGCGATACGACGAACGACGATGCTCCCGGGATGACCGAGGAGAAGAGCCGATCGAATCCCTCGGGACGGCATGGCGGAGATCTCAAGGGGATCATCGACCACCTGGACTACCTCGCGGACCTCGGGGTCACGGCGCTCTGGTTGAATCCGGTTATCGAGAACAACGCGCCGGCGTTCAGCTATCACGGGTACGCGGCGACGGACCTGTACCAGATCGATCCCCGGTTCGGAACAAATTCGCTCTACGAGGAGCTCATCCGGCAGGCGCACAGGCGCGGACTGAAAGTGATCATGGACCACGTGAGCAATCACATCGGGATCAACCACCCGTGGATCAGGAATCTCCCCTCCGCGGACTGGCTGAACGGCTCGGTGGCCAACCACCAGCGGACCTCCAACTGGAAAATGGAGCTCACGGACATACACAGTGATTCCGCGATACGCCTCAATACCACGCAGGGCTGGTTCACGGACAATATGCCCGACCTGAACCAGCGGAACTCTTTTGTGAGCAGGTACCTGATCGAGAACAGCCTCTGGTGGATCGAAAGCACCGGGCTGGACGGGATCCGCGAAGATACGTACTCGTATGTCGAACAAAGGTTTCTCACCGACTGGGCGGGAGCCATCGCCGCGCAATATCCATCGCTCACAATCGTCGGCGAGGTCTGGATCGGCGATCCGGTGTTCCTCTCGACATATCAGAAGGAAAGCCGCGTCCCCGGGGCGATGAACACAGGCCTGTTTTCCGTGACGGATTTCGCGCTGTACGATGCGCTGACATCGGTGTTCGGATCAAAAGGGAGCATACGCGCCGTCTTTGATTGCCTCTCGAAGGACTTTCTCTATCCGGAACCGGGGAACCTGCTGACGTTCGTGGACAACCATGACGTGCGGCGTATCATGTACGCCACGCAGGGGGATGCGCCGCGCACGCTTCTCGCACTCAAGATGCTTCTCACGCTCCGGGGGATTCCCGAGATACTCTACGGAACAGAGCTCGGAATGATGGGGGGAAGGAGAGACGAGGCGATCCGGTCGGATTTTCCGGGGGGGTTTCCCGGGGATTCACTTAACGCATTCACAGAGAAGGGGAGAACGCAGAAGGAGAAGCAGTTCTTCACCACGGTGAGACGGCTGCTCCATCTCCGCAAGGAGAGAAAGTCCCTCGCCTACGGGAACATGATTCATTTCCCCCCCGTAAATGAAGCATACGTCTACCTCCGCATCATGCAGGGGGAGAAAACCCTGATTCTCGTCAACAACCGGGATGATGCCCAGAAGGTGAGCCTGGCGCAGGTGAGGGGGTACATGGGGAGCGCAACGGTGCTGAGGAACCTGATGTCCGCTGAGAAGTATGACCTGAAGAACGCCCCGGATATCGATGTGCCGGGGAACGAGGCACTGATTCTGGCGATCGAGTAGCTATGCCGGGAAATGAGGCGATGATCCCGGCAGTTTGAATAGCTGCCCCCCGGCCCTGCCGGCGCCCTCCCCCCTCCTGAAGTTACCGCTGGTATCTTATCTACTTTCTCAGCCCCTCGATCCGTGTGTGGACGAGCGCCTGCTGTTCGGACGTGATGCCGTCGAGCGTTGCGATGGCGCCATATTCGTTCACTGCTTCACCGCGGAGGTTTGCTTTTTCAAGGGCCTCGGCAACCATCATGCGGTCGCGGAATTCCTTCCCCAGCGGCGGATAGAGCCGGAACACTTCCATTGCTTTCAGGGCGCACGTCGCGAAGAATCCGTTCTCAAAGAGGACGTGCGCACCGTTGAGCTCGAGGACCCCCGTCGCAGGATCGCTTTCGCTCAGATTCAGATTCGACGACTTATCGGCGCCATGGACCACCGCGGCGCTCGGTATCCGGAGGTCGTCGCTTTTCCACTGGTAGGAGGATGCACGCACCTTCTCCATGGTGAGCTTGAGCATCAGCTCCTCCTGTGTGAGGTCCCGAATGTCCGACATATCGACGATGACCTCGCCCGGAAGCACCACCGTCCTGCTCGCGCCGGCGGTTGACGAAGGGACCACGATCACCGCAGACCCCTTCTTCCCCGTTTTCATCGTGTCGTCGGGGCGAAGGACGTCACCGGGAGCGACTTTTGTCCAGGTTTCGGTGACGCCGTGCCGGACGCTGACTGCGCCCTGCATTTTCTGGACGACGATCTCCCCCGCCGTCGCCCGGACCGCAAGAAAAAGAACCGCCGCCACGAGTGCCGTTTTCATAGCTCCACCCCTTTTTTTATCACGCC
>PMND01000063.1:962-18379 GCA_003161955.1 Ignavibacteriota bacterium | reverse complement strand
GGATTGTTTCCGGCAAGCCAGGAGGCGGCGAGTCCCGCCATGAGGAGGTAGTCCCGATCTCCCGTCGCCTCAAACAGCCTCAGGAGCCCGACGGCCATCGGCCGGACCCCGTAGGCAATCTGTTCGTACTCTGACCAGGCGGCGGGCCCCGCCACAGAAGGCGGGGCCGGCTTCGCGGCAGAAGACGGGGGAGGCCCCGCCACGTCGTATTCCTTGAGGAACCCCTCCATCAAAAGGCGGCCGTACCATCCCCGGGCCTCGCGGACCGCGGACGCGATCATGGCGGTGTCGTGAAGTATCAGACCCGCAGTGCTGAGAGCCTGCGTCTGAGCGTTTCCCCACATATGCCAGACCGTCTCCCATGAGCGGTGGAGTCCGTACGGAGGCGTCTTCCCGTCCCCGTCCTGCATCACGAGGAGCCCCCGTGCCAGTTTCATCATCACCGGGGAGAGGGAGTCATCCCCCCGGGCCTTCTGGTACTCCAGCAGGCCCAGGAGAAGCTCTGATGTCACATCGGCACCGGATCCATACAGGAGCCATCGCGGGATCCTGTACCCCGAGACGGTCTTTGAATCGCCGTATTCTCTCAGCGATGCGCAGACGAGGGGGATCATGAGGGAGACGCCTCCCATCAACCGGCGGGCGAGAAGGGGATCCCGGTCCCTGAATATCCTTGCTCCCATCGCCATCGCCCAGAGCNNCGCCTGCATGTGCATGACGAACGCGAGGAGCCCGCGCGCACGCTCGAGGCTCGCCGTATCGCCCCGGAGCTCAAAGCTCCTCAGGGAGAGGACGGCCGCGCGGGCGGCGTCATCGACGCACGCGATCCCTTCCGGACCGGATTCCGCCGCCGCCACCCAGCGGTAGTCCGGGTAATTCGCATAGATATGGACGATGCTCACCGTGTCGCCGCCGAGGGCCACGTGCTCCGTCAGATGATCGAGGTGAGCAAAGTTGATCGCAGGGTCCACCCCGCGCGCCTGAGGGACAGCGGCAAGAGCGAGCATGAGCGGCGGAAGCAGGGGGTTCATGAGCCGGGGACGATCATGTTCTTGAGGGAACTCCCGTCACGGAGCGATGCAAGGGCTTCATGCACCCCCTCGAGCGGATAGGCCCGCACATTCAGCGGGACCACNNCTCCCTGAAATAAACCGCATTCGGCTCCAGCGGGATCGTCTCGCCGATGGGGCAGACGCCGAAGAGCACCACTGTGCCTCCCCTGCGGACGAGGTCGATCGCCGTTCGCGCTGTCGAGGCGGTCCCCGCACAATCGATCACGACATCGGCCCCGATGCCGCTCAGGTCCATGACCGCCTGCTTCAGCGTATCGCCCGCCGGGTCGATGACAAGCGAGGCGCCGAGGTCGGCGGCGATTTTCCGTTTATGCGCCAGCGGCTCGCTCACCACCACGGCGGCTGCACCTCCGTGCCGGACGAGCTGGAGCATGACGAGCCCGATCGTCCCGCCTCCCAGGATGACGACGATATCACCCATCCGCACTCCCGCCCTGTCCATGCCGTGCACAGCACAGGAGACAGGCTCAATGAACATGCTCTCCTCGGCCGTCATCCCTTGCGGAATTGCGTAGAGCTGCGAGGCGGGGACGATACTATATTCCGCCATGCCTCCGTCGATATCGACGCCGAGTGCGCGCAGACCGGTGCAGAAGTGGACAAGGCCGCGCCTGCAGTACGGACAGCGCCCGCAGGGGATGTTGGGGTCCACAGCGACATGCGCACCCTCGGGGATCCCCTTCAGGTCCCTTCCCGGATCCGTGACAAACCCCGCATACTCATGACCGAGGACGACCGGGGGAGTGGACCGTGAACTCCCCTCCACAATATGGAGGTCCGTTCCGCACAGACCGCACGATTCGACCCGGACGAGGACTTCGTGCCCCCGGAGGCCCCGGAGCGGCTTCGACCTCACACGGAGTGAGCCGGGTTTTTCAAGTTCGGCGACTTTCATCGGGGTGGGTGAGTGTTATCGGTATTGCCTGATCTCAAGAGCCTGCTTCCGGAGCGTGCCGGGGAAAACGAGCGTCGTCGTGACGGCCCCGTCGGATGTTTTTTCGGATTTCATGTTTTCGATCCTCCGGCCGTCAATGAAGGCGCCGGCAGGCGTGGAGCGACCCACGATGCGCACCCTCACGCGGTGACCGTCGAACGATGAGAGCTCGGCGCGGAGCCCTCCTCCCTTCGCGGGACGACACGACCAGACGATTGCATTCACATCCGCCAGGTACGCCGCTCCCGGGCCCCCTCTCCTGATGGTCCACCCGGACCTTTTCGTACAATCAAGAGGAAAGACACCGCTGGGAACACGGAGACCGCCGGCGGAGAGACTGACGCTGTATTGCCCGGTCCCGGACAGATTGACGGACTTCGCGGGACCGAACTCGAGCCTGGCGGCGGCCGATTCGAAGACCCCCGCGGCACGCCCATCCCCGTTGCCGATATTCCATTCTGTTTCCCTGAACCCCATCAGCGCGTAGAGCGTCCCGAGGTACATCCCCCCCGCCCAGAGGAATGACGGTTTGTCGATCGCACCGTACGCGCCCGACGAAGTGTCGGCATAACGGTATTCATAAAACGCGGGCTGACCGCGGGGACTTGCCGAGACGCCCTCCAGCGTCATGACGGTCTTGAAAAACCGGAGCGCCTCAGCTGCTCTCCCCGCGGCGACGAGCCCCTGCGCGTACCACGCGTTTGCATGCGGCCACACGCCGCCGTTCGCATAGAAGTAAGGGTCCCCCGCCTCGTTCGTGGGGAACCGGAAGTAGGCCCGGACCGAATCGCGATTAAAGTCGGGGGGCATGACGTTCCTGACGCCGAGCCTTCCGTCCACGAGCACGCGGCGGGCCGTCGCGAGGAGCTCCGAAGCCCTGTCCGGCGGAATCTCGCCGTACACCGCACCCATCAGCGAGCCCATGTAGAAGTGTGCATCCCGGTCCTCCCCGTTCGCATTCATAAGGTATCCGACCCCTGCGTCCCAGAGCCGGGAATTGAGCGCCCGCTCCATCCCGTCCGAGAGGAGCTCGTAGTCCGGAAGCCGGGAGAGATCCCGGTGCATAAAGGAACAGAGGAAAAGATAGTCGCGAAGGGCCCGGATCGCCAGTATGGTAATATACGAGCGGGGGCCCTCCCTCCTCCCGATGTCCCACCAGTCGGGGCGGAATGCGTACATCAGGCTGTCGCTGTGGCACTGGGTCAGGACCTGTTCCAGGCTTGTCGCTACGAGCGGAAAGAGACGGGCAACAGTCGCCGTGTCGCCCGTATGGTGGAGATAACGCGTGACGGTCTCGATGAACCAGAGGTGGTTCCAGTTATCGGGCGTGCAGAGCTCAGTCTTGAACCCGTCGTCCCTCCAGTATCGGGCATGAGGAATGATCCCCTTCTCAGCCCACGCGGCGACGGTCCCCAGGTCACGTTTGACCCGGGCTGCATCGAACCAGACCGCGCTCAGATCCGTCAGCAGGACATCGTGCGTGAAGAAGAAATTGTACTCGGCGGGACAGGGCATCGGAACGACACGCCCTTCAAGAGAATGGGCGTTGGCGGCGAGGAGCGCGCAGGCCCAGTCCGCCGTCCGGTCGACCGACGTGTCCCCCGTCCGGGGAGCAAGCAGGATCTGCCGCCGGACCAGCGCGTCGTATCCGGCAATGTCTCCCTCCCACCGGGTCCGCAGAGCGTTCGCAGCCGTTTTCCACCCTGCAAGGGTTGAGCTGAATATCGCCAGTCGCACAGTGAACCGGCCGGAGGGGGCGATGCTCTTCCCGTAGAGGAACGCCGCGGCAGGGCTTCCCTGCTTTTCCCGTGCGAGTGTATGCCCCGGAAGATTCCCGCCGGTTGTGAACCAGAGAGGGTTCAGTGAGTCGGGTCCGAGATCGGCGGCACTGGAGGTCCATCCTTCAGGCGCGGCCCCAAGGTTCTCGAGGACAATTGCCGCCTGACGCGAGGCGGGCTGGTCAAAATGCACAGCCAGTGCGCCGCTCCCTTTGTCGTACTCGGTCCATGCACTGTCCAGCCACGCGAATGTCTGGCACGTGCGGAGCACCGTGCGACACTGCAGGTACATCTCGAGGGCGACCGGGGCTCCGGTCGTATTCTCACACGAGAGCGTCCAGACGAGTCCGGGGGAGGTTTGAAGAAACTCGTACGTTGAAGTCCAACGGAGCGGGGGATCGTCGCGGTGGAACCGGACCCGGTGCGGGGAGAGCGTGTACGCCCATGGTTCCAGCCCGATATGGCGGGGCTGGCCGCCGTTGACGCGGACGCCGACAATGAAGGGGGCCGACTCCCCTCTCTTCCAGTAGTCTGTACTCATGTCGATAGAGTTCGCCGCCGGCTCGTACAAGCTGATACGCGAGGGGAGGGGACGGCTGTCGTGGAACTCCGCCCCGGCGTACGGACCTCCCACTTCGACCTGGCCGTACATGCCGCTGAACTCGCGCGTTATGCGGTCCTGTCCCGCGACGGGGGAGACGAGCGACAGGACCATGGCCGCGATGAGAGTTCTGTTCATCCTTTCAACCCGCTCGATGCCATGCTTTCAATGAAATAGCGCTGGAAAAATGCGTACGCGATGATCACCGGAAGCGAGAGGAGCGTGGCGGCAGCCAGGAGGTATCCCAGCTGCGTCTCCGCCTGTCCGCCGGTCGTGAATATCGTGACGATCTGAGGCATCGTCATGAGCGACTGCTCCCGGACCACCATCAGGGGCCAGAGGACCTCGTTCCAGTTCGCCATGAACGTGAGGAGGGCCACCGTGATGATCACGGGACGCGACAGGGGCCAGATGATCCGGAAGAGGATCATAAGCTCCGAGCACCCGTCGATACGGGCCGCATCGATAAGCGCCTGCGGGATCGCCATGAAGAACTGGCGGAACAGTATGATGCCGAAAGCGCTCATCATTGTGGGGGCGATCAGGGCGAGATAGGTATCCGTCCAGCCGAGCTTCACCATGAGTATGTACTGCGGAATCAGGACGATCTGGAACGGTATTGTCATCGTGAAGAGTATGAGCGTATAGAGCGTTTTGCTCCCCAGGAATCGGAGCCTGGCCAGGGCGTAGCCGACCATCGACCCGAAGAAGACCACCGAGGCCGTTGTTGCGGCCGAGACGATGATACTGTTCAGGAACGCCCTGGCGATCGGGATCTTCAGGAGCACCTGCGCGTAGCTCTGCAGGGAGAAGTTCCCGGAGAGTATGTTCAGGCTGGCGATCTCGAGCTCGGGCTTCAGCGACCCGGCGAGCATCCAGAGGAAGGGATAGGAGAAGAGGACCGCCCCGGCGACAAGTACTGCGTATTTCAGCACGCTCTTCACGATGACATCTCCGATTCGATCACACGGCGCTGGAGGACGACGACCCCCAGTATGACAAGCGCGTAAACGAATCCGAGCGTGGCGGCGTACCCCATATGGCCAAACGAAAACGCCTGGTTATAAATGTAGAGCATCCCGGAGAGCGTGCTCTGCATCGGCCCCCCTCCCGTAAGGACATACGGCTCAATGAAAAGTGAGAACCCTCCGATCGTTGAGAGCACAACGATGACGACGATGGTGGGGTTGAGCATGGGGAGCGTCACGTAGCGGAACTGCTTGAACGGGCTCGCTCCGTCGAGGTTCGCCGCCTCATAAAGATCGCGCGGTATGTTCTGGAGTCCGACGAGGAAGAGCACGATGTAAATCCCCACATTCTTCCATGTGGCCATTATCGCAATGGAGGGCATGGCCAGGCGGGGATCGACAAGCCAGGGGACGGGGGGGAGACCCGCCGCGTGAAGGATGTTGTTCAGTATCCCGTAATCGTACGAGTAGATCTGCTGCCAGAGGATCGTCACCGCGACTCCGGAGACGACAACGGGGAGAAAATAGAGCGCCCTGAACAAGCCTCTTCCCCTGACACCCGCGTTCAGGAGGAGAGCGAGCGCAAGTGCCACGACCACCTGGAGCGGGATGTGTATGGCGAGGAACGTCAGCGTGTTCAGGAGGGAGCGGTAGAAGAGCACGTCGCCGATCAGCCGGTCGAAGTTCTTCAGTCCGATCCACTCCATCGGCGTCACGATGTTCCAGCGGTGGAAGACAAGTATGAGGGAGAAGACGAGCGGATAGGCGACGAACGCGCAGAAAAATATGACATACGGGAGTATGAACCAGTATGCCCCCCTGTCGCTCCGGCGCGCCCTCTGCAGTATCTGGTTCAGTCCGGTCATCTGTTCCACTCGACGATGAGGTTTGTGCGACCGACCGCTTCACGTATCGCCTCTGAGGGACCGACGCGGCCGTATACCGCGCACGATTCGTATTCCTGCGCGATCGCGTCGAATATCTCCTTGAGATCAGGCGCGTCATCCATCCCGCGCGTGTAGACCGCCTGGCGGGCGAATTCGGTCATTGCGGGGTTCTCCCGGAAGTACCCCGCAAAGAGGGGGTTCTCCAGGAGGTCCCCCCTGACGGGGATCTGGTCGCAGATCCTGAGGAGGAGGAGGTCATGCTCCGCACTGACGAGAAACTTCACGAACTCCCACGCCTCCATCGGATGGGTTGTGGTGCTGAATATTGAGATGTCCTTGTAGTCCCCGTACGTGAATACGGGGCCCCGGTGATCGTCGGGAACGGGGACGGGCGCCACCCCGAAATCCATCTGCGGCGCGAATTTGCGTATCGCCGCCACCTCCCAGGGCCCCGAGAAGTGGGTCGCCTTCTTTTCGAGCAGGAAGGGATCTCCCCCCTGAAAATACGTCCGCGGGAAATACTTCCTGCCGTAGCATTCACGGAAGAAGGCAAAGACGCCGGCGGCGGAACTGTCGCCGAATGATGGCCGTCCGGCGGTGAGGAGCGTCCGGCCGCCGGACGCCGCAATGTAGAAAGGATAGAAATCGAAAAGCCGCTGCCACCAGATAGGCCGGACATCCCTGTCCCCCATCCACACGTCCGCTGTCCCCCCTTCATATCTGTGCGTGACGACCTTCTCCCCCGCCGCGAGGTACCCGCCGTACGTCGAGGGGACCCCTTCGACTCCCGCTTCCCGGAACAGCCGGCGGTTATAGAACATCATGAGCGGATTGGTTTTCCACGGCACCTCATAGAAGTGCCCGTCGGCGACACGGAACCGCTCAAGAAGTTCCCGCGGGGTCCGGAGGCTCATCACCGAATCAAAATCCGGGAACGCGTCGAGCCGCACGAGTCCGCCTGCCTGCGTGTAATCATGGAGCGCCCCGGGCCAGATATTGGAACAGACGTCGGGGGTCGTCTTTCCCGCGATCGCCGCCAGGAGGACTTCCTCGGTCGAAATACTCACCGGTATCGGCTGCATCTCCACGCGGATTTCCGGGTGAAGCCGGTTCCAGACACGGACGAGCGAATCCGCAAGGAGTATTTCCTGGGGGTTCGGAGCGGGCCAGTACGTGAGCACGACTCCGGAAGAGCCCCGTGGTCCCGATCCGCGCTGTTCACTGCACCCCGCCAGGAGCGCGCCGGCACAGAGTGCGACCGGAAGGACCCTGCGGAAGGATGCGCTCACATCCATGTCGCCCACTCGAAGTCTATCACGGGGAACGCCGGATGGGGGAACGTCCCCCCTTTTTTTGCCATGTAGACGTCAATCGCTTTCGGGTCGTTTTCGACGTCGACGGGGAGGCTCATCAGGACGTCCTCTTTCACGTCGACGCGGTATTTCCTTTTCAGCGCGATGATCCTGTGGAGCATGTTCTTCTTCAATCCGAACGTATAGTAGTCCTTGCGCACCNNTCAACACGATGGAGCTGCCGAGGAAGACCTTCTCTTCGCCGAACAGGATTTTGTCCTCCCACCACCGGAGCTGCTTCTTCACAGGATCCCTTTCCTGCAGATTCCTTTTCAGCGCCCGGTCCACCAGCACCCTGTCCCGCACCATGTGCCAGACGAGGTCCTCCACAGACAGGAAGAACCCCCGCTCGGTGGCGACGTCCAGATGGAAATAGGTGTCGCGCACCCTGTACCACGAGAGGAACTGGTTCAGACGAATGCATCCTCCCGTGAGCGAGACGAGCGTGTCACGCCCGAACCTGTCGATGCGGGAAACCCCCGCGGAATCCCCGGCGCCCGCAACCCTCGCGGCAATGTCCCACGCTGCGACGCGTTCGGGCTTGACCCAGATGCCGCCGAGCCAGGCGTGAAGCCTGTCGAACGTCGTCCGGATAATGACGGGATCGTGCTCCAGCATCATCTTCCGGACGTAGCGGTCGGAGAGGCTGTCCGACTTCTCCTGCGTGAGGGCGCGCCGCACGTCCTCCTGCGACTTCTGAGACTCCGTGGCGCTCAGCGTCACATCCCGCCATCCGTCCGCAATTCTGATGATGTAGTAACCGTCAGTCCCGCGAACGGGCTCCGAACTGCGGCCCGCCCGGAGCGTCTCGGCCACGGAAGCGAGAAGGGGGTTCGCGCGCCTGAGCTTGAAAAGAGTCGATTCCATCGAGCGGTCGTCCCGCTTCACGCCCGTGCGGAGCTCCCGCGCAAAGAGGGAATCAAAGGGCGTCCCCCGGTTCAATTCGGACTGGAGAGAGTTCGCCTCTCCGGACCCCGGAGCATAGAGCCACTGAAGCTTGTAGTGAACCGCCCCCTCCCGCATTCCGNNCCATGTCCCCTTCCAGCTCTTCAAGCGATCTCGTGACCCGGTCCGAATTCTGAAGCCCGTGAGCCCTGGCGTCCAGCGCGAGGAGCTTCTCATTCACCATGAATTCGAGGTAACGCTGCCGCGACTCCTTCCGGCGCTTTGTGAATGCCGGCCCGAACTCGTAGCTCAGGAGGAACTCCTGAGCAGTGATCTCGATGTTTCCCACCTTCGCCACCACGCGGGTGAAGTTCTTCGGATCCGTGACGGGAAAGTGGCGATTGGAGCCGGGTTTCTCCTGGGGAGACGCACTATGCGTGAACAGTGCGACGACGAACGGCACGGCCAGAAAACGGACACCGCACGTTGTCCGGCTATGGAGAGAGTCTTGTTTCGACACGGATCAGAACCTCACCGACAGCGAAAAGACGTTGATGTTCGAAAGTCTTCCCATGTCGCGGAATGCGTAGTCAAATTTCACCGTGGTGGTGCTGCTCAGGAAACTGTTCGACGAAATCCCGAAGCCGAAAGAAGCCCCTCCCTCCCTCTCGGGGAGACCGAGCGCGTTGTAGCCACCCCGCAGGAAGAGTATGTCCTGGAATGCGAACTCACCCCCCACATTGATGCTCTCGTAATTGTCGTTCGGATGAAGCGCATCCGCGGCAATCGTGAACCGGTAATTGTCAGTCTTGAACGGAGTTGTCGACACGCCGATCTGGAAGAGAAGCGGCAGGTCCCACGAATCCAACTCGATATCCTGCGGGATCTGGCTGTTCGTCCCTTGCTTTGTCGGGTCGAGCATCCCGAACTGCCTCGCATCGCGTCCCGACATTTTCATGGGTGTGCCGAAATTGGACAGTGAAGCCCCGATCGTGAGACCGCCGATGAGGTCGGTGCGGAAAATCGTGCCGACGTCGATCGCAAACGCGTTCGCACTTTCGTGCCAGATCGACTGCTGAATATATTTCGCGTTAAACCCGATCGTGAACCGGTCGGTCAGCCTGTGCGCATACGAGACGCCGACAGCAAGGTCTCCCGCGCTGAAGTACTCCCCCGTCCCCTCCGGCTTCTCCACTGTGGTCACCTTCATGTCGTCCATGCTGAGCGACGTGACATTGAACCCAACGGTCCCGAACTCCTCCAGGGGGAGGACGAACGACGCGAAGTCGAACCGGGTATCGCCAATCCAGTTTGTATGCACCGCAAGGACCTCGCTCTGTACGAGCCAGGCGCTCCCCGCGGGATTCCAGTAGAGCGATGTCGCATCGTTCGCCAGGCTCACAAATGCGCTCCCCATCGCGACGGCGGAGGCACCAACGGGGATCTCCAGGAATGTTGCGGCGACTGTCCCGGTCTTGGACACACCTTGTCCCTGCAGGGGGTCCGGGAGAAGCAGCTCGGTGAGCGCGACACACACGAGGAGTGTTTTCATAGGGAAAGCATCCGGGAAATTCTGATCGTTATTTTACAACCGCGAATTTGCTTACGTACGTACCTATCCCCGGAGCGTCCACGTGATAGACGTAGACACCGAAGGCGATGTTCATCCCGTCCCTCGAGACGAGATTCCAGGGCTCCTGACCGTCGTCGATTCCCTCCTGGTGTTGGAGCGTCTGCACGAGACGGCCGCTTATCGTATAGATCCGTATCGTGCACTGGTGCGGGAGATGGATGAAGTAAATGAGACGGTCTCCGCGCCCGACGCTCAACGGTTGCGGCTCCCACGACGCCGCCCCCACGTACGGATTGGGGACGACGAGTATCCTGTTCAGGTCAGTGACGGCCTTTGCCTGGTCAAGGCCCGGAGACGTCGTCTGGAACCTGACGGTTTCGCCGGTACGGTACGGTTTCGTCGTCGCGATATGGAACACATCCCCCGGCTTCGGGAGTATCTGCTTTGACGGGGGTATCGTGGTGTCCTGAATAAACGTGAGCGACCAGGACTTGGAGGCAGTCGGGAAATCCGCCGCTGGGAGCGTCGCGGAATCGCCGCAGACCACGAATACGGCGTCTCCCGCGTTGAAGAGGCCGTCCGCGTTGTTGTCATAGAAAATGAACTGAACGTGGTTGATCCCGTTCGTCACGTCGCGTATCGTGATGTTGGACTGGGTTCCCACCGTGGAAAATGAACTCGAAGGGAAGGACATGTCTCCCTGTCCGGGCTGCGTGAACGTTATGTCATAATCCGACGGGAGGTTCACGCGGCGCGCCTGCAGCGCGGGAGCGTACCTTGCGTCGAACCCGACCTGTGCAACAAGGTTGGAGTTTCCTACCTTCCAGCTCGTGCCGCTGACTGCGACGGCCTGTGCATTGTTGATCTGGACGGCGAACCCCTGCATCACGGTCGAGACATCCTGCGTCGTTTTCAGGCGCACCATGCTCAGGAGCGTGTCTCTCGCCGTCATGTCGACAAGTGTGTACCATGGGTTCGGGTTGTTGTGGAACGCCGTGGAATCCACGAACGAGAGGACATAGTTATGGTTGTTGCTTATCGAATCGGGGTCGATGAGCTGTATCTGGACATTCCCGGTGGCCGGGCCGCTCGCGGCGGTCGTGATCTTTCCCGGGATATATCCGGCGGAAGGCGCACGCGGGATGACGGCCGCCGTGTTCACGTCGGTCTTCACCTGTCCGTTGATATCGACCTTGATGACGCTCGTGCATTCGCTGGGCGGGATGCCGATAAACTGCCCGGTGATCGTCGTCGTCGTGAACCCCTGATCGTACGAGCAGACCGCGTAGTAGTACTGTTGCCCGTTCTGCACCGTCGAATCGATGAACGAGTGCTGGAGCCCGCTGTCATCCCCGAGATAGAATTTCGCTCCGTTGACGTCGATCGGATGAAGCCCCGTGACCCCGTCCACGAGGTCGAACTGTGCGATCGGTTGACGGTACGTGGCCTTGCCGAAGGCGTCCGTGATGATCTGGACCTGCAGGAAATTTGATTCCGTGCTTCTGTACACCCTGTAGCCTTCGAAGTTGTACTTCTGATAGAACGCATCGAAGGTCTGCTCCGCCCTGGTGTCCCAGTAGAGCGTCACCCTCCCGTTCCCCGCCACGGCCTTCACCTGGGGCTTGTCAGGCGGCTTCGCAAAGTGATAGCTCGCATTGTAGATCTGCTGCACCGTCCGCTTTCTGCGGAACAGGTCATCGGTGTCCATCCCGAATATCAATGCCATGGAGAACCGCTCGGTCTCACCGGTAAGCTGGGTCTGTCCGGACTTCAGGCTGTATGTGTTCCGGCCGTTCAGGTGAAAAACGAAGCTCGAAAACCAGTTCCCCAGATTGACGTTGGTGAGCGACGGCTGCTGGTCGGGAGGCGCGGGAAGCGATGTGAACGCCGTCCAGTTCCTTTCGTCATTATTGAGATCGTACGTGTGCACTGCAGCGATAAGGAACCCGGTAAGGCCGAGCTGGTCCGATTCGTCCTTGTCCAGAATCCCGAAATGCGGCTCTCCCTGGTCCGGCTTTCCGTTCCCTTCCGTTCCGTCCGGATCGGGCCCCGGGTAGCCGGGGTCGAGCGGGCCGAGTCCGTCGCTCCCGACGTCGTCGTTGAGGGGCTCCCCTTTGTCCCAGACCCCGTTGTGGTTCAGATCTTTGAATGTGACCCAGTTGCAGTTCTCGTCAGCGTCCCAGTGCTCTGTCCACGGGTAGCCGTAGAACAGATGGAATTTGGCCGTATCGGACTGGACATCGCGGAGGAATGGGTCCTTGTAAGGATCCTTGATGTAGACACTCGCGTTGTTGTCGCGGCGCTCGTCGGTGAGACCGTCCTGGTCGTTGTCGATATTGTCGTCCGAGATCCCGGGACTCTCCAGGAACGCGTACCCGGAGTACCCGACGGGACTCCAGTGGCCGGGGCTTCCGTATGCCACCGTCGACCACGCATACGAAATATTGAGCAGCTTGTTGTAGCTTCCCGCGTTGTTCGACGAGTTGTCATGCCCCCCGATTCCCCAGTCCACATACTCGGCAAAGAGAGTCCTTGCGTAATCCGTCGTCCCCATGTTCGTGATCTCGTAATACCAGAAAATCACATCCTCGGCAAGAACCTGCGACCACTGGAATCCGCGGGCATGGACCTGCATACCGAGCCCCCCGCGGGTGGGGTCATCCGCGTCGGGGTGGAATGAGTGGGGCGGTTGCAGATACTCCCTGTCCGCGTCGTCGTCATACACGAAATAGGTCTCGAGGTCGGCGTTCTGGATCCCCTTCCCGAAAAACCCGTTCCACGAACCGTCCCATGAACTCGGCCGGTCAGGCCAGTGCGGAGGCCAGGTGCCGGGATTGGTGCTCTGTGCGGGCGTGGCCTGGAAAGCGTTCGCGTAGCCGGGGAGGGGCTCCCACCCGTACTTTGCGTTGGTGGCCTGGTTCGTGCGGACGTATTCGTAGTAGTTCGTCTCAAGCGGGTGGATCATATTCCCCGCGGCGTCCTTCGCCTCCGCCTGCACGATCATCGCGACGCCGTCGATGTAGGTATGGTTCGTCCCCTTGGGCCAGACGCCGCTCACGGTGGGAAAATTCTGCCAGTCCCCGACTTCGCCGTAGTTGTAATAAATGGTCCCCACGAGGTTGCCGTCCATCATGCCGTTTCTGATTTCGTAGGGAGTCCCTTTGTTCTTGTCGACCACCTGTTGCGACAGCGACACGGAGGGGCTCACCGCGAGTACGACTGCGGCAACGGCGAGAAGAATGCTTGTCCTGCTCATGACGTTCCCTGATCGTTGCACTGGGACTTAGAACGAAAATGCGGCGCCGAGGATGATCTGTCTCGGGGCGGAAAAATAATCAGGCCGGGTGTAGTACTCCGCGAGCGTGTTGACCCCCCGCACGACCGGCTGCTGCTGCGTGAGGGCGAGCGTGTATCCCGCCCTCCCCGTATCCGTGAACACGTTGATTTCGTTTGCCGTATCGAAGAGATTGTAGACTTTCAGGAAGACCGAGATGCGGTAATCACCGAATATCCTCAGGTACTTCGTCATGTACAGGTCGAAGTTGTAGAACCCCGGCATGTTGTCGCTGTTTTCCAGCCCGGTACGATCGTTCTGGTTTGACGGAGTGTACGGAAGACCCGAACCCGCCCGACCTATCACGCTGGCAATGAAATCGTCGGGCGTGCCGAACGTCAGCGTCACGTTGAGCGAATGGCGCCTGTCCCAGGCCAGCGGAACGAGCTCCTTGTTCGGCGCGATAGGCGTCGAGGCAGTCGCCTTATTGTACGCGTCGTTCGGGTCCGATGCATCCCCTTTCGCGACCTGGAAGGTGTAATCCACATTTGCGCCGAATCCGTTCGTCAGCCTCTTTTCAAGCGAGAAGGTGAACCCCTGCACGGCCCCGTAGTCCTGGTTGATGTATTCTCCGAACTTCACCGAGTTGCTCTTGAGGTGAATCTGCAGCGCAAGGAGGTTCCGTATGTCCTTGTAGAACCCGGTGACTGTCACACCCATCGTCGGCGTCAGCTCCTGCTGGAGGCCGATCTCATACATCGTGGTGCGCTGCGGCTGCAAATCGGCGTTGCCGATGACGTTCCCCACAAAATCGGGATTGCTGCCGATGGAGGCGATACGCTCGTTCGGATTCTTGTACAGGACCTCGTAATCCGGAATCTGAAAGAAGTGGCCGTAGGAAAGATGAACCGCCCCCCTGTCGGAAATCGGGTACGAGATCCCGATGCGCGGGCTCACCTGTTGCTTTGAAGTCGCCTTCCTGAACAACTGCCCCGGGAACGGAGGAGCAAGCGTATCGAGGCCGGCTATCCCGTCCGGGTTGATGAGCACGACCCCGTCCGGCTGGAAATAGTCGTACCGGACGCCGACGTTGACGACGAGATAGTCGAGCTCGATCTTGTCCTGAACATACGCCGACAGCCGGTGCGGATGGTTATTGTAGATGTTGAAATCGTAGTCCCCGGGCGTCGGCATGACGGGCTGAAAATTGTTCTGCGGCAGGACAAGTATCTGATAGTCGGTGGACTGAAGGTGGTCCAGCTCGACTTCTCCCCCGGCCTTGACCTGGTGCACGGTGCTGAGCTGGGCGGTGAAGTCGATCCTGCCGGTGAGGGTCGTGCTCGTGTGGTTGAAATGCCAGTTCTGCGTCCCTCCGGAGAGGAAAGCGTTTGCGCCGACGTCCCTCGTCCGGGCGGGGTCCACGTAGCGGGGATCCACGAACGGATCGCCGGGGCCCGTGGGGTCGGGGTAGACATACTGCCGGAAGTCCGTCCTGAAAAACGACCCGCTGAACTCCACGAACGCCGCATCGCTGATCACCGCCGTATAATTCGCACTCCCGAGGTAGCTCTTCAGATGATAGGTGTAATCGCCGTCGGGATTCAACTGGAACTGATGGTCGTATATCCTGTAGTCGTGATTCTGGTACATCCCGTTCAGCACGAGATCCTTCACGCTCCCGACATCGACGGCCAGTTTTCCCTGGATGGTGTATCTCTTTGAGTCGTTCATCGGAACATATTTTCCGTCCCCCGTCGCACCCACGTACCACTGCGAGGGATCGTTTGACGAGAAATTCGACGAGTCCTTCGGGTTGAACACTCTCTTGCCGTAGATATACCCGGCGTCATAGAGGTATTTTCCCGACAGGAAGAACTTCAACGCATTCCCGACGATCGGCCCGCTGATGCTCCCCTGAAAATTATAGACGCTTGAAGGGTCCACCCGGTCGATGTTCGGGAAAAGCGAGCTGCGCGTGCTGAAATACCCCCCGGTGTACGCGGAGATCTCTCCCGTGTAGTGGTCGGAGGCAACCTTGGTGATCTGGTTGACAACGCCGGAGAGAGCCTCGCCATACTCGGCGTTGAACGTCCCGCTCAAAACCTGGATCTCCGCAATGCTGTTGATTTCGGCCTCCATGGACGATTCGCCGGAGAAGACGTCGTTGACCGACACGCCGTCCACGAGGTATTTCACCTCCCCGCTCCTTCCGCCGCGAAAATGCCCTTCGACGACGCCGGCCTGGAGATTCACCACGGCGGCGACGTCCTCGAGGGGAAGCTTCGAGAGCTGGTCGCTCCCGACGCTTGCGACAGTCGATGTCAGGTCCTTCTGGATTATCGGGCGCGTCGCAGTGACGGCAACCTCGCCGATCTCGACCGACTGGGGCTGAAGCGTGAACTGAATACGCGTCGTCTGATCGGCCGTGACGCTGACCGGTCCGATGACGATGGGGGAATAGCCGATCGCGGAGGCCCTCAACTGGTATGTCCCCGGCGCGACATTGAGTATGAAATATTCGCCGTCGATATTCGACGCGCCTCCGAGCGACGTCCCCACAATCACGACGTTTACGCTCGGGATCGCGTCCTTCGTCTGGGCGTCGGTGACTTTGCCGGCGATCTTGCCCGTGGTGCCGGAATATGCCGCAAGGAGAGGAACGAAAGAGAAGAGAGCAAGGACCGCAAGACGCCTCATCGTTGGCATGCCTGTTTGCCCCGAGGATGATCGAGTGGAACATACCGAAGGGGTGCCGGCAAACCCGGCACCCCTTCAGGGAAGTCTACTTCAGCATAAGCATCTTTTTCACGATCGCAACCTGTCCCGTCTCCAGGCGATAGAAATACATCCCGGAACCGACAGTATTGCCCCCCTCGTCCCTGCCGTCCCATACCACGGAGTACCGCCCGGCTGAACGCTGCTCGTGATCGACAAGCGTCCTGATACGCTGCCCGAGGACGTTATAGATCACAAGGGCGACATCCGCGTTGCGCGGCACGCCGAACTGTATCGTCGTGGAAGGATTGAAGGGATTCGGGTAGTTGTTCGTCAGCTCGAATGTCTTCGGAAGTCCGTCCGCTCCCGGAGCCACCGACAGGGTCGTCCCTGCAACCCTGACATTCAGATCGTCGAAGTACACCGTCCCGACGAATTGGTTGTAGACATGGAGGCGGACCTCCATCGTCTGCGCCGCGACTCCGGTCGGCACCTGGACGTTCAGCTTGTACTGCGTCCAGTCGAACGAAGCCACTTTCGGGAAGAGGAATGTGTAGTCGTTCTGCGGGCCGACAGGATTGTACCCGTAGTTGCTTCCCGCACCGGTGAAGAACAGGGGCGTGAATCCAACGGCCCACGTTCCCGGATAGAGCGCGGCGGAATCAGGGAAGAGTCCCGTCGCCTTGATCCACACGCTCAGCTCCAGTATGTCGCCGGGCTTCGCAGTGATCCCGAACGGATTACTCCCCGTCGCGAGAGAATTCCCGGCCGGACCGCTCCCTCCCCACACCGTCCCGGTGAAGTTGAACCGTTGCGTGCCGACGAAACCGTCATGGACGACGCGTCCCGCGGGCATGTTGAACTTCAGGGAGTGTGTCCCTGTATGCGCCGCTTCCGTCGTCACCACGGTGTTTTCAAACCCGTTGGCAAGCACTCCATCGTTGCCGCCGATGGGCGGAAGCCAGTAGTACCACCCCGTGGGCACACCCACGGACGTGTTCCAGGTCTGGCCTGGTCCGGTGAGGAAGAAATCATCCGCCCACACGGTCCCGGTCGCGTTCTTGCCGCCCACGAACTTCACGATCAACTTGAACGCGGTTCTCGGAAGCACGGTCGGCCCGGCGATGTTTGTATCAGCCAGGAAGAAGATGCTCGACGACGCCGTCTGGTTGACCGGCAGCTTCGNNGATTCGTGTTGACACCCGATGTCCTCACGTACGCACCAAGAGGTATGGCGACGTTCTTCGCAAGACTCGCAGACCAGATGTCGCACATGTTCGTCGAAATCCAGGACGCCGAGTCGGCCGTCGCGGTTTTCGTGATCTTGAGTGAATGCCCCATCGAACGGTACTGGTCGGTCGCCCAACTCAGTGTCGC
>PMND01000063.1:278-934 GCA_003161955.1 Ignavibacteriota bacterium | reverse complement strand
CCCATCGTCCAGTATGCCGGAAGTGTACCTTCAAACCCTCCGACTGCGGCCACCTGGGGCACATCCAGCTTCTGTACATCCAGGTCATCGAAGTAGATCGTCCCGACGAACTGGTTGTAGACGTGGAGCCGGACTTCCATGAACTGTGCGCCCACAGCCGTGGGCAACTGCACGTCAAGCGTGTACTGCGTCCAGTCGAAACTGGTCACGCTCGGAAACGCGAACGTGTAGTCATTCTGCGGCCCGACAGGATTGTACCCGTAGTTGTTCCCCGATCCGGTGAAAAACAGCGGCGTCAACCCGACAGCCCATGTCCCGGGATAGAGTGCCGCGGAATCCGGGAACAAACCGCTCGCCTTGATCCAGACGCTGATACGCACCCAGTCGCCCGGCTGAGCGTTCACGGTGAACGGACGGTCACCCGATGCCGACGCGGTTCCTCCTGCGCTCATCACCCCGTTTGTCCCCCATCCACCCCCTGAGAACGCAAACCGCTGCGTGCCGACGAAACCGTCATGGACGACGCGTCCCGCGGGCATGTTGAACTTCAGCGAATACGTTCCCGTGTGGGCGGCCTCGCTTGTCACCACCGTGTTCTCAAACCCGTTGGCAAGCACTCCATCGTTGCCGCCGATGGGCGGAAGCCAGTAGAACCA
>PMND01000063.1:0-202 GCA_003161955.1 Ignavibacteriota bacterium | reverse complement strand
GATTCGTGTTGACACCCGATGTCTTCACGTACGCACCAAGAGGTATGGCGACGTTCTTCGCAAGACTCGTAGACCAGATGTCGCACATGTTCGTCGAAATCCAGGACGCCGTGTCGGCCGTCGCGGTCTTCGTGATCTTGAGTGAATGCCCCATCGAGCGGAACTGGTCGGTCGCCCAGCTCAGTGTCGCGCCCGCGGGCTG
>PMND01000148.1:16648-33108 GCA_003161955.1 Ignavibacteriota bacterium | reverse complement strand
ATGCTCGGCGTGTGCTACTGGGCTGAAAGCGGGAGCAACGCATCGCTCGCCAGTCTGGGCGTCGATCAGACAGCAGGACCGGGACAGGCCGGGGGCAACATGGAGGGAAAAGAGGTGCGGCTCGGCATAGCAAATTCAGCTTTGTGGGCTACAGTCACGACCTCCGCTTCCAACGGCTCTGTCAATGCGATGCACGACTCATTCACGCCGCTCGGCGGGATGATCCCGCTGATCGCGATGCACCTTGGCGAGGTTATCTTCGGAGGGGTCGGCTCGGGGCTGTACGGGATGCTTGTGTTCGTCATCGTGGGGGTCTTTGTCGCGGGGTTGCTCGTCGGCCGGACGCCCGAGTACCTCGGCCACAAGGTGGAATCGTTCGAAATGAAAATGGCCTCCCTGCTGATCCTCATCATGCCGATAACCGTTCTCGCGTTTACGGCGCTGGCGGTCGTCATGCCCGACGGGAGGGCTGGGATCGCGAACCCCGGAGCCCACGGGTTCAGCGAAATTTTGTACACATTCACTTCGCAGGCGAACAACAACGGAAGTGCGTTTGCCGGGCTCTCTGCCAACACACCCTTCTACAATATCACGGGCGCTCTGGCCATGCTGATTGGACGTTACTGGCTGGCTGTCCCCACACTCGCTCTGGCCGGTTCACTGGCCCGAAAGAAGCTTGTTCCCGCGGGTGAAGGAACGCTTCCGACGCACACGCCGCTGTTTATTTTCTGGCTCATAGCCGTGGTATTGATCGTGGGAGCTCTTAATTTCCTGCCGGCGCTCGCCCTCGGGCCGATCGTTGAGCATTTCATGATGATCCACTAAGGAGCGGCGAATGACTGCTGAGACCTCTGCACTGAAGAAACCCCTCGGTCTGACGGGGGAGATGTACCGCCGGGCGCTTCTTGATGCACTCGCAAAGCTGAATCCCCGCTCGATGATGCGCAACCCGGTCATGTTCGTCGTTGAGGTCGGGAGCGTGCTGACGACGGCACTCTGGATTCAGGCTCTCATTGGTCAGGGGGAAGCTCCGGCATGGTATATCGGCTTCGTCTCCCTCTGGCTCTGGTTTACAGTACTCTTTGCCAACTTCTCCGAGGCGCTTGCCGAGGGGCGGGGGAAGGCGCAGGCCGAGGGGNNGCCTTTGAGTCCGTCCCCTCGACTGCGCTGAGGAAAGGAGATGCCTTCCTTGTCCAAGCCGGCGATGCCATCGCGGCAGACGGTGAGGTGATCGAGGGGATCGCTTCCGTGGATGAGAGCGCGATCACGGGCGAAAGTGCTCCCGTGATCCGGGAGTCGGGGGGGGACCGGAGCGCGGTCACAGGCGGGACGCGGGTCCTCTCCGACTGGCTCGTCGTCCGACTGACCGCCGAACCCGGCGGCGGGTTCCTCGACAGGATGATAAAACTGATCGAAGGCGCAAAGCGTCAGAAGACGCCGAACGAGATTGCACTCAACATACTCCTGGCCGCATTCACGATCATATTCCTCGTCGTCTGCGTGACGCTCCTACCGTTTTCACTGTTCAGCGTCCAAGTGGCGGGGCACGGGGCGCCTGTCACGGTGACTGTTCTCGTGGCACTCCTAGTGTGCCTGATACCCACGACGATCGGTGGGCTCCTTGCGGCAATCGGGATCGCCGGTATGGACCGGATGATCCGGCATAACGTTATCGCAACATCAGGACGCGCGGTGGAGGCAGCGGGGGATGTTGACGTCCTCCTTCTTGATAAAACCGGGACTGTGACGCTCGGAAACCGGATGGCAACGGAATTTGTCCCTGCTCCCGGAGTGGCGAAAGAACGCCTTGCGGATGCCGCACAACTGTCCTCCATGGCGGACGAAACCCCCGAAGGGAGGTCCATCGCCGTCCTTGCCAAGGAGCAATACGGCCTCCGCGGCAGAGAGGTCCGTGAGATCTCGGCGCACTTTGTTCCTTTCAGTGCGCAGACGCGCATGAGCGGGGCCGACATACAGGCGGATAAGCCGGCATCCAGGAGGATCATACGCAAGGGGGCGTCTGAAGCTATCCGCAGTTTCGTCGAGGCAGAGGGGGGGACATTCCCTCCGGCGGTCCTGCAGATTGTCCAGGAGATCGGCCGGACCGGCGGGACCCCTCTCGTGGTTGCTGAGAACTCGGAGGTCCTTGGCGTCATACACCTGAAGGATATCGTCAAGGGGGGGATCAAGGAACGATTTGCTCATCTCAGGGCGATGGGGATACGGACCGTCATGATCACGGGAGACAACCAGCTCACTGCAACCGCCATCGCGGCCGAAGCCGGCGTCGACGACTTCCTCGCCGAAGCCAAGCCCAAGGACAAGATGGANNAACGACGCCCCCGCGCTCGCGCAGGCGGACGTTGCCGTCGCGATGAACACGGGGACCCAGTCCGCGCGCGAGGCCGCGAACATGATCGACCTGGACTCTAATCCGACGAAGCTCATGGAGATCGTGGAGATCGGGAAACAACTCCTGATGACGCGCGGCACGCTGACGACATTCAGCATCGCCAACGATGTGGCGAAGTACTTTGCCATCATCCCAGCGGCGTTCGCGACGACATACCCTGCACTGAACGCGCTCAATATCATGAAGCTTGCCTCACCCGAAAGTGCGATACTCTCCGCGGTCATATTCAATGCGCTGATCATCGTCGCGCTGATCCCGCTGGCCCTCCGGGGAGTGAAGTACCGCCCGATGAGCGCCGTGCAGCTTCTGCGGCGTCACCTGTTCATCTACGGGTTCGGGGGGCTGGTTGCCCCGTTCATCGGCATAAAACTGATCGATATGCTCATGGCCGCGGTGGGATGGGCATGACGCGAGGCACGAAGGATACTCAAAGAGAGGGACAGATAGCCAGGGCACAAGGTTTCTTGAACGCCACAATCACTTTTGAAGGGATCATTTTGTGATCATCCACGGTTTCACACCGGTTCGCAGTGCCGGATTCTTGATTAGCTGTTCCGTATTTGTACTACAATTCGCCGTGGGTCAGTCGAAGGACTCGAGTCAGGCGATTTCCGTAAGTGGTTTCGTCGATGCCTACTATAGCAAGAATTTTGCAGACCCGGCTTCGCACGCAAACAAGTTGAGGAATTTCGACATCCCGGAGAATCAGATCAATCTCAGTCTGGCGGAGATTGTCCTCCAAAAGAAAGCTCAACCCATAGGCTTCCGTGTGGACGTCGATTTCGGCACCGCAAACGACGTCGTCCAAGGCATCGCCCCGTACGGCACCACACCCTACAGCACGCTCACGAACATTCAGCAGGCGTATCTTACTGGTGTGATCCCTATCGGGAATGGGCTAACTGCAGACGTTGGCAAATTTGTCACGCATATGGGCTATGAGGTCATTGAATCAAAGGACAACTGGAACTACAGCCGGTCCCTTCTCTTTGCATGGGCTATTCCGTACTACCACACTGGCCTGCGGCTAACATACCCGTTCGCCGACAACTTCACAGTCGCGCTTCATGTCGTTAACGGCTGGAACTCCAACATCGACAACAATGCGGAGAAGTCCCTTGGACTCGCGGTGAGTTACTCGCCCTCTGGATCGACAGGATTGATGCTGAACGTGATGGATGGCTTTGAACAACCCCCGCCCTTCGATGTGGGAAAGAAAAAGGTCTTTGATTTTATCGTGACTCAAAATGTGACGGACGCATTCGCGTTAACACTTAATGCCGATTACGGTGATGAAACTCTGATTAGCGGCCTGAAAACCTGGAGGGGAGCCGCGGTGTATGGGCGGTATGCTTTTAACGCAAAGTCTGCGGTGGCCCTGCGGGGAGAGATTTTCGACGATCCCGAGGGATATGCAACCGGGTGGGGAGTTTCCGGGCTCAATGTGAAAGAAGTGACTGCAACATATGAGTACAAATTTGCCGATGCCCTCCTTCTCCGGGGAGAGGCGCGATACGACTACGCAAATTCGCCGATCTTTGACAAAGGCGCAAACGTGAACACGGAAAACGGGCAGATGACATTTCTTGTGGGAATTGTCGTGATGTTCTGAACGCACTCTTCGTCCAATTGCAGCAGGTGAGGTAGGTTATGGAGTCCCGCGCTTCGCAGCTCAGGATCATTGCGTCCCGACCTCTTCATGCAAATGATCGGGATCTGCTCGGGAAGGCAGTTCATGATCCCATGAGTATCCGTCCGTTCGTCCGTCGCTCGCTGTGGCGAGAGCCCGGTCACTCCGCGGCGCTCAGAATCGGTCGCTTCATTCTTCGCGGAGGAGGACCGGGCTATGAAATTCCGCTGATCGACGTCAGCGTCAACCGGACATCCATCATGTTCCCCCCGGGGACGGACCTGGCAGTGGGTGAGATCTTCGAGATCGTCCGCCCGATCAGGGTCACTGACGACTCCGCCTGGCGGCGGGAGAGCCCCAGAAAAGTGGTCGCACTCGTGAAGGTGACCAGCATTGACGGAGAATCGCGAGCCTTGGTCAATGTTCTCCGGGGGTCGGTGATCAAGGGATACTGGGCGGAGAGAGTCGACGAGCGCCGCATCGCGGACCTCCTGCATCCCTCCTTTGGAGTTCGTGACTTCTTCCTGCGCTCGAAACCTCAGGCACGTCGTTAATCTGGGCACCTGCCCGGTCCCGCGAGGTGCTCGGTCCCTTTGCTCCCACAACAAGTCCTCTTCCCCTCAGGAAGGACACGACGCGTTCGGTGCCTCCATAGCCGGTTGGCGGCACGCTTTCTGAAAGAGGTGCGACCTGGGCGATGCGCATGGCGCTCTCTCCTCAAATCCGCCGATTCGCCACGCGAAGCTCGGGCAAACCCCTGCGCGCCTTCTCGAAGAATGCGATCTCCACCAGCGTAGGCCACAGCTCCATTGAGCCTTTGATGACGGTGAGGACATCATCGACGATGCGAAGCAGGTTCTGCTGAAAGAAATCCGGCTCAAACGCGTAGAAGGACTTCTTCAGGTTGGACCCAAACAACCGAAGAGCTGACGCACGTTCTATTGACGAAGATCCAGTCGCAGCCCGTTCAACCCTCAGGTGCAATGCAGTGATCTTGTCCAGTATCTCCTGGGCGTCTTCCGCGGTCACCGCGCCATCGTAGTCGAACGAAATACTCAGATCGTCAATGTGAGAGATCGAAGCCTTGATCTTCCGTTTCAACAGATTTGACACCTCCTCGTTGAATATCTCAGCCGCAGGCGGGTTGCGCATGTAGTTGTTCCTCATGTGATTCTGCGCAGCATCGACATGTGCCGCAGCAATGCCCGGTTGCTGGATCCACAGCCGGTAAACATAGTCTTCAAATCGCAAGCGAGTAGGAAAGAATGGAGGGAGTCCGAACTTGTTGTCGTATCCTGCTATGCCGCAGTCCATCCTCCAGTTCTTTTTTGTTACTGCCGGACGGAAGTTCACAAGCACATACTGGTCATCGATCTGCTCGGGATCGGTCTGCCGTTCATCCTCGATGAACATTTCAATGAAATCAGCGGCATCGATGTCATTTGTGCCGGAGCGAAATGTCTGTGCCATCCGTACAACGGCGGCCTCGTCGATTGTTCCACGTTGAATGAACAGTGAGTTCTCTCTCGCAAGCCCCTTGGTTGCGTTTGTTTCCAGATCCATTGCCGTGTCCACCAGGAACTCGCCTCGCTCGTAGTTGGCGGGCACGTCGCACACACGCTTCCCAAGAACGTCACAAAACGCCGAGATGACATCGAACGATTTCTTAATGTAGCCGTTGTCGCCCGCTCTGTAGAGCTTGCCCCGACAAACTTCATTCTCTGCCAGCGTCTCAACGCTCTCTTCCATGAATGCAAAGGGGCGCATGTCGTCATCAACGCTGATAACCACTCCGCCGAGGGTGTACATCAGTGTATGATTGCGATTCCCCCCATAGCTCGGCCGGAAGAGGTTGCGCACGAGACCCACAAGGCGTTTGTCGCGGAGCCGGGAATTCAGATGCCCCAGAAAGCGGTCTTTTTCTTCGGGTCCGACGTAGAATAGTTCATTGTGTGTTCGAGTTTGTTCGAGCAAAGGATAGTACTTCGCTTGAGTCGTAGGGGTGGAGTCGTCGAACACGATTATGTGCACGGTCTGCCCGTTCCTGCGGAAGTGATCGTCGTACTGTTCGACCGTCGCGCCGACATCCCGGAGTCTGTAGGTAGGGATGACGAAAAAGACTTCATTCTGCATCAACACTACTCATTTCCGATTGTGAGTACTTATCCGTACAAGAATCTCCACGCAAGAAAGCCTCCGGCGAGAATCATGCAGCCGAGGAGAATCCACAAGGAGACAACGCCATCCTCGAATTGGCTATTTCCCTTTGCGTCCGTCTGACTCTCTGAAGTATTCATGCTCTGGCCTTCGTTGTGCGTCAACAATCGGACCCAATGTAGGTTGTCGGGGGAAGAACGGCAATCAATGAAATATAAAAAGAGAGGGGAGAGGCATAAAGGTTCTGTAGAAAATTCGTAACAACTGGCGCAAGCTGTTCACCGAGGGCGCGTTTACATCTTTTTTATGAGATCGCGCTATGTCTTGATGAATTCTTCATTGCGCGAAGCGGCTCTCGTTGCGTATGTTCACAACGTGAGTCCAAGAGGAGGATCTATCGTATGGACGCAATGACGCGTGCGGATGCCGTTGAATGGGAGGACAAGGAAAAGTCCTCAGGGATGGGGTTCTGGGGGCCGTTGAAGATCGGGCCCTTTCTTCTGGGGGGAGCGGGCCCTATTCTCGATCTTCATCTCATCGAGGTGAACCGGAACGGAGTGTATCTGACGTTTCCGGAAGGGACTGCACCGGCCGAGAATGAGGTGTTCGGCGTGGTGCGGCCGCTCGGGAGACGTGAAGACCCGGCGCTCGTTTCAGGGCAGCCCAGGAAGATCGTTGCGGAGGTCAAGATAATGAAAGTCGGGGAGTCGAACCGCACACTCGTGAAAGTGCTCAGTGGATCCGTCATCAAAGGGACGGCCGCGGAGAGGATCCGGGGAGGATCTGCACGATGAGACGGGATGTGCTCTAATCCATCACTATCACGAGGATCAGCTCCATGAATCTTGCATTCTGGCTTCTGGCAATGTTTGCGCTGGGCATTCTGGCCATGGGACTATGCTATCTGTTCCTCATTGCCTGTGAGAAAATCTGAATCGAAGGAGAAATCCATGATCTACATAGCAGCGGCCATCGCCTTGTTCCTGCTCGTGTATCTGTTCACGGCCATGATTCGCCCGGAAAAGTTTTGAGCATGAAGACCCAGTTTTTCCAACATGTTCATGTCGCCCGCGTTCATCATCGGGATCATCTTCCTTCAATGGATTCCGAGGCGGTCACATGGGATATCGCGCCTGGGTTGGTTATGCTCTTTAGCCGATTTCTCCCCATTGTCGTTCCGATCGACATGGCGGACAATTTTGGCGGAAAGAAGAGCGCACCAATCGGTCCGGAGACACTGCATGATGACACCCCCACATTTGGATTCCTGTTGCTCGGGACAATCCTGACTATCGGAGCATCGCTTTTCCTGCCGGTCGCTGCTCTCGGACTTCTTGCAGAGCACCTGGGGCCCATCCCGCTCGGCGGATGCAGAAGTCCAATGGACGTTATCCGAATCAAGTCGTGAAACTACAAGGAGTTCATGGGATGAGCATAGCAACAGTAGTCCCGGAGAAACCGCAGTATTCCGGCTTGAAGCAGGGAAAGCCCAAGCCGCCGAGACGCGTGAAACGAGCAGCGCTGTTTACGAGGGAGACGACGATTCCCGCAGTCAAACAGGCGTTTGTGATGCTCCGGCCCGACATTCAGTGGAAGAACCCTGTGATGTTCGTCGTCGAAGTGGGCGCTCTCCTCACGTTGCTCTACATCTTCAAGGCTCTTTTTGGAGCCTCGGAGAGTCTAATTTCGGTTTCGTATTTCATCGCTCTCGACGTATGGCTCTTCCTGACCGTGCTTTTCGCGAATTTTGCGACTGCTCTTGCAGAAGCGAGGGGCAAGGCCCAGGCGGAGTCGCTCAGACGGACGCGTCGCGAAACGAGGGCGCTGCGTCTCGGCCCCGATGACACGATCGAAGACGTCTCCTCCAATCAGCTCAAGCCTGGAGACCGTGTTGTCGTCTCAGCCGGCCAGACGATTCCGGGCGACGGTGAGATCATCAACGGCATCGCCTCTATTGATGAATCAGCGATCACCGGCGAGTCTGCACCGGTAATCCGGGAATCCGGCGGCGACCGGTCGGGAGTGACAGGCGGGACATTCGTGCTTTCCGACAGGATCGTCGTCAGGATTACCAGTGGAGCGGGAGAATCGTTTCTCGATCGAATGATCGGACTTGTCGAAGGCGCAATTCGCCAGCGGAGTCCTAACGAAATGGCATTGACTCTCGCCCTCTCGGCCATGACGTTGATATTCCTCATCGTTGTTATTCCGCTCTGGCCGATGGCCTGGAACGCGGAGCAGTACATGATGGGCTATCTGGGGATCACGGAGCCGCTCAAGAGCCTCGGGACTGACGTACCGACGTTGATCGCATTGCTCGTGTGCCTCATTCCAACGACAATTGGCGCCCTTCTGGCCGCCATAGGCATAGCGGGCATGGAGCGCGCCCTCCGGGCCAATATTCTGGCCAAGAGCGGCAAGGCGGTGGAGATGGCCGGGGACATCGATGTCGTGTTGCTCGACAAGACCGGTACGATCACGATGGGACACCGGCACGCGACAAGATTTCTCCCCCTCGGAAGATACTCGGTAAGCGACCTCGGACAACTGGCAACATTGGCCTCCGTCGCAGACGAGACTCCGGAAGGGAAGAGTATTGTCAAACTCTACGAAGAGCAGGGGAACGCGGCTGTGGTGAGTCCGGAAAAATCGGAGTTCGTGCAGTTCAGCGCTCAGACGCGGATGAGCGGCATTAACTTGCCGAACGGACGACGGGTCCGGAAAGGGGCGTCAGACGCGGTTGCGAAGTTCGTTCAGGGTGAAGGCGGTAAGGTTCCGGACACCCTCAAGTCGCTGGTTGACGGAGCGGCGTCAAAGGGTGCAACTCCTCTGGTCGTGGCTGATGGCGGCCAGGTCGCCGGAATCATCGTGCTCGAGGACATTCTCAAACCTGGGATGAAGGAGCGATTTGGTCGATTGCGGCAAATGGGCCTTCGGACTGTTATGATCACCGGGGACAATCCGCTCACCGCCTCAACCATTGCGGCCGAAGCCGGGGTGGATGATTTTATTGCCGAGGCCACACCAGAAGACAAGCTGGAGTATATCCGGAAAGAGCAGGCTGAAGGGAAACTTGTCGCCATGATGGGAGACGGCACTAATGATGCACCTGCCCTGGCACAGGCGGATGTTGCTCTGGCGATGAATGCCGGAACGCAGGCGGCTAAAGAAGCGGCCAACATGGTGGATCTCGACAGCGATCCGACAAAGCTGATCGAAACAGTGGAAATCGGAAAACAACTTCTCATAACCAGGGGCGCTTTGACAACGTTCTCCATTGCCAATGATGTGGCCAAGTACTTTGCAATCATCCCTGCCCTGTTCGCAGGTACCCTCCCCTGGCTCAAATTGATGGACATCATGAGCCTCCACTCACCGACGTCAGCGATATTGTCTGCGGTGATATTCAACGCGCTCATTATTCCGGCCCTTATCCCCGTCGCCCTGAGGGGGGTTGCCTACAAACCTCTTGGAGCCGATGCCCTTTTGAGGAGAAATCTGCTGGTCTGGGGCGCCGGAGGTGTGTTACTCCCATTCGCCGGCATCAAGCTCATCGATGTCGTATTGGTCGGTTTGCATTTGCTCTCATAATCGTAACCCCATTGGAGATGTCCCCATGTCGAAATCAATTGCCAAAAGTCTCTGGTTGCTCCTGTTTGCAGTGGTGCTCTGTTGCGTCGTGTATCCGCTTGCCCTCTGGGCAATAGGGCAGTCGGTATTTCCATTCCAAGCAAACGGCAGTATCGTCAAAGGTCAGGACGGCGCGCCGGTAGGATCGCTGCTCATCGCGCAGCCGTTCACCAAAGACGAGTACTTCCAACCTCGTCCTTCGGCGGCGTCCTATAATGGTGCCGCCTCATCGTCGTCAGCTCTTGCAGCCTCAAACTATGCGCTGCGCAACCGGGTTGCAACGACGCTCGGCCCTATTGTCAGGTACAAAGACGGGTCCAATGCCGGAAAACTCGTTGCGCCGGACATTGAAAGGTGGTTCCAGCAGGACCGCTTTCAGGGCAATCCCTCCATCGTGCTTCAGTGGGCGGACGCTCACAACAGTCTCGCCCAGGCGTGGGTCGCCGCGGACACCACCCATGCCGGGTACGTAACCGATTGGACAAAATCTCACGTATCGGTTGTCGCGCAATTTGTCAAGGCGAACCCGGGGACGCCTCAGCCCCAGCTTTCGGATCTGGCGGTTGTGTTCTTTGAAACGTTCTCAAGAGAGAACCCCGGCAAGTTCCCGTCGGCGGTGACGCATACGGATTCGGCAGGAAAGAGCACGACTGCGATTGAGCCGGTCAACGGAGGGACGGATATTCAATCTACCTTTTTTGATATGTGGCGGACTGACCATGCGGATGTCCCCCTCCAGGATCTTCCGGGCGACATGCTCACGACGTCCGGTTCAGGTCTCGACCCCCATATCACGCTTCAGAACGCCGAATATCAGCTGGACCGGGTTGCAGCAAAGTGGGCGGCAGACACCAAGCGGGATGCTCCTGATGTCCGCGCGGAGATTGGGAAACTGCTGAACGAAAAGGCGTTTGCCCCGTTCAACGGGATCGCAGGAGAAAAGCTCATCAACGTTTTGGAGGTCAATCTCCAGCTCCGGAACCGGTACGGTGCACCGTCATAATGCGCAGCGATGAATCCGTGTCTCACTTTGAAATATGAACCCAACGTCATCACGCCATAGAGAGAGGCCGCACCCATGACCATCTGGGCTCTTCCAATCGCAATTCTTATTACGACGACGATCCTGGCTTTTCCCCTGAGCCGCTATCTTGCGTGGATCATGGACGGGAAATACCGCGCGCCACGCGCACTACGCTGGTTTGAAGACCGGCTGAACAGCGGAACGCAGGACTGGAAGCTCTACGTCGGCTCCATGCTTGTTTTCAACACCCTGCTCTTCATTTTTGGCTTTCTGGTTCTTGCCCTTCAACCGTTGATGCCGCTCAATGGGGACGGCAAGGGGATGCTGGCGCCGTCCACCATCTTTCACAGTGTCGTCTCGTTTATGACGAATACCGACCTCCAGCATTACTCGGGAGACCAACATCTCTCAAACTTCAGCCAGATTTTCTTCGGGTTGTCGAATTTCTTCCTCTCCGCGTCGATCGGTTTCTGCGGGCTTGTGGCGATCATCCGGGCGTTCCGGAGTGACACGCACCTGGGGAATTTCTTCGTGGATATGTGGCGCGTAGTCGTCTACATGTTTCTCCCCATCGCGTTCATACTGGGAATCGTCTTCGTGCAGCAGGGAAGTCCGATGACATTCGAAAGCTCTGTTCAGGTGTCGACTCTCGAAAGAGGGGCCATGGGGACAACAGAAAAAGGGGAGCCGAAGCAGCAGTCCGTTGTGGTCGGACCGCTGGCGGCATTCGTTCCGATGAAGCAGCTGGGAACCAACGGCGGCGGGTTTTTCGGCATGAATTCCGCCCATCCATTTGAGAACCCAACCGCGTTGACGAATTTTCTCTCGTGCGTCGCCATGATGCTTTTTCCCTTCGGCCTCGTATTGATGTTCGGACGGATGCTCAAGCGGCTCCGGCATAGTTACGTGATTTTCAGCGTCATGATGGTCTTGATGATCGGAACTGTCATCTGGGCGGTGTACTATGATGCGCTCCAGCCGAACCCGGGATTAACAAGTCATCCCCTCGCGCAAACCTACGAAGTGCCGAGTGCCACGGCCCCCGGCGGGAAACGGGTCGTCCCGGTGCCCGCGGTGGCCGGTCTGCCGGTGGACCAGCATCTCGGCAACCTTGAAGGGAAGGAGATGCGTTTTGGGACATCCGCGGGCGCCACGTTTGCAGCGCTCACTGTCGATGTCACGGACGGAGCTGTGAACGCCGAGCATGACAGTCTGAACCCGATCGCCGCTCTTTCGCCGATGGTGGGCATGTGGCTGAACTGCATATTTGGCGGCAAGGGTGTGGGGATGATCAACATGCTCCTCTACATGATCATCGGCATCTTCGTCGCAGGCATGATGGTGGGGAGAACGCCTGAGTATCTCGGGAAAAAGATCGGGGGCCGCGAGGCGAAACTCGCCCTCATCGCCCTCCTGGTCCACCCGCTTATGATACTCTTTCCGACGGGTTTCTTCGCCGCGACGGACTGGGGGCTCAAAGCGGAGAGCAATCCCGGCGCGCACGGATTTTCTCAGATTGCGTATCAGTTCTCCTCGGCGTCCGCCAATAACGGGTCGGCGTTCGATGGCCTGGGAGTGACGAACGGGTTTGCCAATAATCCTGCTCCCGCACCTGAGGCCGTTCCATGGGATATTGTGACAGGCATAGTGATCATCGTGAGCAGGTTTCTTCCGATCATTGCCCCGATCGCCATGGCGGCATATCTCGGCGCAAAGAAAAGCGCGCCGTTTGGCCTGGGGACTCTGCGTGATGACACCGCCACATTTGGTTTCCTCCTGCTCGGGACGGTTCTCATCATAGGAGCTTTGCTTTTTCTGCCTGTCGCGGCTCTCGGGCCTCTGGCGGAGCACCTGGGGCCCATCCCGTTCGGAGGCTGATGGATCCGTCGGGTAAATGTCCCGCGCGTCAGATGCGGGGAATTAAATAATCCAACATTACACTCATCGCTGAAAGGATCGCTTGGTGATCACCCTTGGTTCGAAACCGGTTTGCAGTGCCGGACTCTTGATTAGCTGCGCCGCACTTGCAGTACAGTTCGCGGTGGGTCAATCGAAGGACTCGAGTCAGGCGGTTGCCGTAAGCGGATTTGTCGATGCATACTACAGCAAGAATTTCGCATCTCCGGCCTCCCGCACAAACAAGCTGAGGAATTTCGACATCCCGGAGAACCAGATCAATCTCAATCTGGCCGAGATTGTCCTACAAAAGAAAGCTCAACCCATAGGCTTCCGCATGGACGTCGATTTCGGCACCGCAAACGACGTTGTGCAGGGGATCGCCCCGTACGGGACTACACCCTACTCCACGCTGACGAACATTCAACAGGCATATCTTACCGCTGTGATCCCTTTCGGGAATGGATTGACGGCGGACGTCGGCAAGTTTGTCACGCATATGGGCTATGAAGTCATCGAATCAAAGGACAACTGGAACTACACCCGGTCACTCCTGTTTGCATGGGCGATTCCGTACTACCACACGGGGTTGAGGCTGACATACCCGTTCGCGGACAANNAATCGCTCGGACTCGCGGTGAGTTACTCCCCCACCGGTTCGACAGGATTGATCCTGAATGTGATGGACGGGTTTGAACAGCCCACCGGCGTTGATGTGGGAAAGAAGAAAGTCTTTGATTTTATCGTGACTCAAAATGTGACGGACGCATTCGCATTAACACTTAATGCAGATTATGGGGACGAAACTCTGATCAACGGTCTGTATACCTGGAAGGGTGCGGCTGTGTACGGGCGGTATGCTTTTAACGCAAAGTCTGCGGTGGCCCTGCGGGGGGAGATATTCGACGATCCCCGGGGATACGCAACCGGGCTGGGAGTTTCCGGGCTCAATGTGAAAGAAGTGACTGCAACATATGAGTACAAATTTGCCGATGCCCTCCTTCTCCGGGGAGAGGCGCGATACGACTACGCAAATTCGCCGATCTTTGACAAAGGCGCAAACGTGAACACGGAAAACGGTCAGATGACGTTCCTGGTGGGCATTGTGGCGATGTTCTGAACGGGCCCGCCTGTTCAGCTTGTGGCAAAGGAGAAGATCAACCTCGCGAGGTTCAACGTGCTTCAAGTAGGCGACCAGTTCGATCACTTCCAGATCCGCAGCCACATTGCAAAGGGCGGAATGGGGGATGTCTACAGTGCATTTGATTATGCGTACTCCCGGGAAGCGGTTCTCAAGATCCCCGATGCCATGTTTATCGGCGATCCGGCCTACTACGCGCGGTTCCAGCGGGAGCTTGAGGTCATGGAAAAGCTGAATCATCCGGCGATACAAAAAGGGCTCGGGTCGGGCAGCTTCAGGGGGATGCCGTACCTGGTTACCGAGTTCATTGAGGGAACATCTTTGAGGGAACGCCTCAAGGCAGGGGTGCCGATGCCTCCCGGAGAGACTGTCCCCCTCGTTCGAAAAATCGCCGATGCGCTCGCATATTGCCATGATCACGGGATTGTCCACCGAGACGTTAAGCCCGAGAACATACTTGTCAGTCCGGACGGGCAACCCATCCTCCTCGACTTTGGTCTCGCCCTGAGCAGCGACGGGCATCGTGGGACACGTGCGAGTCAAAGCGGCGCCGCCGGCACGCCGGAGTACATGGCGCCGGAGCAGATCGAAGGCCGGAGCGGCGATTGCCGGTCGGATGTCTATTCACTTGGAATCATGATGTTTGAAATGTTAACCGGCGACGTCCCGTTTCGCGGCGACAGCAACCTTGCGGTCGTGGCACAGCATCTTCACGCGAGCACGCCGCGGCTGGACACGGCTGGCGCGTCGCCGCAGGTGGCGACCGTTGTTGCACGTTGCCTTCAGCGTAATCCTGACGCCCGCTACGCCGGCATGCGCCAGTTGATTTACGATCTTGAACATCTCGACTCGGTTGATACTTCGCGGCTCGACCGGATGACAGGTCCGGCGACCTCGGTGCCGTACAGTCGCTCGCCGTTCGTGGTTCCGTTTGCGCTCGCCGGGTTCATGATGGTCATGATTGTTATCCTCGGATTTGTCCTTCAGGCGCTCCACGCGCACGGCCGTTGAAATCGGGCCGGGAGCATCCGGGCGGGCGGCCATCGGGGGGTGATCTATGACAAGGAAATCCGGTAACCCTTCCGTCCTTGTTGTTGAGGGGGACAAGGAGAACAGGCGGCTTCTCCGGGTCACGCTGGAGAACGGCGGATTCAACGTCGTCCTTGCGCTAACCTGTGGCGAGGCCAGTGTACAAAGCAGGGTAAGCACTCCAGACCTTATCATCCTGGATATCGACAACGTGGAAGATGATCCTTTTGCAGTTTTGCACCGGCTCCACTGTGACGTCAAATCGCCGGTCATTGTACTTTCGTCTCACGAGAAAGAGCAGGACGTCGTACGTTCTCTTGAAAGCGGAGCGGACGATTATATTGTGAAGCCCTTCCGGCCGGGAGAGCTGGTGGCACGGTCACGGGTTGCATTGCGTCGCAGTACACCTGAAGAGGAAGAAACCCCTCTCACTCTCGGTTCGCTTACCGTGGACTTCCGCTCAAGGAGGGTATGGAAGGGGGAGGAGCAGGTAAGGCTGACGCCCACCGAATACGCGCTCTTCCTCCTGTTGATTCGGAATGCCGGCAAGGTCCTCACACACAGATACATTCTCGAACAGATCTGGGGAGCCGATTGCACCGAAGACACCGAGTATCTCCGCGTGTATGTCGGACATCTCCGTAGAAAGTTCGGCGATGATCCAGTGCGTCAGGGATTCATTTCTACCGCATCGGGCATCGGGTACGGCTGGAACCGGGAATCCGGCTCTACCTGACCTGACCAATGCGGCCCCTTCCCCCCCTTTCGCAGCCGGGCAATCCTGCGGGAACAGCCGCTCGTTGCTCGCTCTGGAGCAAATTGCGTTTGAGACCGGTTTTTTGAATATTTCCTTCCGCGATGCGAAGGCCTGCTGTTCACCAATCCGCCGGTTCTCTCCCATGAAACCCCTCAGTATGACATTTCTGGCGTTTCTCCTTTTTATAGCCCCCCTCTCCCGGTCCCAATCCCCCGACGGTCCGTGGGTAGGAGCGATAAGCGTGCTGGGGACAGAATTGAAGATCATGGTGACATTCGCTACGCACGGGGATTCGGTCTCCGCAAGCATCGATATCCCTCAGCAGATGGCGATCGGTATGGAGCTCCGGAATGTCTCCTGGAGGCCGCCGAAGACGCATTTCGAGCTGCCCGCCGGTCCGGGACTTGCCGTTTTTGACGGGACCATCGTGAAGGACAGTATAAACGGGGAATTCACACAGGCCGGAATTAAAGGATCGTTTCGCCTTGAAAGGGGAAAGGACGGCCATGCGGCTTCACGCCCCGCCGCTCCGGAACCTCCGCCTCCGTACAGGGTGGAAGACGTCACGTTCAAAGCCGACAGCGTGAGAATCGCGGGGACGCTGACCATCCCCCCGGGGAAAGGACGGCATCCCGCGGTCGTGTTGATAACCGGGAGCGGCGCCCACAACAGGGACGAAGAGATACTGGGATTCAAGACCTTCCGGATTATTGCGGACTATTTCACGAGACACGGACTGGCCGTGCTCCGGTGTGACGACCGGGGGGTGGGTGGATCGACGGG
>PMND01000148.1:12681-16629 GCA_003161955.1 Ignavibacteriota bacterium | reverse complement strand
CGCTTATGAGGGGGGGCGGAGCAGGCGAAGAACAGATTCGAAAGACGCTGGATCAGCAACGGCGGGTCTTCGATTGCGTCCGCACCGGACGGGGATGCGATCTGATTGCAGAAGAACTCAAGAAGGAGATCGCCGCCAGCTATGACTCGCTCCCCCCCGGAACGCGGAAGGGGATTACGGATTCCGCGGCGTTCGTGAATGCGAATGTGGACATGAAGATTGCGTCCGAGCAGACTCCCTGGTTCAGGTATTTCATTGATTTCGATCCGGTACCGGCGCTCGAACAGGTTTCGTGTCCCGTGCTGGCGATATTCGGCGCCCTGGACATGCAGGTCCCTGTCAGTTTGAACAGGGAGCCGATGCAAAGGGCGCTGGCGAAGAGCAAGACAAAAGACTGGAAGGTCGAAGTCCTCCCGAAGGCCAATCACCTCTTTCTCACTGCGGTGACCGGTTCCCCTGCGGAATACGCGAGCCTCGAGAAAAAGTTCGTTCCGGGGTTTCTTGATCTGATGACGGACTGGATTACGACGAGGGTATCCGTTTCGCGCGGCGGCGCTGGGGGACGGGGAAACTGACCGAATTGAGGCGGGACTGATTCAGTGCGCGATGGGCCGCCGCTCCGCTGGCAGGGGCCAGGTACAGTGCCGCAAGCTCCCCCCGTATCCCCATGCTGTGTTCGTATCGGAACCCCGCCTTAAGGGGGGTCCCATCCGGCGGGAAACACTCCTTGAACCACTCTTCCCCCACACAGTACAGGTTACACAGGTGCCAGAGCACGCCCGGTTTCGGGACGCACTGGTTCTTCTCCCAGCGCTCGACGCCGACCCACGTGTAACCTATCATCGAACCGACTTCCTTCAGCGTATATCCTGCGGATATTCTGGCTGCCCGCAGCCTGTCGCCGAACGTACGGACATGCGCCCGATCCTCTATGATCCGATCGACAGCCTTCTCAATTTCCAGGACCTTTGTCCGCGAGAGTATTGTCTTGTAATGGATGATCTGCCAGACATACTGTCTTGAAACGCCGAGATTCTGTGCAAGATACGAAAGAGTCAGCCCCCAGGGCTTCATTTTCTTGACGATCCTCTGTACCACCTCATCTACCTCCGGTACGCGCCTCATCGCAGCCTTCGCTCCCTCATTCGGTGTGTACGTTCCCCGCCTTATCTGATTGTTATACGTGGGTTTCTGGCAAAAGTTGGGAAAGGGCAATTTACCCTGTTGTAGGATTTGCCGGTTATTCTTACCGGGCGATTTCTACAAACCCCCCCCGATCGATGTTGACGATGTCAGTAAACTGGAAAAACAGGCTCTCTTGTGAGGCAATGATGTGGTATGCTTTTTGCAATAACCCCCCCTGATGAAACGCATTTGGCCGCAAGAATGAGATAACGAGGGAATTATGGGACTTGGACAAACAATGATGACGGTGCTGGCGATGGGGATGCTCGGCACCGTCCTTTTGACAGTCAACACGAATACGGGGGACAACAACCAGGCTATCCAGGTGTCCCAATACCGGATCATGGCGGCCTCGCTGGCGACCACGACGATCGAACGGGCGACAAGTCTCCCTTTTGATCAGAACACCGTTGCAAACAACGTCCCCAGCGCCAGCTCTATGAGTTTGCCCCTGGGGAGGGAGACCGGCGAGATAGACTCGCTCGAAAACACGTTTAACGACTTTGATGATTATAACGGCTTTCACAAATGGGTCAAGGGGGACACGGTCTTCTTCCGTTCCGCCGATTTCTATGTCTGGTCCAACGTTGACTACGTGATGATTCAGGGGGACTCGGTGATCTCGACTCCCGGCCCGACATACACGAAGCGCATTGCGGTCTATGTCACGAGCCCGTATATGAACGACACGCTCAGGTACTCGACGTTGTACAGTTACTGGTTTTTTGGTTAACCCGGCGAAGGAAACGCGACAATGGGACTTCAAACAATCGTTGATCTGATCGGATCGGCGGTCATCTTCGGATGGCTCTTTCTAATTACTATCACCGCCAGCAGTGCAAACAGGGAGGACTTCCAGGTCAGCCAGGGAGAGCTCCTCTGCCAGCAGAACCTGGTCGAGCTGACGAAATTGCTGGAGTACGACTTCCGGAAGATTGGATACTGCAAAGAACCGGACCGCCTGCCGAACCCCACGCTGGCGGTTCTTTTGGCCGACAGCTCTAGGATCAAGTTTCTCACCGACCTGGACCTTGACGGCACCGGGCCGGATGGGTTTGTCGATTCGCTCTACTACTACCTCGGTCCTCCCGGCGTGGCAGGAGCGGGGAACAATCCCCGGGTTCGTATTCTCTACCGCGTCGTCAACAACCAGCCCGCGGCCGGGTCAAGCCTGGGCATAACGAATTTCAGACTCACATATTACACCCGGTTCAACGACACGCTTGTTACGCCTGTCGCGCAGGCGGATTTGCAGAAGATCTTCTCGATCCAGATTTCGATGAGCGTGGAGAACATGATCGCAAGCGCGGTGGTTGAAACCGCCCCGCAGAACACGCAGTACCAGTCGGCATTCTGGCAGCAGCGGCGGCTTTCGTCGAGAAATTATCAGAATCGCTAAGGGGGGATTATGGGCAAGCAGGCGCTCTTGCTGGTCATCGGGTACAGTCTCATATTCCTCATGACCGGCGCGATGATGTCGAACTCCACCGTCGACGCGTTTAGAAATGCCATGGATTACTACGAAGGGAACATCGTGCGTGACATCGCGATCTCCGGGGCGAACATGGGGGCGAACTATATATTTATCAACAGGCCTCTCATGAACAGCAACCCCTGGTGGAACGGATGGCCAAGCCCGATCAAGCTGAACGGCGGGACATTCACGGTGGCGATGGATTCGGTGAAGGACATGTACGGCAACTGGGGCCGCATCAGGATGACGACGACGGCCCACTACGATACCAGCACTTATTCCGTGACCGTGCTCTTTCATCCCAGCCAGTTTTCAAAGTTCTGCATGTATGCGGGAGCCATGGACGGGGTCTATTTTGAGCCGCAGGATTCCGTGTTCGGTCCCTGTCACATCGAAAAAACTCTGAATTACGGCAACACCGGCGGCGGCATCATGACGGGAGGTGCCTACTTCGGCGGGAAGGTCACGACGAAAAACGGCATTGCGGCGCTCACGAATCCGGCGATGCTCCCCACGTTCGCCCAGGGGCGGGAAGACGGAGTCAGTATCCCTCTCTCGCTCAACACAACGCAACTGGTGGCGGAAGCCGGCGGGAACATATTCACCGGGGGAGAGCTGTGGGTGACGCTGAAGGATGACAGTGTTGCATGGAAGAGATCGAAAACTGGTGCAGTGACGACCCAGGCGATCACGCAGATCGCACCGAACGGTGTGCTCGCCATCGACAAGGGGACGCTGTATATTCAGGGGGAACTGAGCACCAGGCTGACTGTCGCCTCTCTCCGGACCTCGGGCTCGACAGGAGGGACTATCATCGTAAAAGATAACGTCACATACAAGACCGACCCGCGGGTCGATCCGCTCTGCCATGCCATGCTCGGTGTCGTGGGATACGGGTCGATCAGCATCGATACGACGGCTGCACACAACAATTTCACCGTCCAGGGCTCTCTGTACTCGCAGACGGACGGGGTCCAGGTTGTGAATTGGGATTCGAGGCCCCGCGGGAACCTGTATGTCCTCGGGGGCTGGATCGGCACACAGATTTTTGCGACATCGAACGGGACGACGACCGGTTTGCCCGTGAATGTGACATTTGATGAGCGGTTCAGAGTTGATGCACCCCCCTACTTCCCGGGGACGAACGGGTACGAGATTCTGGCGTGGTATGAGTGAACTTGCGCGCGGTCCGGCGAGGGCCTCACGTGGGGGGGCTGGCAGGCAACACCTGTCAGCCCCCCCGTCTTTTCAATGCAATAGGTCAGATGTGGACGCTGTAGGGTTCGAAC
>PMND01000148.1:0-12559 GCA_003161955.1 Ignavibacteriota bacterium | reverse complement strand
GGCCGCCCGCCGCGCCGCCTCGTACATGGCGGCGCAACTCGGTGAGAAACCGGGAGAAACCGTCGGTTACAGGATCAGGGGGGAATCAGTGGCGGGGAGGAACACCCGGATAGAAGTCGTGACGGAAGGGATTCTCACCCGTCTTCTCCAGGCCAGTCCGGATCTCCCGGGTGTGGCGCTTGTCATATTCGACGAGTTTCATGAGCGGAGCATACACGCCGATCTCGGCCTTGCGTTGACGCTCGATGTTCAGGACAACCTGCGCGAAGATCTCCGGATACTTGTCATGTCGGCAACTCTCGACGGAGTCTCCCTCTCTCGCGTGCTGGGGGATGTCCCCGTCGTTCTGAGCGGGGGGAGGAGCCATCCCGTGGAAACACGTTACCTCTCTTATCCCTGGAAGGGTTCGATTGAGGGGGAAACCGCGCGGGTCATCCGCCGAGCCCTCGGCGAAACAGAAGGGGACATACTCGTCTTTCTCCCGGGGGTTCGGGAAATCCGCCGAACCGGAATGATGCTCGGTGAAGGGGGGCTCCCCGATGACGCTGTCGTGTATACTCTCTTTGGCGACGCTGACCCGGAAGTCCAGCGCATCGCCCTGGGCCCCGTTGCGCCGGGAAAACGGAAGATCCTGCTATCGACAAGCATTGCCGAGACCAGTCTCACGATCGACGGCCTCCGGGTCGTGATCGACGCCGGACTTTCACGCGTGCCGCGGTTTGATCCGAGAAGGGGGATGACGGGACTTGAAACGATTCCCGTGTCCGTTGCCTCGGCGGACCAGAGGCGTGGCCGGGCCGGTCGCCAGGCTCCGGGAGCCTGCTACAGATTATGGACGGAGGAGCAGCATCGGGCACTTGCTCACTTTTCCACTCCGGAGATCCTTGCCGCCGACCTTGCCCCCCTGGCGCTCGACATTGCGCGGTGGGGTGGAGGAGACGGCCTCCGTTTCATCGATCCACCCCCTCCGTCTCACCTCTCGCAGGCCCGATCCACGCTTCTGTCGCTCGGCGCCCTTGACAGCCGTGGCGCGCTCACTCCCCACGGAAAGGCGATGGCCGATCTCCCGATCCACCCGAGGCTTGCGCACATGATTCTCCGGGGGAGGGACCTGTCACTTGGTTCCCTCTCCTGTGACCTCGGGGCGCTGCTTGAAGAGCGGGACATACTCCACGGTCCGGTGAGAAACGATGTCGATATCGCTTCACGCGTGCAGGCTCTCCGCACCGGGTCCGGGGTCGGGCATGTCCTCCGCGATCGTGTCGGGGCGGAATCGCACCGGCTGCAAAAGATCGCGGGCGCCGGAGGGGGACGCGACGATCTCTCCCGGCTCGGCCTGCTCGTGGCGTTTGCGTACCCCGAGCGTGTTGCCCGGCGGCGGGCGGAATCGCCGGGGAGATACCAGATGGTGAACGGCGCAGGCGCGGTCCTGCCGGAAGGGAGCCTGCTGGGAAGGGAAGAGTTTCTTGCAGTGGCCGACGTGGACGGGATCGGGACGGAAGTCAGAATCTTCCTCGCTGCACCCCTGGACAGGGAAGACCTCCTGGAGGGATTCCGGGAGAGCATCGTGGAAGAAGAACAGGTCTTCTGGAACGAGGCAGATGAAGCTGTCGTGGCGCGTCAGGTCCGGCGGCTCGGAGCGGTCACGATCGGGGAGCGGACGGCGGTGCCGCGCGGGGATGCCGTCCGTGAGGCGATGGTGGAAGGGATCCGCCAGATGGGGCTCGGCGCTCTTCCATGGGGGAGTGGATCGGTCCGGAGCCGCAGCGAGTGGCTTCGTACATCCGGACTGGTCCCGGCGGACTGGCCGGACCTGAGCGATGCAAATCTCCGGGCCACGCTTCCCGTTTGGCTCGGACCGTTTCTCGACGCCATTGTGCGAAGATCTCACCTCGGGAGGCTGAACATGGAATCCGTTCTCCGGGTCCTCTTCACCGTGCGGCAGTGGAATGATCTCGGTCGNNGAAATGTTCGGACAGACGGACACGCCGGTTGTCGCCGGAGGGCGCGTGAGAGTCCTGATTCATCTTCTCTCGCCGGCGGGAAGACCGCTCGCCGTTACACAGGATCTGGGAAGCTTCTGGGCGAACGCGTACAGGGACGTGCGCAAGGAGATGCGCGGGAGGTACCCGAAGCACATCTGGCCGGAGGATCCTCTCGGTGCCAGGCCTACGAGGAAGACAAAAAAGTCCGACCGGCGGCAGTGAAAGTCGCACCGACCTCGGGCCCGACCAACCGTCACGCTGATAGTATTACAAATTCATGACAACTCCCCACCGGCGTTTGCTTTTATTGCGCATGACACAACCGGTGCGAGGACGCCATGAAATTCAGATCCGTATGCAAATCAATTCTCATCCCGCTTCTTCTCCCTTACTCCCTGTTCCTCGGGTGCAGCGCAATCGGTGCTGCCGTCGGCGGCGCAGTCCATCCCGCGCGCGAAGGGAGGATCACATCAACCCTCGGGCTGGACTCCATCGCGGTAGGGACCGCGATCCGGCTTGTCAGGTTTGACCATACATCGCTGGAGGGCACATACGGGGGGCTTGCAATGTACCCCGGCAGGTTGTATGCCCTGAGATACGATACGCTGGTTGCTCGCTCTGCGTACAGGGGATTCGTGCCAAAGCTGAATCAGAAGATCGCACTCCGGTCGGCCGGGATCTCAGAGGATGGCTTCTTCAAAGGGATCGAGAGGGGGGAGTTACTGTTCCAGCCCGCATCGGAGCCCGATACCGTGTCGGTTTCGCTGGAGGATGTGGATTGGCTCATGGCCTCCGATTCGTCTCGACTGGAAGGAAAGACAATCCGGAAGCTCGTCCGTCAGGGGAGCATGCCCGGGAGAGAGATCATTTTGCTGGAAACCGATAACCGGGGGGAGCATGTTCCCTACGAGTCAATTGAGATGGTCGAGGTTGTACGAACGGGAAGCGGCGCACTCACGGGGTTCCTGGTGGGTGCGGCGTTGGACGTTGTTGCGGCGGTCATTGTGATAAGTGCCGAGCAGCAGGCGGAATCAGACTGCAATCGCTCGACGTCAGGCTGCAACGGCAACCAGACCTGCACAGCCGCTAACCGCTGACCTGCCCGCCGATCTTTGGCGGAAGCTCCTTAACCCGTTGACAGGCCTCCTGCAGCTCAAAGACAATTTGTATCAGCGAATCGATCCTGGTTTTGGCGAGAATCATGTGAACGACCTGCTTCGGGCCGAGGATGACCATGTTTCCGCCGCGCCGGCGAAGGGCCTTCGCAACGCGGACGATTGCGCCGATCCCGATCGACGACATAAATTCGACGCCCGCCAGATCCAGGATGACATATGTCTTGTCCGATGCCGTGAGATGAGTCAGCTGCGGTTCAAGCGCTGCGGTCCCCTCGATATCCAGCGTCCCCTCCAGGATAACGCGTATGATCCCTCCCTCGAGTTGCTCCTCTTTCAGCGTCATGTGTCCACCTCTGTCCGGCGTCCGGTTATCGTGACTTTTCGAGGAAGTCCCTCACCAGAGGAAAAAACTGTCCGGGAGCCTCGATGAAAGGAAAATGCCCGCAATTCTTCATGACGACATACCGGGAACCCCCGATGTGGTTGTGGATCAGCTCATTCGACTCCGGGGGCGCCGGGTCGAAGTCGCTTCCGATGATCAGGACCGGACACGCGATTGTCTCGAGCCGGCTCAGCAGGTTGTACGTTTGAAGTTGCGGGTCCTTCGCCAGGTACTGGAGCAGCTTGCTTCTGGCCCCGTAGTCCGGACCGAACGTGAGCGTAAGTTCGTCGGCCATGACGCGGTTGCGGAATGTGCCCCTGAAGAGCAATCGGAAATATCTCTGCATGGTCGCGGGATCGCGGCGTTTGAACCCGGGCGTTTGCACAAGCGACGCCTGTGCGATACTGTCTTCGCGGGATGTCCTCTGTCCGATGATGTCAAATGAAGCGGATCGGAGCGCGGACGTGGGAGGGGTGCTATTGACGAGTATCAGGGAGTTAAGCCGGTCCCCGTGTTTGATCGCGTAGTACATTGCGAGCAATCCCCCCCAGGAATGCCCCATCAGGTTCATCGTATTCAGGTTGTAGGCGTCGCGAACCCTGTCGATGTCTTCGACGAGCGCGTCGAGCGTCATGGCGGCGGTATCGACGCGGATCGAGGATTTGCCGCACCCTCTCTGATCGAAGAATATGAGCTCGTAGGTGTCCGCCAGCTTCTCCATCTGGGGGAGGAAATACGAATGATCCAGACCCGGCCCGCCATGGAGGATCACGAGGGGGATCCCTGTCCCGATGCTCTTGCAGAAGATCTGCGTCCCGTTGATGAGGCGCAGCCCTTCCACGACGAGGGGCGAGTTGTCGTCCTCCGCCGGCGCGACGGGACTCGCACAGAGCGACAGGAGTATCGCCGGGAGAATTGTGATCCAGGTGAATCGCCTGTTTCCCGCCAAATTCTTCTCCAGTGATGTAGGATACGTCCGGTTGACGCCGAGGCAGCAAGAAGATAATGCTACGGCGCGTCATAACAAAATTGGAACGATATCTCCGGGATGCGCGTTCCCCCCGGAGTCGGTTTGTGTTTCAGCCCCTTTTTTGAGAGATTGCCTCACATGTGAGGCTCAGAATGAATCCCGTTATTCGCTTCTCCCCCGTGCTCATCACCGGGACATTGATGTTCATGGCGCAAATCTCACTGGCACGAGTCCCGGAGGGAGCTGACTCTATGGAACATTCCCTGAAACCCCCCTACCTGAACAAGGTGGGTGCCCGGGGGAGCATCACCATATGGATCGTGGACGGGACGTACGTCCGCACGCACATGGATGAAGAATTTACGAACTACGGCCAGCACTTTGCTTTCAGGTTCATCCCCGTGAACGAATTCTGGATCGACAGGGAGGGGAAGCCGGACGAGGTCCCTTTTTTCATCGACCATCTGCTTGTCGAGCATCGGCTGATGACAAAGGGGGTGCCGTATGACGACGCGCTCGAAGCTGCGGACAGGGCCGAGCGGAGGGAAAGAAAAAGGTCGGGGGACATCGACAGCCTGACGAAAGGGGGAAGCCTGCCGGACCCCGCCAGAGTGCATGTGACGCTCTGGAAACATCTCACCACCGGCGTCACTGTCTGGGTTGTCAACGGGCGGCTTGTCCGGAGCGTGTTCGACGTCGATTTCACGGAAGGGGGACACGATCACGTATACGAATTCGTCCCGCAGAACGAGGTCTGGATTGACAACGACCTGGAGGAAGCCGAACGGCCGTACGTTCTTCTGCACGAGCTGCACGAGCGGAATCTGATGGCGAAGGGATGGGATTATGATCATGCGCACGAGGATTCAAGCAAGCTCGAGTACCACTGCAGGCATAATCCCGATGAGCTCCATTCTGCTCTTGCAAAAGAGGGGTGGGAATAATAGATCACCGTGAAGCCGTCTTCGGCGGGGCCCCCCTTGCATACTGCTTCGGCCATTCTGAATCCCTTCCCATTGCCGGAGGGGCTTTCAGGGTCCAGTAGGGCTCGCGCAGCATCTCGCGTGCCATGAGCACGATATCCGCTTTTCCGGACCTGATGATCTCGTTTGCCTGTTCGACGCCGGTGATGAGTCCGACCGCGCCCGTCAGTATGCCGGCCTTCATGCGGACCTCCGAGGCGAAAGGAACCTGATACCCCGGAGCTGCGGGGACCACCGCCCGCGGGACAGAGCCCCCGCTCGAGCAATCAATGAGATCCACCCCCGCCGTCCGCAGGACGCGAGCAAGCGCAACTGTCTGTTTCAGGTCCCATCCCGCTTCCACCCAGTCGGTCGCAGAGACGCGCGTGAACAGAGGCACATCATCCGGTATCGCGTTCCTTACCCGGGTGGCTATTTCCACCACAAGGCGAATCCGGTTCTCCAGTATCCCGCCATAGGAGTCGGTCCTCCTGTTGCTGAGCGGGGAGAGGAACTGATGAAGGAGATAGCCGTGTGCGGCATGGATCTCGATCGTTCTGAAGCCGGCGCGAATGGCACGTTTCGCCGCCGCTTCGAATGATGCGATGACGTCCTCAATCTCCCCCGGAGTAAGACTCCGGGGAACCGGGTCCCCCTCGGCGAACGGAATTGCGCTCGGGGCAACCGTCTCCCATGCGCCTCTCTCCGGCGTCTTCAGGCTTCCCCCTCCTTCAAACGGCGGGGCCGTGCTCGCCTTCCGGCCGGCATGGGCGAGCTGGATGCCCGGGACGGATCCCATGCTGCCGACGAAATGCGCAATGCGGGCCAGCGGCTCGACCTGCCCGTCGTCCCAGATCCCCACGTCCCGCGGAGAAATCCTTCCGTCGCGTGTGACAGCGGTGGCTTCGACAAATACCAGTCCGGCCCCGCCGACCGCCCTGCTCCCCAGATGCACCAGGTGCCAGTCATTTGCCATCCCTTCCGTCGAAGAATACTGGCACATGGGTGAAACCGCGATCCTGTTCCTGATCACCACTCCCCTGATCCGGATGGGGGTGAGGATGTCTATCTCCTGATTCTCGTTCATCGTGTCGTTTCGCTTTTGTTATTCCCTGACAAAGTGCGGCATCTGATCCGGTATCGGAATGGAGATCTCCACGAAACCCCGGTATGTTCCATCCTCGAACCAGGGGGACTGGTAGATGAGTTTCTTTATCCCTGCTTTCTCGATCGTGTAGCAATTGGGCGACCCTGATGCCAGCAAGGCCGCCACTTTCTCGCGCGCCAGTCCCGGGTGGCAATCGTACAGGTTCTTGCCGATCAGTTCAGCGCCCCCGTCTTTCGCAAACGCCGAGGAGGAGCGGTCGTTCATCTCCAGTATGATCCCCGATGCGTCACAGACCGTAATGGAGGCCGGAAACTCCTTCACCCACGCGGCTTTTTCCATGACATCCGGATCCCCTGTTGGTGTTTTTTTGCAGTCCTTTTGTTACATTACTGTGGGACAATATACGGGATTTTTTCTATTCCAAGGGGACGCGCCATGAAAAATCAGATTCTCTTTCTCGTTGCCGCATCGCTGATTGCTGCCGGATGCGTCGTGGTCGACCCGTCGACCCGGACTCAGCAGACCTCTTCCCCGTACGGCTCAGCCGATGAGCCGTTCCCGGTTCTGAACGCGTACGGGAACTGGATTGACGTCGGACCGTACGGGCGCGTCTGGCAGCCCGCGGTCATGTCCGATTGGAGACCCTACACCAACGGCCAGTGGGTCTGGTCCGACCGGGGATGGATGTGGGACTCGGACGAGCCTTTCGGCTGGGTTGTGTACCACTACGGCTACTGGACTCAGATGGAATCTCTTGGCTGGGTCTGGGTTCCGGGAAACGATTGGTCCCCCGCGCGCGTCAACTGGTACACAGAGAATGATTACATCGGCTGGGCTCCGATGGCTCCGCCTCAGGCATCGTACCCCGGGGCGTACCAGTCGGGATACGAGAATTACTGGACCGTCGTACCGGCGCCGCAATTCACGCGGCTCAACGTGGGTGCCTACAGGACCACGCCTCCCCGTCAGCCCCTGCCGTCAGCCGGCCGGGCGAAGGCGGTGGAGCGTCCGCCTGACATCATCACCATTCAGGGAGCGACGCACGAATTGATCCCCGCCCGGAAGACCGAGCAGGAGCAGGTGAAGGTCGGCCGCCGCACGGTCGCGAGGGTGAGGGTCGCTGAGGATGACAGGTCCGCCCCCCCGGCCCCCGTGCTGTACGGCTCTCCCGCCAATCCTGATATTTCACGGCCTCCTTCCACCCCGGCGGTCCCTCCGGGGGCTGGTCGCTCGACGCCGCGCCCCACCGCTCCCGCCGTCGTCCTCCCTCCGCCGGTACAGGTGCGGACCCCCTCTCCGGTGAGGGTTGCCCCGGCTCCCGCTCCATCGAGGGTTGCCCCAACTCCGGCACCATCGAGGGTTGCCCCGGAACCGGTCGCGCCCAGAGTCTCCGTCCCGGATAAGCCGGTGGAGAGAAGAGAAATCAAGAGGGAAGTACCGCCGGCTGCAAAGCCGGAGGTGAAAAAGGAAGGCCGCTAGTGGCGCGCTCTGTCGCGCCATCAAGGATCCCGCCGCTCTCAGGCAAGAACGACGAAGGCGCTCTCCCTCGCCGGCAACGTTGGCGCGTCCCTGGTTCGCCACCCTACCTATTTCGGATAGCCCACTGTCTGGGCAAGTATGATCTTCTGATCGGGACGGAGTTTCAACCTTTCCGAGAGACTGGGCCGGTCCACGGATCCCCGGACAACGACGGCAAGACCCTGCGAGGCGCAGTACAGGTACGCGTTTTCGGCGATAAATCCCACATCGGCCGCGCCGTAGAGCTTCCTGTCCTCATCGTTCGCTTTGGTCATCCTGGCATAATCCACCACGTACACGAGCGTGAGGGGAGCGTCTTTCACGAATCCCTGGGTCCCGGCCAGAGCCCGTACGTCGCCCGCGATCACCGGGTTCAGGCTGTTGGTCTTCGCGTCGTACAGGAATGCACCGTCTGAAAGAATGACGTACACATCTGTCTCCTGCCAGTTCATCGCCGAGGGAGCGGTCCGCTTGCCGGATTCCGTCCTGTTGATGCCGTCCGCCGCCCAGAGCAGATTGGAGAGATCCTGGGGGAGGAGAGGCTTCGGATTAAAATCCCTCGATGACTGCCGGAGCGAGAGAGCCTCCATCAGGGGTTTTCCGATCTCCTTTTGCGGCCGGGGGAGCTGGACCGGCTTCAGATCCTGTGCGTTCGCCTGGCAAATCCATGCAACAATCAGGATGATCATTGCGCATAGAGGTTGTTTCATGATGAGTCTCCTTGTTCCGATGGAGTGGCGGGCGGAAAACAAACAGGCCATTCATCATGCTGACGGAATGGCCTTTCAAAGAGCCCGATATACAGTTTCAGTATAAGGAAACGTATATCAAGAGGCAACCAGGATCTTGCCCTGCGCTTCAGCGTCTACAGGGCCAATCGTCCGCTCTCATTATCGGAGCAAGAGCAGTCTCCTGGTCTGCACGAATCCCGCCGCCTGCATCCGGTAGAAGTATACGCCGCTCGCCAGGTTGCTCGCGTCAAATGTTATGGTGTACCTTCCCGCAGGTTGTTCTTGATTCACCAGTGTGCGCACCTCCCTCCCGAGAATATCGAAAACTATCAATGCGACAGGACTGCTCTTCGGTACTTGATAACTGATCACTGTCGCCGGATTGAAAGGATTGGGATAATTCTGATACAGCGCATACGTCGTCACCGTGTTCTGCGGACTGGAAATGCCGGTAACCGCAGCGCCAATCGTGAAAGAATTATCGCTGGTATCAGCCACACCCGGGTGAGTAACACTGTGTATTCTGATTTTATATGAACTGTCACCTGTCACGGTCGAAGGTACCTGCCAGAGTATCGCGCTGGTACCGGAGAGTATGGAATCGGCAATGACGGACACTACGGTGTTTCCTCTCATAAGATCGACGTCGACCGTGTCCTGAACATTGCTCTGCCAGCGAATGACATACGTGGAATCGATAACGACATGCTCCCCGCCGTTCGGGGAGGTGATCTTTATGAAGGGGGATGCCGTAGAAAATTCGGAGACACCTGACCAGTCGCTGGTTCCCGCGGAATTAACGTTGTTGACCCGCCAGAAATACCTCGCGTTGTTGTTGACGGAAGCCAGCGTCCGCGAGGTCGTTGTCAAACCTGCAATATCAACAACGGGGCTGGCAAATGTGGAATCGGTGGCCACCTGAATGCGATAAGATTGAACAATACCGCGCGTGCCCCAGAGCAACTTCACAGCCGCCCCGCCGTTGACGATGTCGTTGTTTTTGGGCGAAATCGGAACCGGCGAATATGCCGCGACACTCTGAGGGACGCCGAATGCAAAATCGCCGAACTCGGCGGTGGTGAATACAAGTTCATTCTTTGAGGAATCGTAGCTTGTGGGGAGAGGGGAGAACGGATCAGTGGGTAGGGGTCTCACATACACCACGGTTTGTCGGGGGAGAGAAATCCCCGGGAAAAGATGCAAATCCACGCCCACCTGCGCGTTGTACGAGGTTATATCCAGGCCTTGAATAGTGAAATACAGGGGAGCCACGATGGGGGGAGTACCGGCGAAGGCCGGGTTCACCGGAGCGTAGCGATAGCTGGTAACTCCTGCGCTTGCATATGTATACCCGGTAATCTGCTTGAACGTCATCGCGATTCCGGTAGAATCGCCGGCCGTATTGAACGTATACGTGTTCCCCTGCAGGACTTCGAGAGCCGGTACCGAGGCTTCGGGGTTCTGGCTTACCCAGAGATATTTATATGCACGGTAACAGAACTGTCCTGCAGGAAGGAAGAACTCCAGCGCGGTCGAATTGTCCGGATGAACCTCCGTCAGCGCCGGAATTCCGGCGCCGGTCGCCTGCCCCCACCCGACGAGTGTGTTTCCGTTGGGCAGCCTCTCCACCGAACCCATCGCATCCGCATAGATGTCAGGCGAGTGCCTGTAATCCCAGACCATCGTCGCTGTTTTGTTCTGTTCATCCAGGCTGTATTCCACCCCCCGGGAATATTCAGGAGAATGCTGCGTACCGTTGTCGAATAATGTCAGGTGTCCGTTGGGCAGGACATCGATATCATGCTGGTACGAGAAATACGTGGGCGCGTTCGATGCGTGTTCATTTATGAAGGTGAACTGGTTTCCTTTCCCCCCCAGTATCCAGACGACGTCCCCGGTTTCCCGGTCAATCTTCACAACACTGGAATAGTGTCTCAGTGAGACGAGGATATTGCCGTCTCCGGCAACTGCGAGGGCGTTTGCATGAATCAAGTCAATCGCCTGTTGGGTAAGATCAAAATACGAGCCCGTGATGGGCAGATAGTCCCAGCTTCGCCATTGAAAGACGACATTCTGTGAAGCATCAATTTCCTGCACAACAAGGCCTGTCACCGTTGCATCCGGGTTCCCTCCCGGTACCACCAGGCTCATGTCCACAGGCTCCGGGTCGCTTGCAATCACGAACGCATGGCCGTTTGGAAGGAGGAGAAAATCATGTCCGTCGGTACGGTAACCGTTCCCCCCCTGCAATGTGTCTATCGGCGTCAACGATGTGTCCAGTATGATTCTGGCACCACTCGATTTGAAGTTGAATGAAAGGTCTCCGTTTACCTCCATCTTGAAACCGTTTGCTGCCGTCGGGATTTTTTTATAATTGAAAGGACTGCCGTCATTGTTCAAAATCATAAGATAACTTCCTATGGCTTTGTTCGCCGTTTGCGACTGATTTGTGAGGAAGATATTCCCCTCCGCCGGATTGTTTATCGTTCCAACCGTTATCTTTGGCCAGTCCGCCGGAACTGAATCCGTGTGTGCCACCGAATTGCTCATGTGCAGGCTTGTTGCACCTAAAGAGGAGGCCGGCTCGGCTTGCGGAACGACCGGCAAATTCGCGCCTTCCCTGACGGGAGAGATTGTAAATGAGAATTCAAGCGATCCGACGTCTTTGCTGTCAACGGTCTTTATGCCGGCCGACAGGCCGACGGCAACCGTTTCACCGGGTGCATAAGCGTTGAATGAAGCAAAAACAAGTGTCTTGTTGTCATCGGAAAGGAAGAATCTCCCTGCATGTATTCCGCTCCCGGAGCCTCTGACCGTCAGCCGGGAGTCATCAACGCTCGACCTGTCGATGGTATGTCCCTGCCGGATTATGATGTTCGTTCCCCGTGAATTCAGGATCGAATGTGGTCTGGGAGACACGTAGTGAAACCCGGAGAGTTGACCTGTTGCAAGCTGGCCGGAACAGAAAAAGATGATAAGATAGGCGAGGCGTTTCATGATCTTCCCCGTGATGATTTTGAGTTTCGAAGTGCCGGACTCCCGGCGTTATCGGAGCAGCACCATTTTCTGCGCGGCGGTGAAGTTCCCCGCCTTCAGCCTGCAGATATACACACCGCTTGCCAGACGCGTTCCATCGAACCGTTCACTATAGGTGCCCGGAGGCCTCTCCTCGTCCACGAGCGTGGCGACCCTCTGCCCGAGCGTGTTGAACACCTCGAGGCTCACCGGGGATTGTTGCGCGATCGAAAAGTGGATCGTCGTCGTCGGATTGAACGGGTTGGGATAATTCTGGGCCAGCATGTACGCTGCCGGAGTCGGNNCCTATGAGCGTGTTTCCGTTCTCCATCCGTTGCACGAAGCCCATGGCGAACCCGAATACATCCGGGGTGTTGCGGTACTGCCAGACGAGTGTTGCCGTCTTGTTCACTTCGTCCAGCGCATACTCCACGGCGCGGGAGAATGCGGGAACGTGAAAATCCCCGTTGTCGAGAAGCGTGATGTTCCCGTCGGCGATGCGTCGCACTGCGTGCTGGTAGGAGAACCCGATCGGGTCGTTGACAAAACGGAACTGGTTGTTCATCCCCCCGAGTCTCCAGATGATCGCGCCGGTCTCACGGTTGATTTTGGTAATCTCGTTCAGATGGCGGCTTGAAAGGAGGATGTTTCCGTCGGTGTCCACGTCCAGACTGTTGCCGTGGACGTAATCGATCCAGGTCGCGGTCAGATCGAGATGTTCTGCATCTGTTATCTGGAAGTGATCCCAGCTCCGCCACTGGAAGACGACG
>PMND01000154.1:10727-19229 GCA_003161955.1 Ignavibacteriota bacterium | reverse complement strand
ATCTCCACGCTTCAATCAGCCGAAGTGACCCCTTTCTTCGCAATCGGGAGCATAAAACCGGGACTAACGTTCAGCGATTCGACCTCTTCCACCCTCGGCATCATCCCGGCCACGCTCCGGCAGGAAGGAGGGAGAGATTACATCCTCCTCATGGGAAAGCCGGTGAACGCGCTTATGCTCGCCTACCGGAACCCGGACGGCTCATTCCGGAACGAGCCGGAATGGATCAGAAATGTCTCTCTCGAAGGGGACGACGACATTGTGGTGGAGGATGTCGACGGGGACGGGCGCCCGGACATCACGGTCCGTGATGAAGCGACGGAATCGATTGAGACATACTACGGGGGACCGCTCGGGTTCGGCGCCGGGGTCCGGATCTGCAGCGCGCGCGGCGTCGGCGGGATCGCGATCGCCCCGCTCGTTTCCCGGAATGTCATGGACCTCGTCCTTTCCCGCGGCGACGAGGGGACGGTGTCCATCCTTTTCGATCCCTTCAGACGCTAACCAACCTCCCGGATCCATTCAGACGATGACCGAGCATCCGCACCCACAGGCAAAAGCCGCAGCCGTGATCGTGGCGCTCATCGTTCTCGCCATTCCGGCGCCGGGCCAGCAGCCTCCGCTTGCCACGAATATTCGGGCTGAAGCGCACCGGACACTTGCCACCCGTTTTTCTACGGCCCGAAGCGAAGGACTCCCGGTCAAGTGCGGGCTCCCCATCCTGTCCGGAGCGATCCATCACCGCGCCACGCTCAGCGCCGATGAACGTCTGGCACTCACATCACTGCTTCAGCGCTCGGAACGTCAGACAAGCATCGTTGCGGACAACGGCCTCTTCAGGTTCCATTTTGACACCGTGGGCGTGGACGCAGCGGCGCTCCTTGATTCTGCAGGGAACCCGATCCCGGGGACCGCGCGGGCATTCGTCGATTCTGCCATTGCTATCATGGCCCATGTCTACCAATACGAGACCGGAACACTGGGGTTCCATGCTCCCCCGAGCGACGGCACACTGGGTGGCGGGTCCGACGAATACGATATCTATATCTACGACCTCGGGCCCGACACGTACGGCCTGACCACTCCCGACATGCTTGTCGCGGAAGGCGGAACCTCTTCAACGTTTATAGAGATCCACAACGATTTCTCGTTTGTGACGCCCCGGGCGAACAGGGGAATCCCATCGCTCCGCGTGACGCTGGCCCACGAATTTCACCACGCAATACAGATCGGCTCCTACGGCTACTGGACGAATGATGTCTGGTTTCATGAGATTACGTCCGTGTGGATGGAGGATGTCGTGTACCATGGCGAGAACGACTATCTGAACTATCTCTTCAGCAGCGATAGCCAGTTCCAGCTCCCCGGAACGGCCCTGACAGCGTACGACTATATCATGTACAGCAGGGGGATACTGGGAAAATACTTCACGAAAAGATTCGGCGGCGACACGATGCTCCGCATCTGGCAGAACATCCACTCGATGGCGCCGCTTCCCGCCATCGACCTCACGCTGCACCAGTCGCCGCTGACCACGACGCTTGGGGTTGCGTTCGCGGAATGGGCTCTGTGGAATTACTACACGGGCACCCGTGCCGACACCGTCACGTACTATAACGAGGCGGCACTCTTTCCGGTGATGACAGAGACATACTACGAGCTGATAAGTCCGACCCAGCAGGTCGCGGGTTCACTTCCCTGCCTGGCCACCTCCTACTACGGGTACGTCACAGGATCCGACACGGTGACCGTGGCGCTTGTAAACCTGAACCCGGACTGCCCAGCGAACTCTCCCTCATCATCACCATTCACACTTACGGTGAGCAGGAGCAGGCCGGACGATTCCTACCGGGCCATCACGGGAAATCTCTATCTCAAGCTCGATGTCACGAACCAATCCCAGTGGTTTGCGTGGACGATCGGCAAGACGGGTCCGGGCACAACATCGGTCGCGGAGGGGAGCGCATTCCCGAATCCGTTCCATCCGGGCGAGGGGGGCTTCCTCTATTTGCCGATGAACGCGGACGAAGGGACGCTTTCCATCTATAGCTCGGGGATGGAACTCGTCTACAGTGCATCCCGCCAGTCGCAGTCGCGCCTCGGCCAACGCGTGTTCACCTGGGACGGCATGACGAAGGGGAACAGCGTGGCGCCGACGGGAATATACATCTTTGTCCTGACGCTCCCCGGCCGGACGGTCACAGGTAAATTTGCGCTGGTGCGGCGGTGAACGGGCGCATACAGATTGCCGGCGAAGGACTCAGAAAGGAATACAACCGCCGTACCGTGTTCCGCGATGTGTCGTTCTCGGCTTCCTCGGGAGAGACCCTGCTGATCACCGGGAGAAACGGCTCGGGCAAATCCACGCTGGTGAAGATCATCTGCGGGGTCCTGACGCCGGGAGGGGGAACGTTCTCACTTACCCCCGGTCCACACGACCCACCCCGTGACCAGAGGGGACTCATCGGCCTCGTTTCCCCGTACCTCCAGATGTTCGAAGAATTTTCCGCGATGGAGAACCTTGCGATCGCAATGGGGATCCGGGGTCTCCCGTTCGATCCCGCTCGGGCCGATGCGCTCCTCGAACGGGTCGCGATCTTCCCCCGCCGCCACGACCCGGTCAGGACGTATTCGTCGGGGATGAAACAGCGCGCCAGGTACGCGTTTGCGCTCATCCACACGCCTCCCGTCCTGGTGCTTGACGAACCGATGTCGAACCTGGACGGGGAGGGGACGGCCATCGTCCGCACGGTGATGGCGGACCAGCGCAGGGACGGTATACTTGTGGTGGCGACAAACGACCTGTCGGACGTCGACACGTATGAGAGGAGGGTGGACCTCAATGAGCGCGCCTAGGATCTCCCCCCGTGCGTTTCTCCGGTCGGCGGGCTCGGTTTTTCTCAAGGACTGGCGATCGGAGCTCCGCACGCGCTACGCCGTGAGCGCGCTACTCATGTTTGTCGTCACAACGATCTCGATAATACTCTTTTCGCTCGGCAGCGAGGGCGCCTCGCCGGACGCGCTCTCGGGGATGCTCTGGGTGGTGGTGTTCTTCGCGGCGATGTCGGGACTCTCGAGGACATTCGTCATGGAGGAGGAGCGCGGGACGACGCTGACGCTCCAGCTCCTGGCATCCCCCGGGGCGGTGTTCTTCGGCAAGCTCCTCTTTAACCTCGTCCTGGTGACCGGGTTGAACGTGGTCACCGTGCTGCTCTATGCGGCGTTCATCAATGGGTTTGTGATCAGGACCATGTCGATTTTTGCCGTCACGGTGATACTCGGGAGCATGGGGTTCGCCGCCGCGGCGACCGTGATTGCCGCAATCATCGCCCGCGCAAATACGAAGGGAACCCTCTATCCGGTACTTTCGTTCCCTATAGTACTGCCGCTCCTCCTGAGCGTCATCGAGGCCACGAGAAAGGCATCGGAAGGGGCCTTTTTCAGCGAGGCGGCAGGTGAATTTCAGCTTCTGATTTCGTATACTGTGGTGGTAGTAGTCGCGTCCGCCATGCTCTTTGAATTCATCTGGAAAGACTGACCCATGGTCCTGAAGATACTTCTCGGAGTCCTGTTGACCGCCGTCATTATCTCCGGCCTCGGGCTGCCGATGTCCCCTCATCCGCAGGCATGGTACCAACTGCCGGTTATTCCGGGTCTCGAAGAGAAAGCCCGCATCATATTCTTCCATGTCCCCACCGCCTGGCTGAGCGTCGTTGCATTCCTGACAAGCATGGTGTACGCCGTCCAGTACCTCCGCACACGCGACCTCGCCTGTGACATCCGGTCGTCTGCGGCGGCCGGACTGGGGTTCATGTTCTGCATCCTTGCNNTCGGCATACTCCATCATCGCGGCGGTTACCGTCCCCTTCTTCATTTTCATCATGCCACGCATCATGACCGGATTGCATCCCGGCGCGAAGGGGGACCCCGACGGGGCGGGCCCTGTTGTTGAGTTCAAAATGTCGCCCAACATGCGCGTCATATTCTTTTCCTCGCTCATCGCCTTCACGCTCCTGTTCTACTGGATGTTCACTCTCAGGGTTCGTACGGCACAGGTCGAGGCACATAACCATCAGAGAGGCTGACAGGTGGATTTTCTCGCTCAAAACCAGTTGTATATCGTGATGATCATCGTGCTGGCCATCTGGCTCGGCATTTACACCTACCTGTTCCGGCTTGACAGCCGGCTGAAGAAGCTTGAAAACCAGATCAGGAAATAAACGTCTGACGGAGGGAAGGCCTGCATGAAACCAAGAATCATCATCGGCTCGATCGTCGTCATTGCCTTCATCATCTTCGGGTCGTACTCGTTCATGGAGAGCAATGTCGAATACACCGACATCGCGGGGGCGATGACAAAGCACAAGAAGGTGCAGCTGAAAGGTTCGTGGAACAAGGAGAAGCAGTCGGCGTTCGACGCCCGGAGCAGCCAGTTTACATTCTGGCTCGTGGACGACTCGGGGCGCGAGTGCAAGGTCGTGCTTGACGGGGCCGCGCCGAACAATTTCGAGCTGGCAACGAGCGTTGTCGCCAAGGGAAGGTTCACGGAGGAAGGGTACTTCCATGCTACGGAAGTCCTGACCAAGTGCCCGTCGAAATATGAGGCGCAGCCTTCGGAACTCAAGAAGACAATCTGAGGGGGCAACCCGGCGCGTTCGGCGCCGCCTCGGGCGCCGTAAGCGGTAACCGTTCTTCCACATAGGGGGTATCGTATGATCGGAGGCATACTCGTCAAGGCTGCCTTTGCGGCCTGCCTCGTTTCCGTCATCAGCTATTTCCAGTATCACCGGCGTGGGAATCAGGTGCTCCTCACCACCGGACGGCTTGCGTACTTTTTCACCGTTGCCGCCGTCTTCGCCACCGCGGGATATTTCCTTTCTCTCATCCTCACGCATCAATTCCAGTACACGTACGTCTGGAGCTACAGCTCGAGGGATCTCTCGACCCCGCTCCTGGTCTCCACGTTCTATGCGGGACAGGAGGGGAGCTTCATGCTCTGGACGATGTACACGTCTCTCATCGGCATATTCCTTGTCCTGCACTCCAGGTCCAAGGGGTACGAGCCCGAGGTCATGACGTTCTTCGGACTCATCGAGCTTGCGCTGCTGCTGATGCTTATCGTGAAGGACCCGTTCCTCTACGTCTGGGAGAGCTGGCCGGGCCAGGTCGCGACCGGGTTTGTCCCCGTCAACGGGCGGGGGCTGAACCCCCTCCTGCAAAACTACTGGATGGTGATCCACCCCCAGGTGCTCTTCAGCGGGTTTTCCTCGATGGGGGTTCCGTACGCCTACGCGATGGCGGCCCTCCTGAAGAGGGACTACAAGAACTGGATACGCCCGGCCACCCCGTGGCTCGTCCTGGGAGCCACAATTCTCGGGACGGGGATCATGATGGGGGGATTCTGGGCCTATGAGACTCTCGGCTGGGGCGGCTACTGGGGATGGGACCCTGTGGAAAATTCCTCCCTGGTCCCCTGGCTCTTCTGCGTCGCGTCGATACACACGACACTGTCCCAGAGAAAAACCGGCGGGTTTGTCAGGACCAACCTGGTGCTGGCGATCATGTGCTTCATCATGGTCCTCTACTCGACATTCCTCACACGAAGCGGCGTCCTGGGTGACACCTCGGTTCACTCGTTCGTCGACCCCGGAATGTGGGCATACTGGCTGCTGATCGGAATGATCGTGGTGTTTGCCTCCCTTTCCGCATTCCTTCTCTGGATCAGGCGGAAGGAGATCCCGCACCCGGCGGCCCGGCAGAGCCTGTACACCAGGGAGACGGCCCTTTTCGTCGGCTCCATGGCGCTCGTAGCCTCCGCGCTCCTGATCACCGCGGGGACGTCATCGCCGATCATTACGGAGATACTCCACGGCAAGAAGAGCGCGGTGGACACTTCCTATTACGTAAGCACGATACTCCCGCTGGGCATACTGATCGGCCTGCTGTCCGGGGTGGGGCAGCTCCTCTGGTGGAACAGGTCCAGCAGTACGGATTTCTGGAAGACGCTCCGGACGCCGGCGATCCTCGCCGCCCTCGCGACGCTCGTGCTGGTATTCATCGACGTCCGGGATCCGCTCGTCGCGATGTTTGTCTTCGGCGCGGCGTTCTCGCTTTTCGCGAATCTCCAGGTGGGTCTCAAGATCGCGCAGGGGAACCCGAAGTTCGCCGGGGGGTCCGTGGCGCATATCGGACTCGCAGTCATGTTCCTCGGGTTCGTGGCATCGTCGAAGTACGACCAGAAAGAAACGATTGCGCTCACGCAGGGGAAAGCGGTGCACAGCATGGGGTACACGCTGACGTACACCGGTTACCGCCCGATCGACAAGGAACGGTACGCCTTCGAGGTGAGCGTCGAAAGGGGGGGGCAGAGGTATACGGTCGCCCCGATCATGTACTATACCGCTTACAACGACGGACTCATGCGGAATCCCGACATCGCCAACCTGTACACGAAGGACTTCTACCTCGCACCCCTGTCCCTCGAACAGAAGAACGACTCCGCCGCGGGCGTGCAGAACGTCGAGCTGAAACGGGGCGAGACGAAGATGATCGGAGCCCTCAGGATCACGTTCGTCGATTTTGATTTCCCGGTGATGCAGAAGGCGGCGATGCTCGAGGGAAAAGAGGTCCGTATCGGCGCAAAGCTCCTCGTGCGCGACGGGAGCAAAAAGCAGGAGTCCGTCACACCGGCCAAGATCATCAAGGCCGGGGAGCAGCGGGATGACGGGGTCAGGATCGGCGACTCGTATGAAATCACAATCGCCGGAATGCACCCGGATCGTGAAGCCAGGGAGAATTCGCGGGTGGAGATCGGGGTGAAAGACATTCAGGCCGCGGCGCGTGAACCTGCCGCACAGGGGGATGTCCTGATGGCGGAGGCCTCGGTGAAACCGTTCATCAACCTCGTCTGGTCGGGAGTGATCATCGTCATCGTGGGGTTCCTCGTCACGATCGTCCGGCGCGCTCAGGAGGCCTCTCTGACGGCGACGGCCGCCGCCAATGCTGCCGCCGGAGAACCGTAGGTCAGAGATCGCTCAGTGGTCGCACACGCCCCGCTTTAGCGGGGCGTTGTGTTTCAAGGGTGGCCTTCAGGGGAGGGGGAAGACCTGCACGCCTGCGCCAAACCTGTACACCATCTCGCCTCCGTACCATGCTCCCGCCCATATCGCCAGCACTCCCCCCGTGAATATGACAAGAAAGAGCATGTCGCGCCCCGGAGGACGTTTCGTTCCAGAGGCGATGCGCCAGAAGAGAAGGATCGCAAAAGCCGTTGCAGCCACGAACGCGAGCTCCTGATGCATGTCGAGGTACTCCCTCCCTGCCGGAGCGATCACAACCGATTGCCCGGCAAGTATCCCGGTCCCCGCCGCCGCGGCGAGCCCGATCGTCCCCGCGAGCTGCGTCCACCATCCGACCCTCGAGAATTCATCGCGTTTCAGCAGGATCCCGGCACATTCGCAGACAATCGAGAGGGAAAGGAGTGCGATCGGGAAGTGGGTGAGGAACGGATGGAGATTCGGCATGATCAGGTATTGAGCATGAGCAGGTCCCGCACCTCGAGCGGCGCAGGGGAGAAGAACGGTTCACCATATTTCTTTCCAATCCTGTCTCCGTAGTATTCGAGTCTCGTCCTTGTCATCTCGAGAAATTCAGGCGTCGAAAGGACGGTCTGACGCTCTCTGCTCGCGGGGTCGAAGAACTGCGAGCGGTATGCCCGCATCGCCTCCATCCTCTGCTCGAATTCTGCGGAGACATCCACGATGAAGGAGGGGACAAACTCAAACCACTGCATGTAATTGTAGCAGGCCCGGGGGCGGAACGGAGCCTGGGACCTCCCTTTGACCGACGTCCTGACCTTCTGTAGTCCGGCCGAAAACCAGGCCTCTCTGCAAAGCAGATGTGCTCTTTCGTGGTCCGGGTGCCTGTCGACAGCATAGGGGAAGAGGAGGACGTCCGGCTGCCAGGTCCTGATCGCACGCACGAGCCTGAGGCGGTTGTCCATGTGCGACTCGATGTTCCCATCGGGGAGCTTCAGGTTTTCGCGTAGGGTCACGCCCATGATCCCCGCCGCCTTCGCAGCCTCCCGCGCCCTGGTCTTCCGGTTTCCCCGCGTCCCCAACTCCCCTTCGGTCAGGTCGAGGATCCCCACACTGCGCCCCTGATTCACCAGTTTGATGATCGTCCCCCCGCATGTGAGTTCAACGTCGTCGGGGTGAGCTCCTATTGCCAGCAGATCCAGCTTCATGTCTCCCTGTCGGATTTCGAAGAATATAGACAGAACTTTTCTGGAAGGCAAAAGTGCCCTTATGGCTGAATTGTCGTATATTCAGCACATGCCGAACGCCCGACCGCCTCTCACCGTTTCGGACCTGACCAGGAAAATCAAGCAGATCCTGGAATCCGGGTTTCCCGCCATCGCAGTCCAGGGAGAGATATCAAATTTCAAACACCATTCCTCCGGTCATCTCTATTTTACGCTGAAAGATGAGGGGGCGCAGCTCC
>PMND01000154.1:3768-10694 GCA_003161955.1 Ignavibacteriota bacterium | reverse complement strand
ATACCGCGCAGGATCGGCGTCGTGACCTCACCGACCGGAGCGGTGCTGCAGGACATGAAGAACGTCTTCCGCAGGAGATTCCCCGGGATCGAATTGATACTCATTCCCGTTCGCGTGCAGGGGACCGGCGCGGCCGCAGAGATCGCAGCGGCAGTCGATGACTTCAGCAGGTTCGGCGAGGTCGACCTCGTCATCGTGGCGCGCGGGGGGGGGTCCCTGGAAGACCTCTGGCCGTTCAACGAAGAAATCGTTGCACGCGCGATCGCCGGGTGCCGCGTCCCCGTCGTGAGCGCCGTCGGTCATGAAACCGACTACACGATCGCCGATTTCGTCGCCGATGTCCGGGCGTCCACTCCTTCCGCGGCTGCGGAGATGGCGGTTCCCGACCGGCGCGAACTCCTTGAAAATGTAGCGGATTCTTGGTATCGTATCAAACAGGCTGTCGTCGAGATCGTGGGCAATCAGAGAGAACGCATCCACAATCTCCTCAACAGTTATGCATTCAACCGGCCTGTCGACATCCTCGGCCAGCACAGCCAGCACGTAGACGAAGTCCTCCGGGCTCTCCACAGGGTCGCCGGGCACGCATTCGCACTGACATCGGCCCGGCAGGGATCGCTGGATCAGAGGCTGAGGGCGCTGGACCCCCGCCTCGCGCTCAAACGCGGGTACGCGATCGTCCGAAAAGGAGGCGCGATCGTGAGCTCGGCGGAGAAGGTGCACCCGCTCGATGTGGTCGATGTTGAATTCCATGACGGTACCGTGCGTTCCACCATAGATTGACGCAACAATGGCAGCCAGGAAAAAGGAAACGGCAGGGACATTCGAAGATGCCCTCCGCAGGCTCGAGGAAATAGTTCAACGGCTCGAGCAGGGGGACGTTCCCCTCGAACAGGCGATGCAGCTCTACGAAGAAGGAATCGGGCTCTCGCGCATATGCGCCGGGAAACTGAAGACCGCCGAACTCGCACTGAAACGGCTCAGCAAGGACGCCGAAGGCAATTTCTCACTTTTGGATGAGAAGGAATGACGGATCAGCGGTATGCGTGTCTTGACAGGGTGACCGTCCCGGCGGACATCAGGAAATTCTCAACGTCGGAGCTCAAAATCCTCTGCGCGGACGTTCGCGAGTTCCTGATCGAGACCGTCTCGAAGACCGGGGGACACCTGGGCGCAGGGCTCGGCTCCGTCGAGCTGGCTGTAGCGCTGCACTACGTCTTCAACACCCCGTACGACAAGCTCGTCTGGGACGTCGGCCACCAGGCGTATCCGCACAAAATACTCACCGGGCGGAAGGAAAGGCTGAGCACGATCAGACAGTACGGGGGACTGAGCGGGTTCCTGAAACGGACCGAGAGCGAGTATGATACGTTCGGCGCTGGACATGCAAGCACGGCCATCTCTGCGGCCCTGGGAATGGTCGCCGCCAGGGAGCTGAGCGGCGAGAATTACAAAGTGGTCGCGATCGTCGGCGACGGTTCCATGACCGGAGGGATGGTCTACGAGGGGATGAACAACGCCGGCATCATGAAGAAAGACCTCATCGTCGTCCTCAACGACAATAACATGTCGATCGCCCCGAACGTCTGGGCGATCTCGAACTACTTCACTGAGCTGATCGCCCATCCCTCGTATAACCGGTTTAAAAAGAATGTCTACGAGCTGACCGGCAAGCTCGACGTGTGGGGCGACCGGCTTCGCCGCGTCGCCTCCCGGGTGGAAGAAGGCATCAAGGTCATCGTGACCCCGGGGATGCTTTTCGAAGCGCTCGGGTTCCGCTACTTCGGTCCGATCAACGGCCACAACATCGCCCAGCTCGTAAGGATATTCCAGGAGGTAAAAGGGTACAACGGTCCGATACTCGTCCACACGATCACTCAGAAAGGGAAGGGGTACAGGCCCGCGGAAGTCGACGTGCAGAGACTCCACGGCGTGACCCCTTTTGACAAAGTGACCGGGGTCTCTCCGAAAAAGGCCGAGTCCGCACCCGCCTATACGAAGGTGTTCGGCGCCGCGGTGCTCCAGCTGGCGAGGACGAACCCGAAGATCGTTGCGCTCACCGCGGCGATGCCCGACGGGACCGGACTGGATCAACTTCAGAAGGAGATGCCCGGACGCTTCTATGACGTCGGAATCGCCGAACAGCACGGAGTGACCTTCGCGGCCGGACTGGCAACACAGGGAGCTGTCCCGATCGTGGCGATTTATTCGACGTTCCTCCAGCGGGCATTCGACCAGCTCATTCACGACGTCGCCCTGCAGCACCTCCATGTTGTGTTTGCGCTCGACAGGGGCGGCCTTGTGGGCGCCGACGGGCCCACGCATCACGGGGTGTTCGATCTCAGCTACCTCCGGATGATTCCCGGCATGGCGATCATGGCCCCGAAAGACGAGAGTGAGCTCCGCGACATGCTCTATACCGCGGTCCAGCACGAAGGCGGCCCCATCGCACTCCGGTATCCACGGGGAAACGGCGTGGGTGTTCCGATGAAGGAAGGGTTCGACCTGATCTCCTTCGGGAAAGGGGAGACGCTCCGGACGGGGAGAGACGTCGCGTTGCTGGCCATTGGCACCATGACTAACATCGCGCTCAAGGCAGCCGAACTGCTGGCACATGCAGGGATCGCGGCAGAGGTTGTTAACATGCGGTTCGTCAAGCCCCTCGATACCGATCTCCTCCGGGAAGTCGCACTTCGCATCCCGCGACTGGTGACTCTCGAGGACAACGTTCTGATCGGAGGATTCGGCAGCGCGGTGGCGGAGTTCCTCGCCGCGGATGGTATCGCCGGGGTCCGTCTCCTCTCCCTGGGTATTCCCGACCGGTTTATCGACCATGGAACCCCGCAGGACCTCCAGGCCGAGCTGGGCCTCGACCCTCCCGGGGTCGCCCGTTCCGTTACCGCATTCCTGGCGGGCAACAGGAGGAATGCCTCATGACTCCGCCGCAGGTTAAACGATGGACAAAGTAAGGATCGGCGTCATCGGGCTCGGCTGGGTGGCACAAGTCGTCCATCTCCCGATTCTGTCGCACCTGGAGGACGCGGAAATTGTCGCTGTATGCGACCGTGACCGCTCGCGGGCCAGACTCGTGGGAGAGAAATTCGGCGTCCGGCGGACGTACACGGACGCCGAGCAAATGCTCGCCAACGAGGGCCTGCATTGCGTCATCGTGGCGACGTCGACCGACGCCCACAGGGAAGCCACGCTTGCCGCCCTCAGGGCGGGGTGCGACGTTCTCGTTGAGAAACCCATCGCCAGACGATACGCCGAAGCGGTGGAGATGAGCGAGACTGCGAAAGCGATGAAGCGGCACCTCATGGTAGGCATGAACCACCGGTTTCGTCCCGACACGATGCTGCTGAAGAGTTTCATAGAGGCGAAGGAGTTGGGGAAGCTCTATTACGCGAAGACCGCGTGGCTCCGGAGACGCAGTTCTGACAGCGCATGGATGACGAGAAAGGAAAAATCGGGGGGCGGAGTGTTCATCGACCTGGGGATCGTCATGCTCGATCTCGCCCTCTGGCTCATGGACTATCCGGAGGTACGCCGGGTCAGCGCCACGAATTTTCATCACAAGACGAAGCAGGTCGAGGACACGTCGCTCGTCACCATCGCGCTTAAAACCGGATCGCTTGTCAACATCGAGGTCAGCTGGTCTATGATCATCGATGACGACGTGTATTACTACTACCTCTTCGGTTCCGAGGGTACAGCGAGCCTCAACCCCCTGCGCGTGAACAAAGAACTCCACGGCAGCCTTGTCAACCTGGCACCGGCCAGAATGGAGCCGCCCCAGCACCTGTTCAGGCGGTCGTACGAAAACGAACTGAAGCACTTCCTGGGTGCCGTGCGCAATCTCCACCCCGTGATCTCGACGGGGGAAGAAGCCGTGCAGCGCATGAAAACGGTCGACGCCGTATACAAATCGGCCAGGACCGGCAAAGAAGTCCTGTTCACCTGACCTCCAGTGAAAAAGAGAATCCTTGTCGTAGATGACGAGCGGGATATTGTCGATCTGCTCAGATACAACCTTGTCAAAGAAGGATACGAGGTCGTCTCCGCGTACAACGGGAAGGAGGCGCTCGAGAAGGCCGCTCATCCCCCCGACCTTGTCATCCTCGATGTCATGATGCCCGTGCTCGACGGGTTTGAGACATGCAAGAAGCTCAAGAGCGACCCCCGGACGTCCGGCGTCCCCGTCCTGTTCCTGACGGCGAGCTCGAGCGAGATCGATGAAGTTGTCGGACTCGAGCTTGGCGCCGACGACTACATACAGAAGCCTATCAGCCCGAGGAAACTTGTTGCCCGGGTCAAGGCCGTCCTCCGGAGGGCGAGTCCGTCCCAGGACGAAGCGGCAGAGCCCCCGGTAATCAGAGCGGGACGCCTGGAAATCAACCGGACGACGTTTACCGTGCGGGTCGGGAAGAAAGAAGTCTTTTTCCCCCGGAAGGAATTCGAACTTCTTGCACTCCTCGCCTCCAGTCCCGGGAAAGTCTTCTCGCGGGAGATGCTCCTGCAGTCGATCTGGGGATCCGACGTCGTGGTGATCGACCGGACGATCGACGTCCATATCCGGAAGATCCGGGAAAAACTCGGCGAGGATGCCCCCTCCATCGAGACCATCAAGGGCGTCGGATACAAATTCAAAGACTGAGAACGTGACACTTCGCGCGAAGCTTCTCGCCACATACATCGGGCTGACAGTCGCCGGCGTAGCGGTCTTCAGCATATTCTCCTCGTGGCAGATCAAGAGCTATCTCGATCGCCGGGCTGAATCGGCCCTCACGGCGCACGTGGAGGCGGTGTCGGCACTTGTGCGCGGCGGGGAGCTCCCGGCGGATTCTCTGGCGAACCACGAGATGACGATCCGCCGCATGGCCCGGTCGCTCAACCTCCGGCTGACATTCATCCGCGGAGACGGCCTCGTCCTGTTCGACTCCGACATCCCTCTCGATTCGCTCACCGTGGTGGAGAACCATCTGCACCGCCCCGAGATCGAGGGGAGCCGTTCGGGTGGCTTCGGCGTCAACCGGCGGGAAAGCGCGACGGTGCACGAGGAATTCCTCTACGCCGCGACGATGGTTGTGAGGGAGACCCCGCACGGCGCCGACACGGTCTACGTTCGCGTCGCCCGCCCGTTCAGCGACATTCAGGCGCTGGACCGACAAATACAGATCATCATCTGGGCTATCGGCGTCCTCTCTGTTATCATCATCGCATTCGTGAGCTCCCGCGCGTCGCGCCGGATCACGAGACCCATCCTGGAAATCGCCAGTGCGGCGCGCGCGATCCGGGAAGGGGAGCTTTCACGCCGTATCCCCGTGACGACAAAGGATGAGATCGGGACGCTTGCCTCCTCGATCAACGACATGGCGGGAAAACTCGGGAACGACATCATCCAGTTGAAGAAGCTCGAGCGGGTCAGGAGCGAGTTCCTGGGGAACGTTTCGCACGAACTGCGCACGCCGATATTCTCGCTGCAGGGATTCCTCGAAACGCTTCTCGACGGCGCGGTGGATGATCCGGCGGTCAACAGGGACTTCCTGGAGAAAGCGCACAAACACGCCGGGCGGCTCAACGCCCTCCTGAACGACCTTATCGAGATCTCCCGGATCGAATCCGGGGAGATGAAGATGAGTTTCCGTTTCATGCCCGTGGCGGACCTCCTGCGGGAGGTGAGCGACGAGATGGCCCCCGCAGCGGCAAAAAAGAACATCAGACTCACCGTGGACACGGGAGAATGCACGGATGACAAGGTCTACGCCGACAGGGAACGGCTGAAACAGGTCATGATCAACCTGCTCGACAATGCCATCAAGTATACGGAGGACGGCGGATCGATCACGGTCAGTGCGAGGCGCGAGGGGACGGGGGCGGTGTCCGTCGAGGTGGCGGATACCGGCACCGGGATCCCCGGTCAGCATCTCGGACGGATCTTTGAACGGTTCTATCGGGTTGACAAAGACCGTTCCCGGGATGTGGGCGGAACGGGACTGGGCCTCGCGATCGTCAAGCATATCGTCGAAGCCCACGGAGGAGCTATCCGCGTGGAGAGCATCGTGGGCAAAGGGAGCAGATTCATGTTCACCCTCCGGCGCTGAGTCATGAGCCCCCGCACCATGGTACCCGTTGCCCCGTCGAATGAGCGCTTCATGCGGGAATGCATGAAGCTCGCGCTTCGCGGGAAGAGGAGTGTGAGCCCGAACCCTCTGGTGGGGGCGGTCCTCGTCCGGGGGAGCAGGGTGATCGCGCGTGGATGGCACCGCCGCTTCGGCGGTCCTCACGCGGAGATCGATTGCCTCAGGAGGGCCCGGGGGAATCTCGCGGGGACAACCCTGTTCGTCAACCTGGAACCGTGCGCGCACTACGGCAAGACCCCTCCATGCACGGAGAGCATCATCGCCTCCGGGGTCAGCTCGGTGGTGATGGCGATGAAAGACCCCAACCCGCTCGTTTCAGGGAGAGGAATACGCGCGCTGCGTGGAGCCGGGATTCGCGTATCGTGCGGCATCCTCGAGGCTGAAGCGAAGCAGTTAAACAGGTTCTTCCTGAAGCATGTCACCCGTGCGATGCCGTATGTCCATGTCAAGATTGCCCAGAGTATTGACGGCTTCATAGGAGGAAAACGGGCTCCCAGATATCTCAGCTCGGCCCCTTCACTCCGGCTGGTTCACCGGTGGCGCGCGGAACACGACGCGGTACTCGTGGGGGCCGGCACGGTGCATGCCGACAACCCCCATCTCACCGTCCGGCATTTCCGGGGAAATGATCCGCACGTGGTGGTGATAGACGGACGTTTCTCGATCCCCGAGCATGCAAATGTCCTGCGACGCGACAGAGGACGTGGCGTGTTCCTTTGCGTCTCCGAGCGCGCCGCTCGAGGCGCGAAGGACAAGGTGCAACGGCTCGAATCAAGGGGCGTCGTC
>PMND01000154.1:0-3722 GCA_003161955.1 Ignavibacteriota bacterium | reverse complement strand
GGGAGGGACGTGCTTTTCACAACGCAGTTCAGACAAGGGAGATAACCGCGGTGTTCACGGGGATCATCGGGGAAATGGGCCGCGTGGCCGGTGTCGTTCGTGAAGGAGGGGGGATCCGCCTGACGGTGGAGGCGCCGGCGTCTGCGCCGGAGGTGCACGTCGGCGACAGCGTCTCTGTGAACGGGGCCTGCCAGACCGTGGTCGCTAGAACGTCGCGGACATTCACGGTCCAGGCGGTCGAGGAAACACTGAGCAAGACAACACTCGGTGAGTTTGTCCCGGGGAACGAGGTAAACCTCGAACTCCCGGTGAGGCTGAACGAACGGCTCGGCGGGCACATCGTCCTCGGTCACGTCGACTGCGTCGGAACCGTCGCCGGCGTCGAGAAAAAAGAGAGCGGTCATATGGTACGGATCTCCTTTCCTGCTCCCTTCGCGAAGTACCTGATTCCTGTCGGGTCAATAGCAGTGGATGGGATCAGCCTCACGGTCGCTTCCGCCGGGGGGGACGAGTTTGCGGTTGCGGTCATACCCCATACGCTGAGCAAGACCACGCTCTCCCATGCCCGGATCGGGATGCACGTAAATCTTGAGTTCGATGTTATCGGCAAGTATGTAGAAAAACTGGTGAGCACGGAAAAGAACACCCCCGGTCCGGAGACTCTCACCGNNCCATGTTCACAGTATTGATGTCTCTCGAAATTCTCATCTGTCTCCTTCTGATTGTCGTGATATTGATGCAGTCGAGCAAGGGAGGCGGCCTCGCCGGAACCTTCGGAGGGGGGAATGTCGGCATGGTCTTCGGGGTCCGGCGGACAGCCGATTTTCTAATCCGCGGCACCCAGATACTCGCCGCGGCGTTCATCGTTCTCAGCCTCGTGATCAACGTATTTTTCCTCCCTTCAAGAGCTTCCAGCAATGTCGAGAGCGTCCTTTCCAAGGGAGGGAAAAACGCCGTTACGCCACAGCTCCCGCCGACGGAGGTTCCCGAGAACATGCCGGCGCAGTCAAACCCTTCACCGATTCCGGCGACACCGACGAAATAGGGAAGCGTGAGGCACGAGATACGCACCCATGGCTCAATTGGTAGAGCAACTGACTCTTAATCAGTGGGTTCCAGGTTCGAGTCCTGGTGGGTGCACGAAATCTGGCTGAAAAGGCCAGGTCCTTCTCTCCGCCCCCTCATCCAGAGGGGGCTTTTTGCTACCACTTGCTACCACTTCTGCTACCACTGCCGAGAAAGGACTACTCGGCAATGACACTTTCCAAACGCTCCAACGGTCTCTACTACGTCTGGTACATTGATCGGGACGGGAAGAGGAAGAAAATCTCCACTGGGACCAAGCTGAAGCAGGAGGCAACGAAGTTCCTCTTTGAGTTCGCCAACAAGCAAAGGGCACGGGAGTCACAACCCACGCCCCTGAAGCTCTCGCAGTTCACGCAGGAGTTCCTGGCGCACTCGGCCTGTGTTCACGCACCGAAGACGCGACAGGTGTACGCCACCGCGCTCCAGGAATTCAGATTCATTGTGGGAGATCTGTTCTTGTCCGAGGTCACTCCGCGAACGATAGAAGAGTTTATCCGCGCCAAGCAACGGAGCGTCACGGATGCTACGGCCCGAACCTACTTCACCCATCTTTCGGCCGCGTTTGAGACTGGACGCCAGTGGCACCATATAGCCACGAACCCGTTCAAAGAGGCCAAGAAACCAGGCGTGGCAGAAGCGGTGCCAGTTTTCTTGACGGAGGAAGAGTTCAATCGACTTCTCGCCAATGTCATCGACGGGGATCTGCGCGCCCTCTTCATCGCCGCTGTGCTGACTGGTCTGCGGTTGGGAGAGCTACTTGCCCTCCAATGGAGTGACATCGACTTCACAGGAAAGACCATACTTGTCCAGAGCAAGGCATACTTCAAGACAAAGAGTAGGCGCATCCGACGTATTGCGATCACAAACCAGCTTTCCAATATGCTGGCTCAGCAACGGAAAGGACCTCGGTCGTCTTATGTCTTCCACAAGAACCAGAAGCGCATGCGAGGCGAGTGGGTTTCAAAGGCGTTCAAGGCTGCCGTGCGTAAGGCTGGACTCGATGAGCGCCTTCACTTCCACTCGATGAGGCACGCGTACGCCTCTTGGCTTGTCCAGAAGGGAGCTTCGCTCTACGAAGTCCAGAAGCTCCTTGGGCACTCCAGCATCGCGGTCACGCAGATATACGCACACCTGGCGCCGAGCCAACTGCACGAAACAGTGAATCGAATCCAGCTTGACCTGGATTCAGGCGTCGGCGGGAACGATCTGCCCGTTCTTCCGTAACGCGTACGCGCGGGTGTAGACCGACGCGACTGTGCGCTTCAGATGTTTGGCGACATCCTTCATCGAGCCTTCCCTGTGGGCAGCGAGATACTTGTCGTCGGCAGTCGTCCACGGCTTCATCTTTGCTGGCCGCGAGTGCGACTGACCGTTGCCCTTCGCCGATCCGTTTTTCCCCCGTGGCGCCAGGAGAACGACCTTCTTGGCGATCGTGACTTGCGTCCTGTCGAACTCTTTGAGCGCCTCCGCCGCCTGATGATCTCCGATTTGTTCACCTTTGCCCTGGCTGGGCTTTTCCCTTCGACCATCTTCGGGTCGAACATGGCGCCGCCGTGGTCGTTCCTCCAGGACGCTTCCAGCTTCTTCTTTGGGAACGATGAGGACAAGGACAGGGCGTTCTTCGGGAGCCTGCCGTACCCGCTGAACATCGTCCAGCCCGTGTCGCCTCCGATCACGCGGCTACTGTATCCGACGTTCCAGGCCGCGGTATCGGGCAACTGGGATCGGTTCTTCGACTATCACGTCTGGACGTGGTTTCCTTACGGGCGTATGGCGAATAGCGTGCGGAAGACGATGCAGGACCCGTCAATGGCGGTGGAGCAGTTCACTGGCCTACCTCTTCACCGTCTCGCCTCTGACGTGAAGAGGAAGGACCAGGACAGGGCGACGACTGAGGGGATTATCTCGGGTCTGCTCTGAGCCATGACTGTCAAATGGTCTTGTTGACTACTCAACCTTCTTCCAAGGAGAAAACTATTCCCTTGAAAGAACGTAACGAATCACGTAACTTGTGTGTTGACACGGTTACCGTTCTAAAACGACGTGCAGTGGCACACTTGTCATCTATCCGCCGACAGGTTGAACCGATTGGACAACGCCATGCGAAGGAAACAGCGGGATGAATACTCCATCTGACCTAAAGGATTGCTTGCACATTGGTTCTGTGCGATATGACAATGATATGAAAGACAAAGGAACACAACATCAACAATCGTTCATTGTAGCACGTTGCAGTTCATGTAACCGAATCTTTTCCGTATTCCGAGAAGAGCACTTTGAAGGCAAAGTTGATGTGGGGAAGATTGAAAGCACATTGGCAATCATCAAGTCAGATTTAGGGGGAACGACTGGAGTAGTCGAGGTAGGAATAAAGCAGCTTCTCCATGAAGTTGTTAAGAGGTTGGACAGACTTTTGGAAAAATGATAATGTGGCCGAGAGAAGCAGATTNNCCGAGTGGACTATTTCGGGGTTACTTTGAGCTAGGGCCGTCAAGGGATGGTTCGAAGGCTTGGCAAACGATCGACAGTCTCGTGCATCTCGCGCGATACCAGGTGTGAGTATCCCATCGTTGTCGCGATCGAGGTGTGGCCCATAATCTTCTGGACATCCTGGACGGCAGCTCCGTTCTTCAGTA
>PMND01000041.1:48976-80070 GCA_003161955.1 Ignavibacteriota bacterium | reverse complement strand
GCAGCATCGAACCGGGGGGGGGCCGGGACTCCCCTGTCGAATCCCGCGTGCCGCCGGGTCCCCGTCTTCGCCATGATGCTCCGGATCCGGGCGAGACATTCGGCGTCATTCGCCATCCTGTGATCTGTCACCCCGCTGATCTCACAGTGCACCATCGCTCCTCCGAGGTGCTCGTTGTCGATCTCTTCGCCGATGGCGGCTTTCACGAGGTGGGAGCCTGCAAGGAAGACGCTTCCGGTCCCGTCCACGATCATCGCTTCGTCGCTCATGACGGGGAGATAGGCGCCCCCGGCAACGCATGGCCCCATGACGGCGGCGATCTGCATGATGCCGAGCGACGACATGACGGCGTTATTCCTGAATATCCGCCCGAAATGCTCCCTGTCGGGGAAAATCTCGCTTTGCAGGGGGAGGAATACCCCCGCGGAGTCAACGAGATACACGATCGGAAGTCTGTTCTCGATCGCGATCTCCTGGCCGCGGAGGTTCTTCTTGCAGGTCATGGGGAACCACGCCCCGGCCTTCACCGTGGCATCGTTGGCGACGATGACGGACTCACGCCCGTGGATCCTGCCGACGCCCAGGACGGTCCCCGCGGCCGGGGCACCCCCGTATTCTTCGTACATTTCCCAGGCGGCGAAGAGGCCTATTTCAAGGAACCGGCTCCCCGGATCGATCAGATGCTCGATCCGTTCGCGGGCGCTCATCTTCCCGCTCTTCCTTTGCTTCTCCAGCGCCGCCTTCCCACCTCCCTGCCGGACCGCCTCCTGGCGCGCCCTGAGATGGCCGAGGAGCGACTGCAGGTGTTCCTCGTTCCTCGCATGTGCCGCAGATTTCTGAAAGCCGGAACCGATGAGCGCCATTCATCCCCTCCATGCGCGGAATCTCTCCCGCCTGTCAGTCCTGGAGCACGTGCCTCGCAATGATCATCTTCTGGACTTCGGATGTCCCCTCGCCAATAGTCATGAGCTTGACGTCCCTGTAAAATTTTTCAACGGGATACTCCTTGATGAACCCGTACCCGCCGTGTATCTGGACAGCCTCGTTCGCAGCCCGCACCGCCGCCTCGCTCGCGAAGTATTTTGCCTGCGATGCGGCGAGCGAAAATGGCTCCCCGCGGGATTTGAGCCAGGCGGCCCTGTGGGTCATCAGCCTGGCGGCATTGATCTCGGTCGCCATGCCGGCGATCTTCCATTGTATGGCCTGGAATTCCGCAAGCGCCCTGCCGAACTGATGCCTCCCCTTTGCATACGCGATGCTCGCATCCAGCGCCCCCTGCGCGAGGCCGACCGACAGTGCGGCGATCCCGATGCGCCCGCCGTCAAGGACGGCGAGGGCCTGCCTGAATCCGGCGCCGGCGCTCCCCAGGAGGTTTTCGCCGGGGAGAGCGACATCGTCGAACAGGAGGGTTGCAGTGTCGCTCGAACGCATCCCGAGCTTGTTCTCCTTCTTGCCGATCGTGAACCCCCTGAGTCCCCGTGGGACGATAAAAGCGGAGATCCCTTTCTTCCCCTCCCCCGGACCCGTGACGGCCATGACAACATACGTCCCGCCGACGGAGCCCTGCGTGATGAACGTCTTGCTCCCGTTCAGGACCCAGCCGTCCCCTTCAGGCCTCGCAGTGGTTCTCATCCCGCCGGAGTCGCTCCCGGAGCCCGGCTCCGTCAGTCCCCACGCACCGAGCTTCCTCCCCGATGCGAGGTCAGGGACGTACTTCTTCTTCTGGGCGTCATTGCCGAAGAGCATGATGTGCCCCGTGCAGAGGCTGTTGTGTGATGCAACCGTGAGCGCGACCGATGGATCAACGCGCGCGAGCTCTTCGATCACCGTCGCGGCCTCCAGGTCGCCGAGCCCCGCCCCCCCCAGTTCCTCCGGCCACGTCATCCCCATGAACCCGAGCTCGCCGAGCTTCCGGACGATCTCGAAGGGGAATTCCTGCGACTCGTCATGTTTCATGACCGCGGGGCGCATCTCCTTCTCTGCAAATTCCCTTGCGGCCTTCGCAACGGCAACCTGGCCTTCCGTCGGTCGAAATTCCATGGCCTTCTCCTCCGGATCAGTCACTGTGATTTAAAATGATCGACCAGCTCGTCGGCGACGTCATACGGGGAAGAGACCAGCCGCATGACCGCATCCATCCTCCGGACGAGCATCGCCTTCCTTTCGGGGGTCCAGAAATCGACCCGGAGGGTTTCGCTCACAAGTCCGGTGATCCGCTGAGCGATCCTCTTCCGGCGTTTCGATTCGAGCGCCCCGCTCCTCTCGATATGCGCGCGGTGTCCCTCGATCAGCGCCGCGATCTCCGTGATCCCCGCCCCCGTGCTCGCAGTCGCCTTCAGGACCGAGGGGTTCCACTCGGCGGCCTCCCTGAAATGCAGTATCATCTGAATCGACATCACCGCCTGTTCGGCCCCCGGGCGGTCCGCCTTGTTCAGGACGAAGAAATCGGCGATCTCCATAAGCCCGGCCTTCATCGCCTGAATGGAATCCCCCGACTCGGGGACCAGCACGACGACCGTGGTGTCGGCGGCCCCGGCGATATCAAGCTCCGACTGACCGACGCCGACAGTCTCCATGAGTATGATATCTTTCCCAGCTGCGTCGAGCACATCGGCCGCTTCGACGGCCGTCCTGCTCAGCCCTCCGAGACTCCCGCGCGACGCCATGCTCCGTATGAACACGCCGGTGTCGGTCTCAAGGTCCCCCATCCTCACACGGTCGCCGAGCAGCGCCCCGCCGCTGAAAGGACTCGTCGGATCGACGGCGATGATCCCGACCCCGAGCCCCCGTGCGCGGTAGTGCAGCGCGAGCCTGCTCGTGAGCGTGCTCTTCCCCGCCCCGGGAGGACCGGTGATGCCGATACGGTAGCCCCGCCCGGTCCGGGCGAAGAGGGAGCGGAGGAGCGCGCGCGCTTCGCCTTCACCGTTCTCTACGACGGAGATCGCCCGGGCGACCGCGACCCTGTCCCCCGAAAGGAGCTTCTCCATGGGAACGGGACTACGCGCCATGAGCCGCCCGGCGGCGGAAAAATTCCACGGTCGCGACGATCCCTTCATCCACTGAAACCGTCGGGGCCCAGCCGAGTTCCTTCCTTATCTTTGTATTGTCCAGCACGCTCCGGAGCTGTTCGCCCCGCTTTGCCTCCGCATGGCGCTCCGGGCATGCAGCGCCCGTGGCGGACTTAAGAGAGGTGAACAGGCGGTTGACGTCCGTTTCCACTCCCGTCCCCACGTTGAATATCCCCGACCCGTTGAAGCTGAGCGCCAGGACATTGGCGCGGACGATATCCCCGACATAGACGTAGTCGCGGGTTTGCGTACCGTCCCCGTTGATGACGGGGTGCTCATTGGCGAGCATCTTCGAAGCGAATATCGCCACCACGCCCGCCTCTCCCTCCGGGTTCTGGCGCGGACCATAGACGTTCGCATACCTGAGACACACTGAACCCAGGCCGTGGACCGCCCGGTAATAGTAGAGGTACTCCTCCGTCGCAAGCTTCGCAACGCCGTAGGGGGAGATGGGACGTGTCGGGTGCGATTCGTCCGCCGGGAAAAAGTCCTGCTCGCCGTAGATCGCCCCCCCGCTTGACGCGAATATCACCCGGCGGACCCCCGAGGAGACGGCCGATTCCAGGAGGGTCAGAGCCCCGAGGAGGTTCACCGACGCATCATTGACCGGATCGGCGACGGACCGGCGGACATCGATCTGCGCCGCGTGATGGTTCACAACCTCGAATCCGCCTTCGGCGAAGAGACGCCTGACGGCGGGGGCATCCCGTAAGTCGAGCTCGTGGAAACCCGCCTGCGGATTGAGGTTCTCCTTGCGCCCCGTCGAGAGGTTGTCCAGGACGCTGACGCTGTGCCCGAGCTTGATGTATGCATCGACGATGTGCGAGGCAATGAACCCCGCCCCTCCGGTCACGAGTATCTTCATGCAACTGCTCCTTTCCTATGTGCTGTACGGTTTCGCTGCAGCCCTGGCCCCTATGTCACGCCTGAAGTGCATCCCTTCGAACCATATTCTCCCGACCGCATCGTACGCCGCGGTGATTGTCTCCGCCATCGCCCCCTCCCGTCGCACAGCCGTCACGCCGATCACACGACCTCCCGCAGTGACGAGTGAACCGCCAGGCCCGCTTCCCGTCCCGGCATGGAACAGCATCACGCCACGGGGGGTTTCATCCGCCCCCGGCAGTGTAATTGTCTTTCCCGTCTCGTATGCACCCGGGTAGCCGCCGGATGCAAGCACGACGCATACCGCGGATCCCGCCGCCACGACCGGCGTCGCGGGGGCCCGGAGGTCCCCGGAAGCCGAGGCCGCCAGTAGCTCCGCCAGGTCCCCCTCATAGAGCGGGAGCACGACCTGCGTTTCGGGATCGCCGAACCTGCAGTTGTATTCCACGACTTTGGGTCCCTGCGCGGTCAGCATCAGTCCCACGTAGAGGCAGCCCGTATAGGGCCTCCCTTCTTCAGCCATCCCCCTGAGCGTTGGAGCGATGATTGATTCCTCTATCCCCCTCAGAAGCGAAGGGGTCACGCAGGGGGCCGGCGCATATGCCCCCATTCCCCCCGTGTTTTTCCCCCGGTCACCGTCGAGGGCTCGTTTGTGATCCTGTGCCGGGGCCAGCGTGACGAACCGGGCGCCATCGGTCACCGCGAACACTGACGCTTCCTCCCCCTCCATGAATTCCTCGACGACGACGGTGCTTCCGGCGCTCCCGAACGAGGAGGGATCGCTTATTTCCGCGAGCGCCCGCAACGCCTCGTCGCGCGACTGGCAGACAATGACCCCTTTCCCCGCCGCCAGCCCGTCCGCCTTGATCACCAGAGGGAGGGGACACGATGCGACGTAGCTCCGCGCTTCATCCCCACCCCCCGGATGGAATGTCCTGGAGGAGGCACCCGGGATTGCATGGCGCATCATGAAGTCCTTCGCGAACGCCTTGCTCCACTCCAGTTCAGCCGCCCGCCGGGTCGGACCGAATATGAGCAGCCCCGCCTCCCTGAAGGCATCCACGATTCCCGCGGCAAGGGGCCCCTCGGGTCCGACGACCGTCAGGGCGATCTCATGCCGCCGTGCTTCCCTGATGAGCCCGGAAAAATCCCCGCTCTCCGCCGGGAAGGGGGGGGCAAGTCCGGCAATCCCCGGATTTCCCGGCGTGCAGTAAATCCTCTCCACGCGCGGGCTCTGTGCGAGCTTCCAGACCAGCGCATGCTCGCGGCCGCCGGACCCGATGACGAGCACGTTCATGTCAGGGCTCGAAAAGTGACTCGAAGAGTTTTGCCAGCGCCCCGGTGAGGGTCCGCCGGTCGTACTTTTCCACGACCCCGGGGTCCGGGCCCTTCAGCTGGTGCTTCTCGTGGAGCAGAAGGAACTCCCCGAGCGCATTCCTGATTCCGTCGACGTCCGATGGGGCGACGGTTTTCCCCCCCGCCTCGAGTACCGTGGATTTCAGATATCCGTCCGGCACCAGGGCGAGTATCGGCTTGCGTGCCCCGATGTATTCGTAGACTTTCCCCGGCGAGCCAAGGTCGTCCCCCACCGTCATCCAGAGAACGTCCGAAGCGCAGAGCTCGCGGACGCATTCATGGTGCGGGAGATAGCCGAGCACGCGAACGGTGTCCTGGAGTCCGAGCTTCGCCACGAGCTTCAAGTTCTCTTCCCTGAAATTTCCCAGGAAGAGGGCTTCGACACGTCCCCGCAAACGCGGCGTCTCGGCAAATAGGTCGTGCAGCGCCTGGAGAAAGTAGTCGGGGATCCGGTCTTCCCAGAAGACCCCGGCATATGTGATGCGCATCCTCCGCTCCCCCTGCCGGCCCGGGCCGGCCTTTCCTTCCGCCGCGAGAAGTGACGGGGGAAAGTCCGCCGGGTCAAACCCCTGGGAGATGATGTCGATGTCGTGGTAGGTGAGAAAGCGGTGCCGCCGGAGTATCAACTCCTTGACGCGACGGTTGGTTGTGATGATGTGGCTGCTCGCGCGGAGGGCCTTCCGCTCAAGGAGGATATTCGCCAGCTTGTGAAGCGGCGTCGGGTAGAACTTGAACGGGTAGTCCACCCAGGGATCGCGGTAATCAAAGACGAGCGGCCTGTTGATCTTCAGTTTCAGCGTCCGGCCGATGAGAAATGACGTAAACGGGGGTGCGGTGGCAAACACCATGTCAAACGGCGTTTCCGCATGAAGGGCCAGGGCCTGCGCCACCGCACGGCGCCGCCATCCGATTTTGTTGTCGGGGATGAATATCGTGTCGCTCAGCCTGCTCAACAGCTTCCGCTTCCACTCGGCAGGAATGTCGACGACATCTCTTTTCTTGAAAAAACGCGCCGGCCCCGAGGGGGCCGTCCTGACGACCGTCACGTTCCGCCCATCGAGCTCGGCCATGAGTGTGTCGTCTTTCGCGAAATAGCCCTGCGGGTCGACAGTGAGAACCGTGGGATGCCAGCCAAATTCGGAAAGGTATTTCACGAATTTGAGCGTGCGCTGAACTCCGCTCAGTCCCATCGGTGGAAAGTAATAGGCNNCCGAGAAGGACGTCGTCCTCGATGCGCACGCCGCCGGAACCGGGGATGTAGACGCCGGGCTCTATCGTGATGACGCTCCCCGACTGAAGCACATCCCGGCTCAGCGCCGAAACGCGCGGACGTTCGTGGACGCGGAGCCCGAGACCGTGGCCGAGCGAGTGTGTGAAATACCTGCCGAACCCGCGCCGGCGGATGCACTCCCGTGCGACCGCATCGAGCCCGGACGCGTTGATGCCTCCCCGGGCCGAAGCCGTGGCCGTCTCATTTGCCTCCAGCACTGCACGATAGGCCTCGCGCATCCTCCGGGGCACAGCGCCCAGTGCGACGGTCCTCGTCAGGTCCGAGCTGTATCCGCGCATCGTGGACCCAAAATCGAGCAGTATGAACTCCCCTTTCCTCATTTTCCGCACAGTGGGGCGTGCGTGCGGCAGTGCGCCGCGCGGCCCGCTTGCCACGATGACATCAAAAGCGTCGGATTCCGCCCCCCGGCGCCTGTTGAGCCACGAGATCTCTGCCGCGATCTCCAGCTCGGTCACCCCGGGGCGGATCGATTTCAGTATCTCGTGAAAGACATGGTCCGAGATCGCGGCGGCCTCCTCGATGCAGGCGACCTCCTGTCGGTCCTTGACTATCGCAAGGCCCGCTACCATCCCGGACGTCGGCCGGAACCGGACCCGGGGGAAGAGCCTCCGGAGCGAACGGTACTGCGCATATGTAAGCGCATCGGATTCAAACCCCGCGACACGGCATCCGCGGAGCATTTTTGCCGCCGCCGCGTCTTCGAGGAGACCCCGGCTTCCGATCAGCCTGCGAAACTTCTTTACCTCACGGGCGCTCTGCAAGGCATAGCGGGAGTCGCTGACGAAAAATGCGTCTCCCGTTGTGAGGACCACGAGGGCGTTCGAACCGCTGAAGCCTGTCAGGTAACGTATGTCGGCAAGGGAGGTGACAAGGAGCGCGTCAAGTGCATGCTCACGCATGCGCGCCCGCAGTCCGGCGATGCGTGCATCGGTCATTGACTGGGACGGCCTCCGGCGTGGCTCACGGACGTTCACCCGTGGTAGTTCGGGGCTTCCTTCGTGATGGCGATGTCGTGCGGATGACTCTCCCGCAACCCGGCGTCAGTCATGCGCACGAACTGCCCCCGCGACTTCAGTTCCGCGATGCTCTTCGTCCCGCAGTACCCCATCGCGGCGCGGAGTCCCCCCACCATCTGGTACATCGTGTCTCCGAGGGGTCCCTTGTGCGGGACGCGCCCTTCGATCCCCTCCGGGACGAGCTTCGCGATGTCGTCCTCCGCATCCTGGAAATACCTGTCCCTGCTCCCGTGTTTCATCGCTTCGAGCGACCCCATCCCGCGGTAGTACTTGTAGCTCCTCCCTTCGTAGAGAACCATTTCCCCGGGACTTTCGTCCACACCGGCGAAGAGACCTCCGATCATGACCGCGTCGGCCCCGGCGGCGATGGCCTTGGCGATATCACCCGTCTGCTTGATCCCGCCATCGGCAATGACCGGCGTGTTAGAGCGTGCGGCCGCTTTCGAGCATTCGAATATGGCCGTCACCTGGGGGACACCGACTCCCGCGACGACACGGGTTGTGCAGATCGACCCCGGGCCGATCCCCACTTTGACTGCATCCGCGCCGGCCCGTATCAGGTCGCGTGTCGCCTCCGCAGTTCCGACATTCCCGGCGATAAGATCCAGGCGGGGGAACCGGCGCCGGATCGTCCTGACCATTTCAATCACCCCGCGCGAATGCCCGTGCGCGGTATCCACGACGATGAGATCGACCCCCGCCTTCAGCAGCGCGGCGACCCTGTCCACCGTGTCGACGGTCACCCCTACGGCCGCGCCGACCCGGAGCCGGCCATGTTCGTCTTTGCAGGCATTCGGGTGCTTGATCTTTTTGAGGATGTCCTTGAACGTGATCAGGCCGTTGAGGACGCCGTGCTTGTCCACGACGGGGAGTTTTTCGATCTTGTGCTTTTGCAGGATCCTCTGCGCCTGTTCGAGTGTCGTCCCCATGGGCGCGGTCACCAGGTTTTCCTTTGTCATGATATCGGCAACGTGCTGGTCCTCGTCCGGCTCGAAGCGGAGATCCCTGTTTGTGATGATCCCGATAAGTCTCTGCTGGTCGTCGACAACGGGGATGCCGGAGATGCGGTACTTGTTCATCAGCGCGAGGACGTCGCGGACCCGCCGGTCGGCCCGGACCGTCACCGGATCGAGTATCATCCCGCTCTCCGACCTTTTGACGCGGTCAACCTCTTCCACCTGAGCCGGGATGGACATGTTCTTGTGCAGTATCCCTATCCCCCCCTCCCGCGCCATCGCGATCGCCATCGCGGACTCCGTCACGGTGTCCATCGCGGCACTCAGGAGGGGGACGTTCAGGGTGATCCGTGCCGTCAGCCGGGACCGGACGTCGACGTCGCGGGGAAGGACGGACGACCGGGCGGGGACAAGCAACACGTCATCGTAGGTGAGCGCTTCACCGATAATCTTGCTTTTGGCCACGGCTGCTCCCGGGTTGTGTGAAGGTTGGGTTCAGGTGAACGCGGGAATGCCCGTGATGTCCTCCCCGACAATCAACGTGTGCATCTCGTGCGTCCCCTCGTAGGTGATCACCGATTCGAGGTTGGCCGCGTGCCGCATCACGGGGTACTCGTCGAGAATTCCGTTCGCGCCGAGTATCCCCCGGGCTTCCCGAGCAATCTCGAGCGCATGGAAGACATTGTTCCGCTTGGCGAGCGAAATCTGCTGGAAGCGCGCTTTCCCCGAATCCTTCAGGCGCCCGAGCTGCAGGCAGAGGAGCTGTGCTTTCGTTATCTCCGTCACCATGTGGACGAGCTTGGCCTGCGTGAGCTGGAAAGCGGCGATCGGCCTGTCGAACTGTATGCGCGACTTCGCATAGTTGAGGGCCGCGTCGTAGCAGGCCATCGCAGCCCCTATGGCGCCCCATGCTATGCCGTAACGGGCCTGGCTGAGGCATGAGAGCGGGAGTTTCAATCCTTCTCCACCGGGCAATATGTTCGCTTCCGGGAGATGGACGTCGTCGAATATCAGCTCCGACGTGACGGAGGCCCGGAGGGAGTGTTTTCCTTTCATCTCCGGCGCGCTGAACCCCGCCGTCCCTTTCTCGACGAGGAACCCGCGGACCGATCCGTCGAGCTTCGCCCACACCACTGCAATGTCCGCGATGGACCCGTTGGTAATCCACATCTTCGCGCCGTTGAGCAGGTAGCCGCCGGAAGTCTTCTCCGCGCGCGTGATCATCCCCCCCGGGTTCGACCCGAAATCCGGCTCGGTCAATCCGAAACACCCGATCTTCTCCCCGCGCGCCAGCGCGGGGAGCCAGAGGTCCTTCTGCTCCCGGGAACCGTACCGAAATATCGGGTACATCACAAGTCCGCTCTGGACGGAGGCGAAACTCCGTATGCCGCTGTCCCCCCGCTCCAGCTCCTGCATCACAAGCCCGTAGGCGACGCTGTTCATCTCCGCACCGCCGTACTGCGCCGGGAGCGTCGAGCCGAAGAGCCCGAGCTCCGCCATCGCCGGGACCAGATCCATCGGGAACGTGCCGGCGCGGTTGTGTTTCTCTATCACGGGGAGAACTCTGTCGTCGACGAATTCACGGATTGTCGTGCGAACCAGACGTTCGTCCGCGCTCAGGAGACCGTCGAGGTCGAGGTAATCGACTCCCTGGAATTTCGGCATTCCGCCTCATAGATTGAAAAAAGCCCTGTCCACGAAAAGCAACACAGGGCCTGAGGGCTCACAATTTCAACAAAGAAACGAAAGAATGGAGTAAAAGTCAACGGGATGGGGACCGCTCAGTCCTCCACCTTCAGTCCGTAACGCTTGATCTTCAGGTAGAGGGTCTTTTTGCTGATGCCGAGGGCATCGGCGGTCTTTGTCCGGCTGTACTTATACTGACGGAGCATCCGCTCGATATGTTCGCGTTCCAGCTCCTCGAGCGAGCCGGAATCCTCCACAGTTCCCGCGGTATCAGATTCCCCCGCACGGGGAAGCCGGTCGGGACGGTGGAAGTACAACGCCAGATCGTTCACCTCTATCGTCTCCCCCGTGGAGAGGAGAACCGCCCCCTCGAGCGCATGCTCGAGCTCACGGACGTTTCCCGGCCACTCGTACTCCATCAGCACGCGCAGGGCGGACGGGGAGAGCTTCTTCACGTTTTTCGTCTTGGCCTTCCGCTGGAGGAAATAGTCCGCAAGGACCGGGATGTCCTCCTTCCGTTCGCAGAGAAGCGGAACCTGGAGCGTGATGACGTTCAGACGGTAGAGGAGATCCTCCCGGAATCGCCCCGCTCTCACCTCCTCGCGGAGATCCTTGTTTGTGGCGCTTACAACGCGGACGTCCACGGTGAGGAGGTTTGTCCCGCCCACCCGGCGGAATTCGCCGGTCTCGAGGAAACGGAGAAGCTTGGGCTGAATTGCCGGGCTGATGTCCCCCACCTCGTCAAGGAAGAGCGTCCCCCCGTTCGCCACTTCGACAAGCCCCTGCTTCGTCGCTACCGCATTTGTAAACGCGCCTTTCTCGTGTCCGAACAATTCGCTCTCCAGGAGCGTGTCGGGAATCGACGCGCAGTTGATGGTGACAAAAGGACGGTTGTTCCTCGGGCTCCTGCGGTGGATCAGACTCGCAATCAGCTCCTTCCCCGTCCCGCTCGCTCCCTGGACGAGGACAAAGGAGTCGCTGTCAGCNNGTACGCCCCCATCTTGATCGTCTCGATGGCGGTCTTGATGTCAGCGTAGTTGGTGAGAATGATGACTTGCGTGGTGGGGGAGTATTCCTGGACGAACTTGAGGACTTCGATGCCGTTCACGCGGGGCATGCGGATGTCGAGGAGCACGACATCGTACACCTTCGCCTGGATTTTATTTATCGCCTCGCCTCCGTCCGCAGCCACATCAACGGAGAATTCTTCCGATTCAGAGAGTTCGCTTTCGAGCAGTACCCTGAGGGGTTCTTCGTCGTCTACGATGAGGAGGTTGTATTTCTTTCCCATGCGGGGCGCGTCATTCGCTCAGGACGCGCTCGATGGTTGTCAGCAGGTCGACCAGGTCGTACGGTTTGCTGACGAAATCGTCAGCTCCCAGCTTTTTCGACTCTATCGCATTCTTGAGGTCGGCGAATCCTGTCAGCATGACCACTTTCGTCTTGGCGTGCTTTTCCTTGATGAACTTCAAAACTTCGAATCCATTCATCCTCGGCATCTTGATATCGAGCAGCACGAGGTCGAAAGGGGTTTTTTCCACTTCACCGATGGCTTCATCGCCGTCCGCGGCGGCCTTCACATCGTACCCTTCGTTGGCAAGCTCTCCGCTTAACACTGTCCGTAGGGCATCCTCGTCGTCAACGACCAGAATGGTGCTTTTCTTGGTAGCCGGATTGGTCATCAGGTCTCCGATGGGGGTGAACCGTTGTTCTGCCGCGTGCTGCGGCCAGGTGCTTTCACAACGACCGATTATAGACAAAGAATGGGACAAAATCAACCCATCCCCCGCACAGGGGGGTGTTGCATCTATTTCGATGAAATGGTATACTGAAACTATGTCCGTCAACCCCCCGATACGGGTCTTGTTTGTCGACGACGACACGAGCTACATGGCCGTCGCCCAGCATCTCCTCTCAAAATACCAGGGTACCAGGTTCGATATCCTCTGGAAGCAGGACGGCCGCGGGGCTCTTGAGGTCCTCGAAAAGAACCCCGAAATCGACCTCATTCTGATGGACTACCACCTCCCCGGGCACAACGGGCTCGAAGTGACCCGCCAGATACGGGAAAAGAACATTGACATCCCGATCATATTCCTCACATCAAACAGGGATTTCCGGCTCGCGATCGAGGCGATGAAATTTGGCGTCGAGGACTACCTCGTCAAGGACGAGGCGGTCGATTCAGTTCTCCCGCGCACGATCGTCAACATACTCGAGCGTGTCCGCCTCAAGAAACGGATTGCCGAGCGGGTGAAGGCGGACCTGATTGCGAAGAACAGGACGAACGCGATCAAAGAGCTGATCGTCACGGTGTGCCACGAATTCAACAACCCGCTCGCGGCGATTAAGATCAGCACCGACATACTCCTGCGGCAATCCCTCTCCCCCGTTGAGCGGACGCTCGTCGAGGCAATGGACCGGAATGTCAGCCTGGTGGAAAAGGAAATCGTCCGCCTGCGAGATCTCGATTTCGATTCCCCGGCGCCGGCGGAGCCATCGCCGCGCTCCTCCGGGGAACCGGGGACCGCGGGGTGAGACGAGTTTCCATCCCAACGCTAGCCTTGCATCTTTGCCCCGCTCTCCGTATAATGAAGAATAGCGCCTGATTCGACGACTGCAAGGACCCCATGGTCAAACGCAGACCATATACCGATAAGAACCATATTTCTGCAGTTGTGAAGTCTGTTCAAACGTAGTCCCGCCCAATCGCGGGACTACTTATTTTTCAGGGGTGAAGACGCGGTGACGGTGAGGGGCATACAGGAAATCATGGAAGCCTGGGCTCCCCTCGATATCGCATGGGAGCGGGATAACGTGGGGCTCCAGACAGGCGACCCCGATGGACGCGTCCGGGGAATACTTGTCGCGCTGGACGTCACGGAGGGGATCGTGACGGAGGCTTTCAGGCGTGGCGCGAATTTGATCGTGAGCCACCATCCCCTCCTCTTCCATCCCCTGCGGTCCGTCACCACGGATACTTCGCAGGGGCGATGCCTCGGGGCACTGGTGAGGAAACGCGTGGCCCTGTATTCGGCCCACACCAATCTCGATTTTACGCGCGGGGGAACGAGCTTCGCCCTCGCAGAGGCGCTCGGGGTGGCCACGGAGGGATTCCTGCGGACTCCGTTCAGGCTGCAGACAAAGATCGTGACATACGTCCCCCCTTCCCACGCCGAGTCGGTCGCATCCGCCATGGCCGCTGCGGGGGCGGGCGTGATCGGAGAATACACGCAGTGTTCTTTCCGCGGGGAAGGAAGAGGCACGTTCCGCGGCGGAGCAGGTTCGCACCCCGCCTCCGGCCGGAGGGGGACTCTGGAGCACGAAAAGGAAATACGCCTGGAGATGGTGGCGCCGCGCCGGGCGGTGAGGAGTGTCGTCCGCGCGATGACCGAAGCGCATCCCTATGAAGAGGTTGCCTACGACGTGTATGCTCTCGAGAACGCCGCCGGGGAGTACGGCATGGGAACGATCGGCACACTCCGTCGTACGGTCCCCCTCCGGACGTTCCTGGCAATGGTGCGCAGGAATCTGAATACGCCGGCGCTCCGGTGGAGCGGCGATCCGCGAATTCCGGTGCACCGTGTCGCGCTTTGCGGCGGGAGCGGAAGCGAGCTCCTCGGCGATGCCATCGCCTCCGGGGCAGAGGCGTTCGTCACCGCCGACGTGCGATACCATTCGTACCATGAAGCCGAGGGACGCATCGCACTTGTGGATGCAGGACATTATGAGACAGAGATTCCGGTCGTCGCGGCTATCGTCGACCGCCTGCGACGGGAGACACGCCGCCGCGGCGAGCGGATCCCCGTGCACGCCGCGTCAGGATCGACGAATCCGGTCAGGTGGAGCATGTAATAATCAACGAGGAGCGTTCATTGGAAACAAAGCTACGGCAACTGTTCGCACTGCAACAGATCGATTCCAGTCTCGATGAGCTCGAAGAGTTGAAGGGGGACCTCCCCGGCCGCATCAGGGAGCTCGAGGCGCAGGAGACGGCTCTGAAAGACCAGCTCTCGTCGCTCGAGACGACAATGAGGACGGCCTTCACACAACGCGACAACGCCGACGGCGAGATCGTCGCGCTCAGGGAGAAAGCGGAGAAATACAAGACACAGCAATTCCAGGTCCGCAACAACCGGGAGTATGACGCGCTGACGCGGGAGATGGACGCGGCCCAGGACACGATCGTCCGCCTGGAAAAAGAGATGGAGATGCTCGAAGGGAAGGCCACGCTGGCCCGGAGCGACATCGAAATTGTCAAGATCACTCTCGGGGAGCTGGACGGCGTGCTCGGGGAAAAACGAGCGGCCCTGGCGGAGGTCTCCAAGACGACGGAGGAGGAGGAGGGGAAGCTCCGGCACGAACGGGAGAAGATCGTCCACCGAGTGGCCAAAGGCGATCTGGCGCAGTACGAGCGGATCCGGAAGGCGAAGAAGGGAAAAGCCGTCGTCCCGGTCCGGCGGGCGGCCTGCGGAGGCTGCTTCGCACGCGTTCCGCCCCAGAAACTTCTGGAGCTGCGCCAGAACAGCAAGATATATCTGTGCGAACACTGCGGGCGCATCATCGTCTCGGACGAGATCGCAGTCGGGAAGACCTCCGCAGTATGACGCTGCACGCTTTCACCGACGGGGCATCGCGGGGGAACCCGGGCGAGGCGGGGATCGGAGTCGTCGTGACGGATGAAAAGTCGGACACGATCATCACGCTCTACGGGTACATCGGCGTCTGCACGAACAACGTCGCCGAGTACACTGCGATGGAGACGCTTCTCGAGCGCGCCCGGTCGCTCGAGTGCGCGCGCATGATCATCCACTCGGACAGTGAACTCATGGTACGCCAGCTCAACGGCAGGTATCGCGTGAAGGACAGCGGATTGAAGCCTCATCACGCCAGGGCGCTCCAGCTGATGAAGTCCCTGCCGTTCCCCTGCTCGGTCACGCACATCCCCCGGGAAAAGAACCGGGAGGCCGACCGGCTGGCCAATCTCGGGATCGATGAAAAGATCCCCGTACAAGTGTAGCATTAACTAACAACAAACATCAACGATGCAGGTCGGGCAGCCGCGTGGCGCTCACGCGCCATGAGGAAAGTCCGAACTCCACAGAGCAGGGTGCCCCGTGAACAGCGGGGGTCCCTCCCCGCCCAAGCGGGAGGGGAACGGAGAGTGTCACAGAAAACATACCGCCCCGCGGGCGCCGCTTCTCGGCGCCGTGTCGCGGGGTAAGGGTGCAAAGGCGAGGTAAGAGCTCACCGCCCCGCCAGCAATGACGGGGGCACGAAAAACCCCATCCGGAGCAAGACCAAATAAGAGAGGAGAGGCTGCTCGTCTCACCGTCACGCCATAGGCGTGACGACACTCTCGGGTAGGTCGCTAGAGCCAAGGAGCAATCCACGGCCCAGAGAAATGGCTGCCTCTTCCCCCCTTGCGGGGGGGGAACAGACAGAATTCGGCTTACAGACCTGCACCGCGTTTTCCGGCCGGCCGCTCTTGCCTTCCGGAGCGCGGGTTTCAGTTCCGGGAGAAAGTGTGAATTCTACCGTCAGGGAGCACCGGTGGACGATTGTCGATACCCATGATGCCGGAATTGTCGCCCGCCTATCCCGGGAGATCAACGTCCCCGAGCCCATCGCCAGGGTTCTCGTCCATCGGGGCATCGATGACTACGACAAGGCAAAAGCGTATTTTCGCCCTTCGTTAGAGCTGCTCCACGACCCCTTCCTTCTGGGCGGAATGGAGAAGGCGGTGACCCGGATCATTGAAGCGCTCGAGGCGGGGGAACGGTTCCTCGTCTTCGGCGACTACGATGTCGACGGGACGAACGGGGCGGCGATGCTGTACCTGTTCTTGAAGGAAGCCGGAGCCGTCGTCGAGTACTACATCCCGGACAGGATCAAGGAAGGATACGGGATCTCCCGTCTGGGGATCGACCAGGCCAGGGCGGACGGCGTCAGGATCTTCCTCGCCGTGGACTGCGGGATTACGGCGGTGGAGCAGGTCGAATATGCGCGGAACCTGGGCCTGGACGTCATCATCTGCGATCACCACGAGACAGGATCCGTCCTCCCTCCCGGATACGCCGTCCTCGACCCCATTACCCCCAACGACCCCTACCCGTTCAAGAGTCTCTGCGGCTGCGGCGTCGGGTTCAAGCTCCTCCAGGGACTGGCCAGGCGTCTCGGCCGCGAAAAAGACGTCGTCAAGTATCTCGATTTTGTGACACTGGCGAGCACTGCTGACATCGTCCCGCTCGTCGACGAGAACAGGGTCCTGTGCAGGATCGGGCTGGAGCTCATCAACTCCTCTCCCCGTCCGGGAATCAAGGCGCTTATCGAGAGCGCCGGCATGAAAGTCGGGGGGATCACCACCGGGCAGATCGTCTTCGTCCTCGCACCCCGGATCAACGCGGTAGGAAGGCTGGGGGACGCCATGAGGGCGGTCCGGCTCCTCACCTCCACCGACCCCGCGGAAGCCATCGAGCTTGCGCAGGTCCTCGAGGAGGAAAACAGAAACAGGCGGAAGATCGACGAAGATACATTCGCCGAAGCGCAGCGCCTGGCGGACGACTATCCCGAAACAGCGAGCGACCCCGCCATCGTGCTGCACCAGGAGCACTGGCACCCGGGGGTGGTCGGCATTGTCGCTTCACGGATGGTCGAACGATACTACAAGCCGTCGATCATGATGTCGACGGTCGACGGGGTCGCTAAAGGATCTGCACGAAGCGTCTCCGGGTTCGATGTCTACCAGGCACTCAAACGCTGCGAAGACAAGATCATCCAGTTCGGTGGACACAAGTACGCGGCCGGGCTCACGGTGGAGCTCTCGAGGCTGGACGAATTCCGCGACGCATTCAAGAGGGCGGTGGGCGAGCTCATGACGGAAGACCTGAGGACCCCGGAGATCCGCATCGATGTCGAAATAACGCTCGCGGACCTCACTCCCCGGTTCATCAGGATACTGAGGGAGTTCGCGCCGTTCGGACCCGGGAACACACGGCCGACGTTCATCGCGCACGGACTCGACGTGGCGGGGACTCCAAGAATCGTCGGCAAGAACCACCTCCGTTTCAAGGTGCGGCAGAACGGGGCGACATTTGACGCCATCGGATTCGGCCTGGGGCACCTGCTCCCCCGCGTGCAGGGGGAGAGAAAGAACCTCGCGTGTGTATTCACGGTGGAGGAGAACGACTGGGTCCCCCCCGGAGGGACGCGGCCGCAGGATCCCCCCCCCCAACTCAAAATCAAAGACTTACGGTAACACGAGCACAAGGAGACACCGACAATGTCAGGACATTCGAAGTGGGCAACGATCAAACGGAAGAAAGGGGCGACCGATGCCGCCCGGGGGCGCCTCTTCACCCGGCTCATCAAGGAAATCACAATCGCCGCACGGAGCGGGGGGGGGAGTATCGACGGGAACCCCCGCCTGCGCCTGGCGATACAGACCGCCAAGGCCTCGAACATGCCCGCGGACAACATCAAGCGGGCGCTCCAGAAAGGGACCGGAGAACTCCCCGGAGTAGCGTACGAAGAGGTGACGTACGAGGGATACGGTCCGGGGGGCGTTGCCATACTTGTCGAAGTCGTCACCGACAACATCAACAGGGCCGTGTCGGAGATGCGCCATGTCTTCTCCCGCAACAACGGCAACCTGGGGACTTCGGGGAGCGTGGGCTGGATGTTCCATAAAAAAGGGACAATCGCCATACCGCGGGCCGGCCAGAAAACGCCCCTCACCGAGGACGATCTCCTGGGAATCATACTCGACGCCGGCGCCGACGACCTTCAGAGCGACGAGTCGGAATTCATCGTCACAACCACCCCGCAGACATTCGATGCCGTCAAGAAAGCCGTGGAAGACAGGAGCATTACCGTCGAACACGCCGAACTCCAGATGGTCCCCCAGAACACGATCAAAGTGGCGGGGAAAGAGGCCGAACAACTCGTGAGGCTGATGGAGGCGCTCGAAGAGCACGACGACGTCCAGAACGTCTACGCGAATTTCGATATCGATGACAAGGAACTTGCGTCGCTCAACAGTTGAACGGGATCACGCAACGGCGGGTCAGGGGACAGTCGTCGTCCTCGGCCTCGACCCCGGTACGCTCGCCACCGGGTACGGCGTCGTCGCCAGGAGAGGGGGACACCTGACTCTCGTCGATTGCGGCTCGATACGGAACGACGCGGCCTCGCCGATGGCTTCCCGCCTCCGCCGCATCCACGGAGGGATCATCGAGGTGATCGATCGCCACCGCCCGGACGAATTCGCGATAGAATCGGCGTTTTACGGAAAGAACGCACAGTCGGCGCTCAAGCTCGGTCATGCCCGCGGGGTGGCGATGCTGGCAGCGGTCGAGCGGGGCCTGGCCGTCACAGAGTACTCCCCCCGGGAGGTGAAAAAGTCGGTCGCGGGGAAAGGAACCGCATCCAAGGAGCAGGTGCGGTTCATGGTCAGGTCGATCCTCTCGCTGGACGATGCGCCGATGGGCCTGGATGCCTCGGACGCCGTCGCCATCGCGATCTGCCACATGCACAGGCTCTCCGGCTCTTCGGTGAAGCACCGCAACTGGTCCTCTTTTGTGGCCGCGCATCCGGAAAGGGTCGTCCGGTGATCGCACGACTTACAGGGAAACTCGCGGCGAAATCCCCGGCAGAAATTGTGGTGGATGTCGGCGGGGTCGCCTTCGCACTCAGCATCCCCCTTTCGACGTTTGACCGCCTTGCGGATGTGGGAAGCCAGGTCTCCGTGCACACACATCTCCACGTCCGCGAGGACGCGCTCCAGCTGTACGGATTCTTCACCGAAGAAGAACGCGACATCTTCCGCACGCTCATTTCCGTCAACGGGATCGGACCGAAAATGGCCCAGGGGATACTCTCCGGCATCCCCGTGGCGGACTTGAAGGGCCATATACTCTCAGGGAATTCCATGGCCCTCACGGCAATCCCCGGCGTCGGAAGGAAGATTGCGGAGAGGCTCGTTGTCGAGCTCCGGGACAGGATTTCGAAGTCCGGGGGGACAACCCTCTCCGCCGGGGCATCCACACTGAACGGGTCCCGGGTCCGCGCGGAAGCCCTCCTGGCACTCACATCCCTCGGGTACAAGGGTGCTGCGGCCGAGAAAGCGATCAGGGGAGCCGTACAGGAGTCGCCTGATGCCGAATCCTCCGTGGAGGCGCTCGTCAAAGCCGCCCTCCGGCACGCGGCCGGTTGACCTCCGGATGACCGCCGGGTGACCTCCGGATGACCGCCGGGTGAGGGCCGGATGACCGCCGGATGAACCGGACGGGATTGCCTTTAAGCCCCATCAATGCTATGTTCCCATGACTCGCAAGCACGACAACACATCCCCCGAGCGCCTCGACAACGAGGTGGAATTCGACCGCGCCCTGCGCCCACTCAAGTTCGGCGATTTCTTCGGGCAGGACAAGATCACGAGAAACCTCCGCGTCTTCATCGACGCCGCCCGGGGGCGGCGGGAGACGCTCGATCACGTTCTCCTCACCGGACCCCCCGGGCTCGGGAAGACCACGCTCGCACATATCATCGCCGCCGAGATGGGGGTGAAGATCAGGATCACCTCAGGTCCGGTGCTCGACAAACCGGGCGACCTTGCCGGTCTGCTGACGAACCTCGAGGAGGGGGACGTCCTGTTCATCGACGAGATCCACAGGCTCAACCCGGTGGTCGAGGAATACCTCTACTCCGCGATGGAAGACTACAGGCTCGACATCATGATCGATTCGGGACCGAGCGCCAGGACGGTGCAGCTGAGCCTGCCGAAATACACGCTCATCGGGGCGACGACGAGGGCGGGGTTGCTCACCTCTCCTCTGCGTGGGCGTTTCGGGATCACGAACAGGCTGGACTATTACACTTCCGACATCCTTGAGAAGATCCTCGCGCGGTCCGCCCGGATACTCGACATCGACAGCGAAACCGCGGGACTCTCCGAGATCGCCCGGCGGTCCCGCGGGACGCCGCGCATCGCGAACCGGCTGCTCAGGCGCTGCAGGGATTTCGCCCAGGCGGACAAGAAGCTGTCGAAGCACGCCGGGGCTGTCTCGCTCGCCGTGGCCTCCTATGCGCTGCAGGAACTCGAAGTGGATGAGCACGGACTCGACGAGATGGACAAGCGGATCATACTGACGATCATAGAAAAATACGGCGGGGGACCGGTGGGAGTCAACACGCTTGCCGTGGCCGTTGGAGAAGAGTCGGGGACGATCGAAGAGGTGTACGAACCGTATCTCATACAGGAAGGGTTCATCAAGAGGACGCCGCGGGGCAGGGAGGCCACCGATCTCTGCTATGCTCATTTCAAGATGAAGCGGCGGACATCGAATGATCCGGGGCTGTTTTCGTAAGCAGAGCGTAGCTCCTGTCATTGCGAGGAGTGGCGCCGCAGGCGCCACCTGCGGCTCCGCTCGCAATGACAACCTCCACTATTAACAAACCTCTGCCCGCAATGACAATCTCGATGTCGCAATGACAACCTTCGCACGCAATGACGGGCTCGCAAAGACAAGTGGACCCTGTCATTGCGAGGAGTTGCGCTGGCGGCGCGACGACGAAGGAATCTCGACAGTGCACCAGACTCGCTTCGCAACTACGGGGAATGACACATGGCACTCGATAAGGACCTCTCCTCGATCCAGGAAGTGCGGGACCTCCTCAAGGCCGCGAAAGAAGCGCAGCTTGAATTCCACGGCTACTCCCAGGAGCAGGTCGACCGCGTGGCGGAGGCGATGGCCGAAGCGGGATTCGCCGAAGCAGGCCGCCTCGGACGCCTGGCGTCCGAAGAGACGGGCTTCGGCAAGCCGGAAGACAAGAAAACCAAGAACGAATTCGCCACACGCCGCGTCTGGGAATCCATCCGCTCGCTGAAGACGGTCGGCGTCATAGCCGAAGACTCCGCGCGGCAGGTATTCACGATCGCCGAACCGATGGGCGTCGTCGCAGCGCTGATCCCCTCCACGAATCCCACGTCCACCGTGATGTTCAAGTCGATCATTGCGGTGAAGGCCCGCAACGCGATCGTGGCCAGTCCCCACCCCAGGGCCGTTACCTGCACGCGCGAGGCGATGAACGTGATCCGCAGCGCGGCCGAAAAGGCGGGCGCGCCGAAGCACCTGATGGCGGCCGTCGCCACTCCGGCCATCGAGGGGACGAACGAGCTGATGCGGCACAAACTTACGTCGGTCATACTGGCCACCGGGTCGAACGAGATGGTCCGGGCCGCCTACAGCTCCGGCAAGCCGGCATTCGGCGTCGGCTCGGGGAACGTCCCCGCGTTCATCGAGCGGACCGCCGATGTCCAGAAGGCGGTCGCGGACATCATCTCCGGCAAACAGTTCGACTGGGGGGTCCTCTGCTCCACGGAATCGGCGCTCATCTGTGACGCCCCCCTGAAGCTCCGGGTCATGGAGGAATGCAGGAAGAAGGGGGCGTATTTCGCAGCGGGAGATGAGAAGAAGCGCCTCGGGCGCCTGATGTTCGACGACAGGGGGGCGATCAACCCGGAGATGGTGGGAAAATCTCCCGCCTACATCGCCGGAAAGGCGGGATTCATGGTCCCCGAGTCCACAACCGTCCTCATCACCGAAGAAGAGGGGGTCGGGAAGGAATACCCTCTCTCCAGGGAGAAACTCTCCCCCGTCCTCTCGTTCTACACGGAAGACGGGTGGCGGGACGCCTGCCGCCGGTGCATCGAACTGCTTCAATTCGGCGGCATCGGTCACACGCTGACGATACATTCGAGCGACAGGGAGATCATCATGAAATTCGCCCTCGAAAAACCCGCGTTCCGCATACTTGTCAATACGCAGGCGGCGCTCGGCGCCGTCGGTTACACCAACGGGCTCGATCCCTCGCTGACGCTAGGGCCCGGGACATGGGGGGGGTCGATCATCTCCGACAACGTTACCGCCAGACATCTCATGAACTACAAACGCCTGGCATTTGAGACCAATCCGATTAACCCGGGTCCTTCTCAGGCTCCACGGGAACAGGCCGCGCCCCCCCGGCCGGCCGGCTCATGGATGCAGGAAATCGACAAGAGGATTATCATGAAAGCGGGGAGCACGCCTGTCTGGAAGAAGGAGGAAGAGGCGCCGCCGAGCCCCGGAAAGGAAACGTTCGGGTCAGGGCTCTCCGCCGACGAGGTCGACCGGATCGTCGCGAAGTTCGTCCGGGATCTTTCCCGGGGGTGAGAAGTGACAAGTGATCGCGGATATTCAGATCCGCCCCCCCCTCCCGCACCGCAGTACATCAGGCTTCCGCGTACGTTCTACCTCCGCCCCACGCTCACTGTCGCACGGGATCTCCCCGGCAGATACCTGGTACGAATGCTCGGCTCCACGAGGCTTATCGGCCGTATCGTCGAGGTTGAAGCCTATCTGGGAAGCCGTGATCCGGCCAGCCACACGTACAGGGGCATGACGCCGCGCAACGAGGTGATGTTCTCCGGCGGGGGACACCTGTATGTCTATTTTACGTACGGGATGCATTTCTGTTCGAACGTCGTGACGGAGGGGGAAGGGAAGGGATGCGCGGTTCTCATCCGCGCGGTGGAGCCCATTGAAGGATTTGAACGGATGCGGGATCTCAGGAGCGCCGGCCGAAGCCGTGTTCGCGCCGATCGCGAACTCTGCAACGGGCCGGGGAAACTCTGCCAGGCCTTCGGCATAGCCCGCTCCGAGAACGGGACGGACCTTTGCGGCGAGACGATCTGGCTCGCCGGGAACCGGGGGGAGCGTCCCCCCCGCAACCTCATCCGCTCGACCCGGATCGGTATCTCGCAGGGGCGCGAGCATCCCTGGCGGTTCTACCTGAAAGACAATCCCTTCGTGTCGCGGTAAACATACAGATTGCCACGTCGTGGCGCCGCGTTGCTTCGTGGCGCCTTCGGCGCCACTCGCAATGACGGATCACGCTCGCAGTGACCTCTACTTCAGCAGCACCATCGCGTTCGTCCTCGAGAACGCTCCGCTCCGGAGCCTGTAGAAATAGACCCCCGACGTCACCGGAATATTCGCGCTGTTCCGTCCGTTCCAGACGATCTGGTATGAACCCGCCGCCTGAGATTCATTCACCAGCGTCGCGACCGCCCTGCCGAGTACGTCAAAAACCTCAAGCGTCACGAGACCCCTCTCGCCGATCGTGTAGCCGATGCGTGTCGAGGGATTGAACGGGTTCGGGTAGTTCTGCCCGAGCTCGAACGCGACAGGCACGCCGGCAGTCCCCGGCTCGATGGCATTGACCCCGGTCGCGGTCGTCACGATCGCATGTATCCTGTGGTTTGTGGCAACGGCCGACCACGAGGAGCCGTTGAATGTCGACGAACGGGTCCCCGTTCCGACGTTTTCAGTCCGGAACAGGAGCGTTTCGGCCGGGTTGGCGATCGAGACGACAATCTGAAAGTCGGTGCCGGACGTGACGCTGACACCCGCGGTGAGCAACTGTATGTAGTTCGGCGTCCCTGCGTTCAATCGCGTAAGTGGGAATGTCACGCTCGAGCCGATCTTTGTGCCGGGGAGTCCTGAGACATTGGTATACGCCTCGACGATGATGTTCCCGGTCCCCTGTATCGGGTTGTTGTTGGGAGTTGTCACATTCAGTGTGATACCTGTAAGCTTCCCCGTGACTGTCGGAGAGATCCTCACCGCGTACTTTGTCGTGCCTGTGAGCGTCAGGAGTGCATTCGCCCCGGTCCCGTCGTATCCGTATTGTGTCCTTGTGACGACCGCGCTGGCGGAGAGCTTCTTCGCCATCGACTGAAGCATGTCGAGCTTGCCGTATCCCCATGTCATGTTGGGAACAGAGCCGGTGAATGCATCCGCGATGGCTCCGCCGGTGAAGAGAGACTTGATCGACGCCGCCGTCGCGGTCGGGAATGCCCCGAGTATCAGCGCTGAAGCCCCCGTGATGTGCGGGGTCGCCATGCTCGTTCCCTGGTCGACGAAGTGTTTCTGCCCCGGGTAGATGATCGAGGCGAGCCCCGTCGTGTCTTCAAATGTCGAGAGGGCCGACGTGATCCCCATCCCCGGAGCCGCAATGTCGGGCTTCTGCCTGCCGTCACGTGTCGGGCCAATGGCGCTGAACGTCGCGATGTCACCCGTCCGGTCCGTCCCGGTATACACATATTGGGCATTTGAGTAGACAGGCCAGCTCCATTTCGTCACGTACGCCGCCGTCGTGATCGCCCCGTTTGCAGTCCCGGGCATGGAGAGTGTTTCATTCACGTCTCCACCGTTCAGCGTCACAGTCCCGCTCCCCACGGTCTTCGAAGCGAGCCACCCATCGTACCGGACCGCCGAGCCGGGATTCGTCACTGTCAGTGTCCATGTTCCCGATTTCGGGTTGTTCCCTGAGTTGTCTCTGACCCAGAGGTAGACATTCCATGCGCCGTCTGACGTATACGACGGTTGGTTCACCACTGTAAAGAGGCCGTCTGCGGTGTTGCTGCCGTCCCCGGACGAGAGCCCCCCGTTGTAGGCAGCGGATGCGGTATATCCGTCGGGCGATGTGGCGGAGACAGAGACGTTGGTATTGGAATTCAGCCACAGGTCAAACAAGAACTGGTTCGTCCCCGCCGCGCCCGGAGTATAGGCAGGAACTGTGAACGTAAACGTGGTTGTCGCCCCTGCATTCCCGCCGATGTGAATCGGGCTCGCTCCGTCGTTCCCTGCGGCAACAGCGACGACACGTCCCGGAGTGGACACAAACGTGTTGATCGCGATTTCGTACGCGCGCGTCCCGTCGTGGGGACCGCTCTGGCCGCCGATGCTCCAGTTAACAACGATCGGCTTCCCGAGCGCGCTCGCTCTGTTCTGTGCATAGGTGAGTCCGTCGATCATCAGGGATTCCGAGAATGAACCGTTGCCACCCTTCACGACGATGATGTCAGCATCGGGGGCCATGCCGGAAAATTTTCCGAACTGTGCGAGACCGTTCCCTGTTGCGGTTCCGGCGACATGCGTGCCGTGGCCGTTCGTGTCTTTCTCACGTACAAACCCGGGGGGAGATGTCCCGAGCTCCGCGTTAATCTGGGCCTGTGAGTATTCAACACCGTAGGGTAGTCCGGCCGGGGTGGATTCGCCCGCTCCCGCCGTCAGTGTCTGGTCCCATATCGAGAGTATCCGCGATTTCGTCGAATCCGTCGGAGATCTGAAGTCCTTGTGCTTCCAGTCAATGCCGGTGTCATAAATGAGGACGATCGCTCCGGCTCCCCTGTACTGCGTGTTGTTCAGGAATCCCCCCTGTACCAGGCTCGCACCGGTTTCGGGGATGCTGACGTCATTGGCGGGGTAATTCAGTGATCCTTCATCGATATAACTGACTCCCTCGATCCGCGCAAGAGCGAGTATCTGACCGGCACTCACCTGCGCCGTCACGAATCCGGGGTACACCGAATTCACGGTCGCCCCGGTGGAACGGACGGCTCCGGGATCGCTCGTGTAGACGATGGCGTGGTACGTGTTCTCCGCGGCCGGGGCGTTGACTTTCGCCAGCCGGGCAACGCTGCCGCCGCCGGCCCGCAGATCCGGATACGTCATCGCAAGGAGTGCCTGAAAATCCGGGTGGATTTTCGCGCGTTCCTGCGTCGAGAGTGTCGCGGCCGGGGCAAGCGAGACCGCGCCCGCGACAAGAAGCGCGAGTGCGGAGAGACGTATCCATTGTTTCATGTGCGGTTCTCCTTCAACATGGTGGGGAGAGTATTACATCGTGTGGTTTTTCGATCCGTTTGTCACATTTTTCACAGAAGGGAGCGTCACGAGCGAGCGGAGCTGAGAGATTGTGACACGGACGACAGCCACATCGCCGAAGGCGCTTGTCACCGTGTATCCCGCTTTTCTGACCTCGTCAATATTGTCCGAGCGGACCAGAACACCGAATTTGTCTTCGCCGGAGGATCCGGGTGTAATATCATACTCGGTCCGGCTGGCAGAAGTTCCCAGGACCAGGCGTTGAAGCGCCGGGTCAAGTTTCTGCTCTTCAAGGGGGGTCAATTGCATGCCCGTCGCCGCACAATCGGCAAGGAGGACCGCCAGAATAAGAGAACGAATGAGCATGAGAGTTTTAATTTGCATTCAATATAGTCCCCCGCGGAAACATGCGCAACATTAAAATCCGACGAGTGCCCGCGTGTGGCCGGCATCACGGCGCGGCAAGAACCTTCTTCAGGTAGAAACCCGTCGCGGATTCCTTCCCCGCGGAGACCTGTTCCGGCGTCCCTTCGGCGATGATCCTCCCCCCCTCCTCTCCGCCACCGGGACCCAGATCGATCACCCGGTCCGCCGTCTTGATGACGTCCAGGTTATGCTCGATCACGATGACCGTGTTCCCCTTGTCGACGAGCTTGTTCAGAACGGAAAGGAGCATCCGGATGTCCTCGAAGTGGAGACCGGTCGTCGGCTCGTCCAGTATATACAGCGTATTGCCCGTCCCCACTTTTGAGAGCTCCGTCGAGAGCTTCACCCGCTGGGCCTCACCCCCGCTCAGCGTGGTGGCCTGCTGTCCCAGCGTAATGTATCCCAGTCCCACATCAAAGAGGGTCCTGAGCTTCCGCTCAATCCCCGGTATCTCGCTGAAGAAATCCACGGCCTCCGTCACCGTCATATCGAGCACGTCAGCGATCGATTTCCCCTTGTAGAAAACCTGAAGTGTCTCCCGATTGTATCTCTTCCCTTTGCAGACGTCGCACACGACATAGACATCGGGGAGAAAGTTCATCTCGATCTTCTTTACACCGTCCCCCTCACATCCCTCGCACCGCCCCCCGGCGACGTTGAAGCTGAATCTCCCGGCCTTATAGCCCCGGATTTTCGCCTCCGGCATCTGGGTAAAAAGGTCGCGGACGAGCCCGAACAGCCCCGTATATGTGGCAGGGTTGGAGCGGGGGGTCCTGCCGATGGGCGATTGATCGATATCGATCACCTTGTCGATATGGGAGATCCCGTCGAGTTTCCTGTACGGCAGCGGGACAGCCCTGGCGGCGTAGAATTTTCTCGCCAGTGCGTGGTAGAGCGTCTCGTTGATGAGGGAGGATTTTCCCGACCCGCTCACGCCGGTCACGGCAATGAATGTCCCCAGCGGGATTGTGAGCGTGACATCCTTGAGGTTGTTGCCGGTCGCCCCGTTGAGGACAAGTGATTTGCCATTCCCCTTCCGGCGCTCATGGGGGACATCAATCTTCCTTTCCCCCTTCAGGTACTGGGCGGTATAGGAGACCGGCTCGAACCCGTGAGAGTTCACCGGTATCGTATCGTTCCGGAGCGCCAGGCCCTCGGGTCTTCCGGCAGTAACNNGCGCTCTCGATCATCTCTTTGTCGTGCTCCACGACGATGACAGTGTTCCCCAGATCGCGGAGCTGTTTCAACGAAGCAATAAGCCGGATGTTGTCCCTCTGATGCAAGCCGATGCTTGGCTCGTCGAGGATATAGAGGACGCCGACGAGCTGGGAGCCGATCTGCGTCGCGAGCCGGATCCTCTGCCCTTCTCCCCCTGAGAGAGTCCGCGCAGGCCGGTCGAGCGAAAGATATTCGAGACCCACGTTCAGAAGGAAGCGGAGCCGTTCCCTGATCTCCTTGAGGACGGGGGCGGCGATAGTCATCTGGCGGTCGGGCATCTTCAGGCGGTCGAAGAACTCCACAGCCCCGCTGATCGGCAGGGAGACGACATCGTGTATGTTCCAGAGCTTCCCGCCGGGGGCCTCCTCAATCCGGACAGCCAGGCTCTCCTTCCGCAGCCTCCCCCCTCCGCAGACCGTGCACGGCGTGACGTCCATGTAGGATTCCACCCACTCCCGGATGTTGTTGGAGGATGTGTCGTCGTAATAGTGCCTGAGTATGTCCATGATGCCGGTAAACCGGTGCTTGTACACCACGTTCCGGCCGCTGGCGTACCGGTACTCCATGTCGAATTTCTCATCGCCGCCCCCGTTGAGGAGGACTTCGCGAGCCTTCTTCGAAAGCTTCTTCAGCGGAGTGTCAAAGTCGAATCCATAGGCCTTCCCGACCGCGCGGAACTGACTGTAGGCCCATGTCTGCCGGGGTTTGCCGAACGGGGCGAGCCCCTCCTGGTTGATCGAGCGCTCCCAGTCGGGGACTATCAGGTCGAAATCGAACTCTTTGGTCTCCCCGAGCCCTTTGCAGCTCTGGCAGGAGCCGTACGGGGAATTGAATGAGAAGGAATTCGGCGCCGCTTCTTCATAGCTGATGCTGCAGAATGCGCACGAGAGGTGCCGGCTGAAGAGTATGTCCCCCGCAGCGGCCGCAGAGACGCCCCGGAGCGCGCGCCCCGCACGTTTCGCCGGCGCCGCGGGCGTCCCCCCTTTCTCTGTGGAGACGATGAGGACACCGGCGCCGAATCTCAGGGCCACCTCGACCGAATCGGCAACGCGGGCGCGGGCCTCTTTCTTCACCGTGAGACGATCGACAACGATCTCGATTGTGTGGAGCTTGTAGCGGTCGAGGCTCATCCCTTCGGAAATCTCTCGTATGGTCCCGTCGACGCGGACCCGGAGGAAGCCGTCCCGCAGAATCTCCCCGAACAGCTCACGGTAATGCCCCTTCCGCGCGCGGACGACAGGGGCGAGAAGCTGCACCTTCGTCCCCCCGGGAAGATCCAGTATGCTGTCGATGATCTGGTCCGTCGACTGCTTCTGTACCTTCTTCCCGCAATTCGTGCAATACTGCGTCCCGGCCCGGGCGAACAGGAGCCGGAGATAGTCGTAGATCTCGGTAACAGTGCCGACAGTTGACCTCGGGTTTGGACTGACGGTCTTCTGTTCGATGGAGATCGCCGGACTCAGCCCTTCGATGTAGTCGACGTCCGGCCTCTCCATGATGTCGAGAAACTGGCGCGCGTATGCCGAGAGGCTCTCGACGAATCGGCGCTGTCCTTCGGCGTATATGGTGTCGAACGCGAGGCTCGATTTCCCCGATCCCGAGAGGCCGGTCATCACCACCAGCTTCCCCCTGGGGATATCGACATCGATATTCTTCAGGTTATGCTCCCGCGCCCCGCGTATGACGATGGATTCCCGGTCCGGCATGCCTCACGCAAAGATGGAAAAGGATAAGATTCAGTATACCACAAATAGGGGGGATTTTCAAACCGGGTGGGTGGATTGCTTCGTGGCGCCTGAGGTGCCACTCGCATTGACAGATCGGGTTCGCAATGACAGTGCGGCTAGTCCCGCCTTAGAGCGTCGGGATNNTGCAGGCGCTCCCGCCGGGCCAGATACCCGGTCAGCGCGACATCGAACGGCGTCGCGGTATCCATCATCACGTAGTCGATGGCGTGCTCGCGGCACTCCCGCTTGTACGTCTCGAGAAACTGCGACATGGCGCCGCGATAGGACTCCTGGATCTGCCAGGGGAGCGTCGTAACGCGCTCTGCGGTCTCCACATCTCTGAACACCGCGTCGGTGCCGAACGCGAAGGAGCGTTCCATAGGATCCAGGACGTGCATCACGATGACCTCGTTTTTCCTGTGGCGGAAGTGTTTCAGCGCGCCTATGACCCCCGCCGGGTCGTCCAGGAGGTCGCTGATGATGATCACCAGCCCCCGGCGCTTCATCCTGTCCGCCGCCTGGTGCAGCGACCGCGCTGCGCCCGTTTTTCCGGAGGGGCGGGCATTCTGGAGGTTGACGAGGAGCCGGCGCAGGTATCCGCGTGTCGCATGCGGCGGCAGGTAGCTCCGGAGCTCCTCGTCGAAGCAGGCAAGCCCCACCGCGTCCTGCTGCCTGATCATCAGGTACGCGAGGGCGGCCGCAAGCGACGCCCCGTATTCCAGCTTGGAGACGTGGTCCCCGGAGGCATAGCCCATCGAGAGGCTGGTATCAAGCACGATCGTGGAGCGGAGATTGGTCTCCTCTTCGTATTGCTTGATGTAGTACCTGTCTGTCTTTCCGTAAATTTTCCAATCGACGAACCTGATCGAATCTCCTGGCATGTATTGCCGGTGTTCCGCGAACTCGACGCTGAACCCGTGGTACGGGCTCCGGTGGAGTCCGGTGATGAACCCCTCGACCACGAGCCTGGCACGCAGCTCCATGTTTGCGAGCCGCGTGACGACGTGGGGGTCCAGGAATTGAAGGGCTGATCCGGGCATCAGACCGGCGTCTGCGGTGAATGCTTCCTGCCGCGCTTAGACTCCGGCCCCGAAGGGGGGATGGGGAGCGCCTCTTCCGGGCTCTTCCCGAGGTTGTTCAGCTCGAATCGCGCCGATGTCGCCATCTCGCTGTCCGGATACCTGTCGAGAAACCGCCTGTACGCCGCCGCCGCGCTGTCGGAATTGTGCAGCTCGTTGTTGTAGAGATACCCGATGAGGAACATCGCCAGCGGCGTCTGCTTCCCCGCGGGATATTCCCGGCAGTACAGGCTGTATCCCTCGATCGCTTCGCGGGGCATGTGCAGGTTGCTGTTGTGTATATTTGCCATCTCGAAGATCGCCGCCTCCGCGAGCTGGTGATGCGGATACTCGCGGACCACGCTTTCAAAGAGGCCGAGGGCTGGCTGGAACGCTTCCCGCACCGCATCGGGTGAGCGAAGTGTATCGGCCATCGTGGCGGCGGTCTGCGCTTGTTGCTGCGCCCGGGCGAAATACTCTTCCGCGGTCGGCTTGCTGCAACCGGCCGCTGCCGCCGCAAAGAGGAGACAGAGGAATCTGAACCATGTCATGGGAGTATTCTCCGCAGTTGTTCCCGAACGCTGTATTATGATCGTACCATCACTGCGGCGAAATAGCCGTCAGTCCCGGTCCGGTGCGGAAACAGCTCGAGATAGGTCTCCTGCCCGGGGCAACTGACCTCCTGCCGGAGGAGTATGTC
>PMND01000041.1:27752-48936 GCA_003161955.1 Ignavibacteriota bacterium | reverse complement strand
GCGTCTGCCGGAGGGACGGCCCGGAAAACGGCCTCCTCCGCGACGACCTCCTCCACCGCGATCGTGACACCCGCACGCCGGCTGCGCACAAGAAGGTTTTCCAGTTTCTTCGCGTCCACATCCAGCGCAATGATCTTTCCCCTGTTCTCCATCATCGCCGCAATGTGCAGGCTCTTTCCCCCTGCACCCGCACACGCGTCGAGCACCGTCATGCCCGGACGCACTTCCAGCAGCATGGAGAGAATCTGGCTCCCCTCATCCTGCATCTCAAAGAGACCCTGGCGGAATGAGCGGAGCCCTTGAGCGTTGATCCGCTTCGGAAATACCAGCGCCACCGGAGAGAGCGTGCCCGGCACCGCGTCGATCCCTTCCTTCGCGAGCGCCTCGCGGCACTCCCCGACTCCCCCTTTCAGCGCGTTGGCGCGTATCGAGACCGGCGGATTGCCATTGGAAGCGGCGCACAGGGCCTCGGTCTCTTCGGCACCGAACCTCTCCAGCCATTCCGCGACGACGAAATCCGGCATGGAGTGGCGGACCGCGATCATCCTCATCCCGTCGCGGAGGATTTCCGCCGGGAGTTCCACGCACGCGAGCGCCGCGATGAACAGGGCACAATCGGTTTCACGGACCGAAGCCCCCCAGAGCGGGCCGATATCGGACTCAAGTTCGTTGCTCTTCCCCCCGGCGCACGTGACCTCGTGCGCGGCAACAAGCATCACCGTCGGGAGCACCGGCGTGACCGGCGCCCCGGGGAGGACCTCGAGCACCCTCCGGCAACGGAGCGTCAGGAGCCTGTGGTGCCGGAGTATGTCGAACGTGCGCTCCGCGATGAACCGCCTGTCGCTCGACCCCAGGTAGTGCCTTGCACGAAAGAACTCCCGGACCACCGCGTCCGCCGGCCGTCGTCCGGCAAGGACGAAATCGAGGACCTCGACAACATGACCGATAAGAGAAGCGGTCTTCACAGAAGGAGACAGGAGAGGAGCGGATCAGACTGCGGCAATGGGACCCTTGATCGATGAGGTGATGTACGCGCGGGCCATCCGCGGCGTGTTGAAAGCGATTCCCACCCCGCCGGAGGCGCCGAGGACAACTACACCCCCATGGCCCCCCGTCCTTTTCTTCAGGGCCGCGATCGCATCTTTCGCCGCCCGTTCCGGGTCATCCCCGTTCGACTGCATCATGTCGATGACGCTCTTCGCCATCACCACTCTGATGAGGGCTTCCCCCCAACCCGTCGAAGAAACTCCCCCGACCGCGTTGTCCGCATAGGTTCCGCACCCGATCAACGCCGAATCGCCCACGCGCCCCTGGTGCTTGTTGGGGGTCCCCCCCGTCGAAGTGCCCGCTGCGATGGTCCCCTTCGCGTCAAGCGCGACCGCCCCCACGCTGTCTCCCGGAGAAGACCGCCCCGGGGCTCCCTTCCGGCGCGCCGCCGTTCCTGTGCCGGATGCCTGGGCCTCACGCCAGCGCGCGATCTCCCGTCCGGTGATCAGGGCATCCTGGCCGCATGTGGCGATCCCGTGTTCCTTTGCAAACCGCATCGCACCCAGCCCCACCAGAAGCACGCTGTCGCTCTCCTCCATGATCGCGCGCGCCGCGGATATCGGGTTCGCGACGTTCTGGAGGGCGGCGACCGCCCCTGCGCGGAGCGTCCCCCCTTCCATGATGGAGGCGTCGAGCTCGATCTCCCCCGCAGCATCCAGCACCGACCCGTGTCCCGCATTGAACGTGTCGTCATTTTCCATGACGATGATCGAACGCTCGACGGCATCGACCGCCGTGCCGCCGTCCTTCAGGATCTCCCATCCTGCCTTCAGTGCGCTCAGAACGCCTGCGCGGTGAGCGTCCGCCTGATCGTCGGGGATATTCCAGGCCCCGCCGTGAACGANNCCCTGTTTGTCGAGTCCGACTTCGACAGTGTCGCCCGGTCCGAATTCCCCGGCAAGGATCTTCCCTGAGAGCGGATTGACGATTTGTTTCTGTATCACCCTCTTCAGAGGCCGGGCGCCGTATGTCGGATCGTATCCGAGCTTCGCAAGCCAGTCCTTCGCCTCGTCTGTCACTTCAAGCGTGATCTCCCTGGCCGCGACAGTCTGCTGGACGTGTTTGAGCTGAAGCGTGATGATCCGCCGTATGTCCGCCTGTGCCAGGGGGCGGAATATGATGATTTCGTCCACCCGGTTCAGGAACTCGGGGCGTATCGTCGCCTTCAACAACTGGAAGAGCTCGTTGCGAAGCTCCGCAAACACTTCTTCCCACCGGTCGCCGGACGAGAAGTCTGAGTCAATCTTCTGGCTGATGAGCTGCGAGCCGAGGTTTGAGGTCATGATGATGATCGTGTTCCTGAAGTCGACGGTCTTCCCCTTGCTGTCAGTGAGCCTTCCTTCGTCCAGCACCTGCAGAAGGAGGTTGAACACCTCGGGGTGCGCCTTCTCGATCTCGTCGAGGAGGACCACGGAATAGGGCTTCCGCCGGACCGCCTCTGTCAGCTGCCCCCCCTCCTCGTAACCGACATATCCGGGCGGGGCCCCGATGAGCCGTGAAACGGAAAACTTCTCCATGTACTCGCTCATGTCGATTCGGACGAGCGCGTTCTCATCGTTGAACAGGAACTCCGCGAGCGCGCGGGCGAGCTCGGTTTTCCCGACCCCGGTGCTCCCGAGGAATATGAACGAGCCGATCGGTTTCTTCGCGTCCTGCAGCCCGGCGCGCGAGCGGCGGATGGCATCGCTGACCGCCCTCACCGCCTCAGGCTGTGCGATGACGCGCTCTTCCAGCCGGTCTTCGAGGTGGAGGAGCTTGTGCCTGTCGCTCTCCAGCATCCGTGAGACAGGGATGCCGGTCCACCGCGCAACGATCTCTGCGATGTCTTCGGCGTCGACCTCTTCCTTGAGCATTTTCTGGTCCTTCTGGACCTCTGCGAGCCTTCCGGACGCCGCGGCTATCTTTTTTCCGAGGTCCGCGATCAGACCGTACCGCAGCTCCGCCACGCGTGCCAGGTCCCCTTCCCGCTCCTTCTTCTCCGCTTCGGTCCTGGCATTCTCCACTTCCCCCTTCATCGTCCTGATCGATTGTATCAGGCCTTTCTCCACGTTCCAGTGCGCGCTCAGGGCGGTGTGTGTCTGCCGGAGATCCGCGACCTCCGCCTCCAGGGCGGCAAGGCGGTCTCTGGAATCCTGATCGTTCTCCCTCCGGATGGCCTCCCTCTCTATCTCGAGCTGCTTGATCTTCCGCTCGACAGAATCGAGTTCCTCCGGGAGTGAATCGATCTCAATCCGGAGCTTCGAGGCCGCTTCGTCCACCAGATCGATGGCCTTGTCCGGCAGGAACCGGTCCGCAATGTACCTGGCGCTCAGCTGTGCGGCGGCCACGATGGCCCCGTCGGTGATCCGGACGCCGTGATGCACCTCGTACCGCTCCTTGAGTCCCCGCAGTATCGAGATCGTGTCCCCGACGCTCGGTTCCTCGACCATGACCGGCTGGAACCTCCGTTCGAGGGCCGGGTCCTTTTCGATGTACTTCCTGTATTCGTCGATCGTCGTCGCGCCGATCGCACGGAGCTCTCCCTTCGCGAGTGCGGGCTTGAGCATGTTGGCGGCATCCACCGAACCCTGCGCGGCCCCGGCCCCGACGAGCGTGTGCAATTCGTCAATGAACAGAATAATCTCTCCGGCGGAGTCCTCCACCTCTTTCAGGAGGGCTTTCAGGCGCTCCTCGAACTGCCCCCGGAAACTTGTCCCCGCGACGAGCGAGCCCATGTCGAGCGCCACGATCCTCTTTGTTTTGAGCGTCTCGGGGACATCACCCTTGACGATCCGCTGGGCGATCCCCTCGGCGATCGCGGTCTTGCCGACGCCGGGCTCCCCGATGAGGACGGGGTTGTTCTTGGTCCGCCGCGAGAGCACCTGAAGGACCCGGCGAATCTCCTCGTCCCGCCCGATCACCGGGTCTATTTTCCCCTTCCGGGCCATGTCGTTCAGATCGCGCCCGTAGCGCGCAAGGGCCTGGTACTTCTCTTCGGGGTTCTGGTCGGTGACCCGCTGCGTTCCCCGGATCTCCTTCAGCACGGTGAGGACCGACTCCGCGGTCACACCCTGATCGCGGAGGAGCTTCCCCGCGGCTCCCTCCCGCGACGCGACGATGGCCAGGAGCAGGTGCTCCGTGCTCAGGTACTCATCGTGAAGGTCGTCCGCCTGTTTTTGCGCCGCCTCGATCAACCGCCCGAGTGCGGGGGAGAGCGACTGGCTGGCAATGCTCACGCCGCTCACCTTCGGCAGACGGCCGAGGAGATCATTCACCTTGATCTTGAGAAAGCCCGGGTTCACGCCGAGCTTCTCCAGCACCGGCACGACAGTCCCCTTCGGATCCTGGATGAGCGCGGCGAGCATGTGCTCGGGCTCGAGAATCTGGTTCCCATAGCTGGAGGCGATCTCCTGTGCGTTCTGCAGGGCCTCCTGCGACTTGACTGTGAATTTGTTCAGATTCATGTTTTCTCCGCCTTCTGCTCGATAATCATCTCGACGGCGTGCTGCGAATGATCCGGTCCACCACGCTTACCTCGCGGGTGTGCAAAAGGCGAGGGGTCTCCTCGCCTTTCGCATGTTGACCTCAGCTTCCCGTTACTGGTTATTTTTTCTCTTTCCCTTTGTCGTCCACCACTTCGTACTGTGCGTCTTCGACCTTCTTCTCCCCGGCGCCCTGCTGCGCACCACCCGCCGGGCCGCCCTGGGGTCCCGCCCCCGGCTGATCACCCGCCTGCGTGGCCTGCTGGTACATCTGGGTCGAAGCTTCGTTCCACGCGGCGTTCAGCGCCTCCATCGTGCTCTTGATGGCCGCGGTGTTGTCGCTCTTCAGGGCTTCCCGCAGTTTTTCGTTCGCACTTTCCACTTTGGCGCGCGCCTCCGCGCTAACCTTCGCACCGAACTCCTTGAGCTGTTTTTCGGTCTGGAAGACCAGGCTGTCCGCCTGGTTCTTCATGTCGATATCTTCCCTCTTCTTCTTGTCCTCCTGGGCGTGCGTCGAAGCGTCCGTCTTCATTTTCTCGACCTCTTCCTTGCTCAGGCCGCTGGAAGACGTGATCCGGATCGACTGCTCCTTATTCGTCCCCTTGTCTTTCGCGGAGACGTGAAGCATCCCGTTGGCGTCGATGTCGAATGTCACTTCGATCTGCGGCACTCCCCGGGGAGCCGGCGGTATCCCGTCGAGATGGAACCTGCCGAGCGTCCGGTTGTCCGGCGCCATCTGGCGTTCACCCTGCAAGATGTGGATCTCGACCGACGGCTGGCTTTCCGATGCCGTGGAGAAGATCTCGCTCTTCCGTGTGGGGATAGTCGTATTCGACTCGATCAGCCGCGTCATCACCCCGCCCAGCGTCTCGATGCCGAGCGCCAGCGGAGTCACGTCGAGAAGAAGGACGTCCGTCACATCTCCCGAAAGCACGCCCCCCTGGATCGCCGCGCCGATCGCCACCACCTCGTCAGGGTTCACGCCTTTGTGCGGCTCCCTGCCGAAGACATCCTTCACGAGCTGCTGCACGCGCGGAACGCGCGTCATTCCGCCGACGAGTATCACCTCGTCGATCTGCGAGGGGGAAAGTCCCGCGTCCTTCAACGCCCGTTCGGTCGGCCCGAGCGTCCTCTTGATCAGATCGTCGACGAGCTGCTCGAACTTCGTCCGCGTGAGCGTCATATTCAGGTGCTTCGGACCGTCCGCCGTCGCGGTGATGAACGGCAGGTTGATCTCGGTCTGCATGAGCGTGGAGAGCTCCATCTTGGCCTTTTCGGCCGCTTCGCGGACCCTCTGCAGAGCCATCGGGTCCTTCCGGATATCGATCCCTTCCGTTTTCTTGAATTCATCGGCGACAAAATCGAGCACCCGCTGGTCAAAATTGTCTCCACCGAGGTGCGTGTCGCCGTTCGTCGATTTCACTTCGAACACCCCGTCGCCGAGCTCGAGGATCGAGACATCGAACGTCCCGCCGCCGAGATCGTAAATGGCGACCTTGAGATCCTTGTTTTTCTTGTCGAGTCCGTACGCAAGCGCGGCGGCGGTCGGCTCATTGATGATGCGCTTGACCTGGAGCCCCGCGACTTCCCCCGCCTCTTTCGTTGCCTGCCTCTGGGCGTCATTAAAATACGCCGGCACGGTAATGACCGCCTCGGTGACCTTCTGACCGAGATAGTCTTCCGCAGTCTGTTTCATTTTCTGAAGGATCATCGCGCTGATCTCGGGAGGGGAATAGACCCGGTCCCCCACTTCAACGCGCGCTGTATTATTGTCCCCCTGCACCACTTTGTATGGGACAAGCTTCATCTCCTCGTTCACCTCATTATAGAACCTCCCCATAAACCGCTTGATCGAGGAGACGGTGTTCTGAGAGTTCGTGACCGCCTGACGCTTCGCCGCCTGGCCCACGAGGCGCTCTCCGTTCTTGGCAAAGGCCACGACCGAGGGGGTCGTTCGTCCCCCTTCGCTGTTTGCGATCACGACAGGATCACTCCCCTCCATAACAGCGACAACTGAGTTCGTCGTCCCCAGATCTATTCCGATGATCTTACCCATTTCGTCATTCTCCTTGTGATAGTCACATGAGTGAATCAATTCTTCCGAAAGAAGATCCAATTCACATGCCACAAACGGGCAAATCGGATCGGCTCGTAATCACTTTTAAAATAACGACTTGGAGGAGTCCCGAAAACCTGCGCCGGAAGACGACCGGCGCAATGCGACATGTTGGCATTCTTATCTGCCTTTGTTTCATGAAGTCAGTGCCCCACTGGCAGAATGTCAGCAGAATCCACCAACCGTTGACTTTGGCCCCCTGATTGGGTATCATCGAAGGTTCTTCCCGGAAGACTCCACCGTGAACTCCATCTCTCCGCTCCTCGACACGGCTGCGCTTAAGAAGAACCTCAACGGGCGCAAGTTCGGTTCGAAGGTCTTCGCTTTTGATACGATTGATTCCACAAACAACTGCGCCAGGGCTCTGGCGGGGTGTTGGGCGGAAGAGGGAACCCTCGTCTTCGCCGAACGGCAGACCGCGGGGAAGGGGAGGCTCGGGCGGAGCTGGCTCGCCAATCCGTACGAAAACCTGACTTTTTCGCTTGTTCTGAGGCCGACGCTCCCACCGGTAGCCCTCAACCTCCTCCCCCTGTACGCTGCGGTGGCAGTTGCGGAAGCCATAGAGCATGAGACGGGACTCTCTGTGGAATGCAAATGGCCGAACGACCTCCTGATCGGCGGGAAGAAGAGCGCCGGGATACTCCTGGAGGGGTCGCTGAAAGAAGAAGGGCTCGACTACGTCGTCCTCGGAATCGGAGTCAACGTCAACCAGACCTCTTTCCCGGACGATATCTCCCCGAGGGCAACGTCTCTCAAGGCGGAGGCAGGGAGGGATATCGACAGAATACTCCTGCTCCGTGAAATCCTGAAGACGCTGGAAACCCGCTACACCTCGATAATGAAGAAGGGGTTCCACAACCTCATCCCCCTCTGGCTCTCGCGCACAACGATGCTCAATAAGGAAATTTCGGTGTCGCAGGATGGGACAGTGATATCCGGGATTGTCAAAGGGCTCAGCCCCGAGGGGGCGCTGATACTGGATGCGGGGGGGACGGAAAAGACACTGTTTGCAGGCGACGTCACGATACTCGCATCCTGAAAGCGTCCATGCTTCTCGCCATCGATGTCGGAAACACGCACACGGTCCTGGGAATCTACAACGGAGAGCGGCTTGTCGCCGACTGGCGCATGGCAAGCCTGACCCACCGGACCGTGGACGAGAACTGGCTCACGATCAAGAGCTTTTGCTCCGACGCGAGTATCCCTCTTGCGGAGATCGACGGGGTCGGCATATCGTCGGTCGTCCCTGATCTCACCGATGTGTTCGAATCGCTGGCGCGCAAGTATTTCAAAGCGGAGCCGGTCACTGTCACCGCGTCGCTCGATCTCGGTATGAGGGTGCTCTATACCGATCCGGCCGCGGTGGGCGCGGACCGTCTCTGCAACGCGATCGCAGGGTTCAGGAAATACGGCGGCCCGCTCGTCGTTATCGATTTCGGCACCGCGACGACGTTCGACGTAATTGCCGCTTCCGGGGATTACCTGGGGGGGGTCATCACGCTCGGGCTCGACTCCACGGCATCCGAGCTCCACCGCCGCGCGGCGAAGCTCCCGAAAATCGAGCTCCGGTTCCCGCCTTCGGTCATCGGGAAAGAGACGGAGGCCAGCATGCAGTCCGGCGTGATGTTCGGCACCGTCGACGCGGTCGAGGGGATAATCCGGCGCATCGCCGCCGAACTGGGGGAAAAACCGAAGGTGATAGCGACGGGGGGGCTTTCCGGCATCATCGCCGCGCACACGAAGGTCATCCAGGCATGTGAGCCTTCGCTCGTGCTTGACGGGGTCCGGCTGATCTACGAGAGGGTGAAGAGGAATACGGGGTAATAAAGATTGCTTCGCTTCGCTCGGAATGACATACCGTTGGCCGGATTGCCCCGGCTGCGGCGCCCGAGACGCCGGGATGCACAGAGCGCGCTTCGCAATGACAGGGTTGGTTCAGGGGGTCCCGAAGAGCCTGACCGATGCCTGTGCGAGCTGGACGAGGGGGGAGAAGTAGATGCCGAGCAGGAGCGTCGGCACCAGGAGCACGAGAAGTGCCGCGTTCTGGACGCCGCTGAGCGTGATGCGCGCTGAAGACGGCTCCGCCGCCCGGAGGAACATGTTTCTGAATATCCGCACGTAGTAGTACAGCGCGATGACGCTGTTCAACGCGGCCACGATGGCCAGCCAGGTCCAGCCGCCGTTGATCAGCGCCGCGAAGATGTAGAGCTTGCCGACAAATCCCGCCGTGGGTGGAAGTCCGGTAAGAGACACAAGGAACACCGCCAGCGCGACCGCCAGGAACGGTGAGCGCGCGCCTATCCCCCTGTACTCGTCGATGTCTTCGCTCCCCGTCTTGTCCGCGATCAGCATCACGCAGTAGAACGCCCCGAGGTTCATGAACAGGTAAACGCCGAAGTAGACCATGATCGCGGCCAGCCCTTCATTGCTCAGGACCACCACGCCCGTCAGCATGTACCCGGCGTGCGCGATGCTCGAGTACGCAAGAAGCCGCTTCAGGTTGTTCTGCCACACCGCCACCAGGTTGCCGATCGTCATCGAAAGGACGGCGAGTATCGCGACAAGGTCGACCCAGTGGAATCCCTGTAGCGTCGCCCAGGTCCCCGCCGGCAGCGCCGCCGCACCCGCATCGATAAACGTCACCTTGAAGAACCGTATCATCATCGCAAAGCCTCCCGCTTTCGACGCGACCGAGAGGAACGCGGTGATCGTGATCGGAGCCCCTTCGTAGACGTCGGGGGTCCAGAAGTGGAAGGGGACCGCGGAGATCTTGTAGCCGAACCCGGCCAGGGCCAGGACGCCCGCAATAAGGAGCGTGAAGGATGCGGCGCTCCCGCCGGCGAGCACCTGCGGCAGGGCGCGGTTGATCGTCGCGAGGTCGAGCGACCCGCTGAGGCCGTACAGGAGCGAGATCCCGTAGAGCATGAGGCCGGAGGAGACCGCGCCGTAGATCAGATATTTGAGCGAGGCCTCGCTTGAGTCAGGCGCCTCCCGGGTGTACCCGCTCAGGAGGTAGGAGCTGAGCGAGGAGAGCTCGATGGCGATATACATCATCAGCAGATTGCTCGCCCCCGCCATCAGCATCATCCCGAGAGCGGCGGCGCAGAGGAGCGCGTAGTACTCCCCGAGCTTCCGTCCGGGCGAATTGAGCTCCCCGGATTCCATGGAAAAGACGACGACGAGTATCCCCGCCAGGATGACGATGGTCTTGAAAAAGACCGCAAAGGAATCCACCGCCACCATGCCGCTGAATATCGATGCGTTGACCCCCGCCTGCCTCAGCAGGAGGAGACCCGTGACGATGAAGCCCGCGAGCACGATTGCGGAAACCAGAATGGGCTTCCGGCGGAATATCAGGTCGGCCAGAATCGCGGCGATCAGCGTCAGGGTGATCGCCGTCTCGGGCGCGAACAGGGAAAGGTCGTTCAGCATGCGGTCGCTCATGTGCGTCTCCCGTTACATCCCGCCCGTCATCGCCGCGGGGGCCCCGTGCTGGAGCAGGGCCGCGAGCGTGTTCAGCGAGCTGTTCATGAGATTCAGGATGGGTGCAGGGTAGATGCCGAAAAACACTACGATGACGCCGAGCGTGGCAAGCATGAACGTCTCCCTGCCGTTCATGTCCGTGAGGTCTTTCCACTTCTCCGGGAGAGGCCCGAGGAAGACGCGCTGGAGGACCCAGAGCATGTAGGCCGCGGTCAGGACGATCGTGGCCGCGCCGATGATCGTGAGCGTCCGGAACGTCTGGAATGCTCCGAGGAGCGAGAACATCTCGCTGATGAACCCGCTCAGGCCCGGCAGCCCCAGGGCCGCGAAGAAGGCGACCGTCATCGCCCCGGCATACCTGGGCATCTGGTTCATGAGTCCGCCGAACTCGTTCAGCCCGCGGGTGTGGGCACGGTCGTAAATCACCCCGACGATAAGGAAGAGCATCGCGGTGATCGTCCCGTGGTTGAACATCTGGAACACCGCGCCGGTCAGCCCCTGTGTGTTCATCGAAGACATCCCGAGCACGACGATCCCCATGTGGCTGACGCTCGAGTAGGCGATGAGCTTCTTGAAGTCGGTCTGCGCCATCGCCACGAGCGCACCGTACACCATGCTGATGACCCCCAGGAGCGCGAGCTCCCAGGCGAAGTGGCGCATCGCGTCCGGGAATATCGGGAAGCTGATGCGCAGGAGTCCGTACGTCCCCATCTTCAGGAGAACGCCGGCGAGAATGACGCTGATCGGGGTCGGCGCTTCGACGTGCGCGTCGGGGAGCCACGTGTGAAACGGGAATATCGGCACCTTGATCGCGAACGCGATGAAGAGGGCGCCGTAGGCCAGATAGCGCATCGAGGTATCCAGGCCGGCAAGGAGAGACCCCGGCACGAAGTTCCCCGGGTCCATCATCGCGATCATGTTGAACGTGTAAATTTTCTCCCATCCCTGCCCCATCCCCCGCGCGGCCTCCGCAAGCGAGTGGAGCCCCCCCGCGGGGTCGATGTAGACGTTGACGCTGAAGTAGAGGGCGATCATCGCCAGCAGCATCAGCACGCTCCCCAGGAGCGTGTAGAGGAAGAACTTGATTGCCGCGTATTCACGCCGCGGCCCGCCCCACACGCCGATGAGGAAATACATCGGGAGGAGCATCACTTCCCAGAAGACGTAGAAGAGGAAGAAGTCGAGCGAGACGAACACGCCCATCATCCCCGTGTCCAGCAGCAGGAAGAGGGCGAAATAACCCTTCAGCGATTTCTCGATGTTCCAGGAGGAGATCACGGCGATGAAGCTGATGAGCGCGGTCAGGAGCACCATCACCACGCTGATGCCGTCGATGCCGAGGAAGTACTCGATGTGCAGCCGGCCGAACCAGCTCACGCTCCGGACGTCGATCCAGGAGAATTTCTCAAGGAACTGCATCCCGGACTCGGTGTTGATCCCCCCGAGGCTGCGGTCGAACCGCATGAACAGGAATGCCCCGAGGACGACCTGAAGGGCGGCGACGACGAGCGCGGTCCATCGGAGCCAGTCCTTTTTCTCCTTCGGCAGCATGAGGACGATGACCATTCCCACGACAGGCAGGAACGTTATCCACGAGAGTATCCCGATTCCGGCAATTTCCATTGACCTTCATTCCTCCTGAAGATTAGCGTCGTCGGCTGAGCGGCAGCAGTCTCACACCAGACGGAATATGAAATAGAAAACCATGACCCCGAGCACCGCATAGAGCACGTAGGTCTGCACCTTTCCGGTCTGGAACTTCCGGAGCACCAGCCCGAAGAAGCCCGAAAGGTACGCGGAGAAATTGACGAGCCCGTCGACAACGTACGTATCGAATTTCCCGCTCACGAACGCCACCCCCCGTGTCACCCTGCCGGCGCCGTTCACGGCCCCGTCGACGACGAAGGTGTCCACCCAGCGCAGGACCGAGGCCAGGCCCAGGACGCCGTTCACCACGACGGCCTGGTACAGCTCGTCGAAATACCATTTGTTCACAAGGAACGTGTGAACAGGAGCCAGTGCGCGCGCGAACGCATCGGCGCTGATCTTCTTCCAGTAATATGTCGCAAATGCGGCGAGAATGCCGAGACCGGCGACCGAGAGGGAGAGGAGCATCGCCGTCAGGTTCACACGGGCGAGGACCTCCTCGAAGGCGCCGGCGGAGGGGGCCGCCAGGCGGACGGGGACGGCGCTCTCCGGCCGCTCGACCGCATGCGCGATCCATCCCGAGGCACCATCGAACGGGTTGACGCTGTAGAAGATGAAGACTGAGAGGGCCGCCAGCACGACGAGGGGGAGCGTCATCACGAGCCCCGACTCGTGCACGTGGGCGATCCTCTCCGCGTCCCTGTGCTCCCCGAGGAATGTCAGAATGACAAGCCGAAACATGTAAAATGCGGTCAGCCCGGCAACAAGGAACCCCGTCAGAGGGACGATGAAATGGCCGGTGAGGCTGCCGAACGCCAGCGTCCCGGCGAGTATCTCGTCCTTGCTCATGAATCCGGACGTGAACGGGACTCCCGAGATCGCGAGAGTGTACACCACGAATGTCCAGAACGTCACGGGCATTTTCGCCCTGAGTCCCCCCATGTTCCTGATGTCCTGGGCGTCGGTGTCATGATCCTCCGCGTGGTGGAGGGCGTTGTGCATCGCGTGAATGACGGACCCGGATCCGAGGAAAAGGCCCGCCTTGAACATTGCGTGCGTGACAAGGTGGAAGAACCCCGCCGTGTACGCGCCGACGCCGAGCGCCATGATCATGTATCCGAGCTGGCTGATCGTCGAGTACGCCAGGACCTTCTTGATGTCGTTTTGAGCGATCGCGATCGTCGCCGCGATGAACGCCGTGATCGCGCCGATATACGTGATAACAAGGAGCGCGTCCGCGGTCATGATCGGGAAGAGCCGGGCCACCAGGTACACGCCGGCAGCGACCATCGTGGCGGCGTGGATCAACGCGCTCACCGGGGTCGGGCCCTCCATGGCATCGGGAAGCCAGACGTGGAGGGGGAACTGGGCGGACTTGCCGACGGCGCCGCAGAAGATCAGGATGCCGGAGGCGGTCAGCCACCAGTCGCTGCCGAAGGGGAGATGCCCCCCCCTGATCCCCTCGAAAATCTCCGACAGCGAAAACGTGTGAAAGGTCATGAAGAGGATCGCGATGCCGACGAAGAACCCGAAGTCGCCGATCCGGTTGACGACGAACGCCTTTATTGCGGCGTTCGACGCGCTCTTCTTCTCGTACCAGTGGCCGATCAGAAGGTAGGAACATATCCCGACGAGCTCCCAGCCCACGTACAGAAGAAACAGGTTGTTCGCGAGCACGATCACGAGCATGGAGAACGAGAAGAGCCCGAGGTACGCGAAGTACCGCGAGTAGCGGATGTCCCCCCTCATGTAGCCGATGGAAAAGAGGTGTACGAGGGTGCTGATGAGTGTGACGACGACAAGCATGATCGCAGTCAGGTTGTCGACGGCGACACCCAGGACGATCCTCAGCGGCCCGATGCCGGGGACGTCGTGGAAGTCGATCCACGTGAAGTTCAGCGCCAGCGTGTCGCCGTGGTACAGGGTCAGTTTACCGTAGAGGACGGTCCCTGCGAGGATGAGCGCCGCGGCAATCGCCGAGGTGGACAGCCAGTCCCCCTGACGGGGAAGTTTCTTCCCCGCGAATATCATCACGGCAAATGCAGCCAGCGGGAGCAACAGAGCCGCAAGGGCGACCGTGAGCAGTGTGTCCTGAGCCATGGCGTTATTCTTTGAGTGAGCTCACTTCGTCGACGTTGACCGTCTGGAAGCGGTGATAGATGTTGAGGACGATGGCAAGCCCGATCGCGGCTTCCGCGGCGGCCAGGATGATCACAAAAATCGCCGCGACCTGTCCGTCGAAATTCATGTCGGCGCTGTAACGGGAGAAGGCGATGAAATTGATGTTCGCCGCGTTCAGGACGAGCTCCACCCCCATCAGCACCATGATGGCGTTCCTCCTGGTGGCGATCGCGTAAATTCCGAGTGCGAAGAGTATGGCGCTGACGATCAGGAAGTGGGCCAGCTGAACGTGCGGGAGCCAGCCAGAGAATTCGTTCCAGAAGCTTTCAAGCGAACCCATAGGATCCTGTCCAGTCAAGAGTTCCGGTGGCGCCGGGCGGTCATTGCGGCGCCGATGAGGGCGACCAGAAGGACAACCGAAGCGATTTCAAACGGGATCACATACGACGTCATAAGCATCCGGCCCAGAGTTCCCGTGGTGGTCTGCGGCCCCCCCGCGGCGGGGACACCGACCCCTCTCCAGGTCGAGTAGCTGAGTCCTGCGAGCGTCCCCGCGACGACTGCGGCGATAATGAGGGCGGGTATGGCCTGGATCGTCCCCGTCTTCATGTCGACGCTGATGACGTTGTTCGTCAGCATAACGCCGAAGAGGAGGAGCACGAGTATTCCCCCCACGTAGATCAGGATCTGCGTCACCGCGAGAAAGTCCGCATGGAGGAGAACGTAGAGCGCCGCCACGCCGAAAAACGTGAAGAGGAGCGAGAAGGCGGAATAGATGATGTTCTTCGAGAAAACGACAACGCAGCCCGAGATGAGCGTGATGAGGGCGAAGACATAGAAGACGAGGTCGAAGAGTTGCATGGTCTCTACACCTTTGTTTCGGGATTTGGCGGCGCCTGCGTCGGCGCCGCAGGCGCGACAGGGGGCGCGGGTGTCTTCGGCGCTGCGGCTGCCGCGGCTTTCTTCGCGGCCTGTTCCTTTTCGTACGAGGAGAGGCGCGACTTCGCCCCTTCGGTCTCCGCCGGGGTCATTGTCGCAAACCTGTAGATGAGGTTTTCTCTCTCGAATTCGGAGAACTCGTACACGTCGGTCATCTTGATGCACTCGGTCGGGCAGGGGTAGACGCACAGACCGCAGTAGCAGCACTTGGCGATGTCGATGTCGAACAGCGGGACATAGAGCCGCTTCTTGGTTCCGACGGATGTGAGGCCGAGGTCGATATCGGGGGTTGATTTGACGGTCTCGATCGTAATGCAGTCGACAGGACAGGCCATCGCACACTGGTCACACCCGATGCAATCGTCCATGTTCACGTACAGCCGGTTGCGCGCCCGCTCGGGGAGCTTCAGCTTGACGTCCGGATACTGGATCGTCACCGCGGGCGTAAACAGGTGCCCCCAGGTGACCTTCATGCCGATGAGCACGGTCACCACGCCGTCCCAGATATCCCTGAAATATGCAAGCATGAGAACCCCTTTCTCAGCGAACCGCCATGACCCAGAACCCGACGCCGATCACCACCACGAACGCGAAGGGGATCAGGACCTTCCACCCCACATACATCAACTGGTCCACCCGGAGGCGCGGGAGAGTCCAGCGGAGCCACATCTGCACGAATATGAACGTCATCCCCTTCGTCAGGAACCAGAAGACACCCCAGAAGGGCCCGGAAAGCCACTCGCCGAAGGGACTGTTCCATCCGCCCAGGAACAGCGTCGCCGCGATGGCGGAGACGGCGAACATGTTGGCATATTCCGAAAGGAACAGGAGGGCGAAGCGCATCCCTCCGTATTCGGTGTGATACCCTGCAACGAGCTCCGACTCGGCTTCCGGGATATCGAACGGTGTTCTGTTGACTTCGGCGAGCGAGGCGACAAAGTAGATCAGCGACCCCAGGAAGAGGAAAGGGAATTTCTGGAACAGGAACCAGTTCCAGAACCAGCCCGACTGGAGGCGGTTGATCTCCTGGAGGTCGAAGCTCCCCGCGACCATGACGACCGCCAGAATTGCGAGCGCCACCGGGATCTCGTAGCTGACGATCTGCGCCGCGGAGCGCATCGCGCCGAAAAGAGACCACTTGTTGTTCGAGGCCCAGCCCGCCATCAGCAGTCCGACGACCACAATGGACGATATGGAGATGACATAAAAGAGCCCGATGTTGATTCCGCTCCCAACATATGCCGCGCTGAACGGGATCGCCGCGTACGCGGCGTACGATCCGGCGAAGACCAGGTACGGCGCAAGGATGAAGAGTTTCCTGTCCGCCGCGGAGGGGATGATGTCCTCCTTCTGGATGAGCTTCAGGATGTCGGCGATCGTCTGCGCCCAGCCGTGATACCCCCCGGTGCGCATCGGCCCGAGCCGGTCCTGCATGTGCGCGGAGATCTTCCGTTCCCACCAGACGGCGAACAGTGCGAACGGCACAACCCAGGCCAGCGGGAGGAGCGCCATCAGCGTGTAGACGAGCGCTTCGTTGTGCAGGAGATCGAGGAGGAATTCCTTCATCGGTCCACCTCCCCGAGAACGATATCGATGCTTCCCAGGACAGCCACGATGTCGGCGATCATCGCGCCGCGGCACATCGCGGGGAGCGCGGAAAGATTGACGAAGCAGGGGGATTTCACCTTCACCCGGAACGGGGTCGCCGTCCCGTCGGAGACGATATAGTAGCCCAGCTCCCCCTTCGGAGTCTCGGTGCGGACATAGACGTCACCGGCGTCCGGACGGATCCGCTTCGGTATGGCGGAGGCCACGTCTCCGGCCGGGAGCTTCTCCACTGCCTGTTCGATGATGTTGACGCTCTGCTCCATCTCATGGACACGGACCATGTAACGGTCCCAGCAATCCCCCACGGTCCCTTTCAGTCCCTTGCCGACGGGGATCTCGAAATCGAGGTGGTCGTACACCGAATAGGGATCGTTCTTCCGGAGATCCCACTGCACGCCCGACCCCCGGAGGACGGGCCCGCTGACCGCGTAGTTGATTGCAACTTCCGCGGGGAGGACGCCGACGTTGGCGGTCCGCTTGATGAATATCTTGTTGTAGGAGAGGAGGTCGTTGAGCTCTTTGATCTGAGGGCGGAAATATTTGCAGAAATCCTTCACTTTGGCTGCAAAGTCAGGCTGAACATCATGGGAGAGGCCGCCGATCCACATGTAGTTGTACAGGAGCCGGGCGCCGCAGGTCTGCTCGAATATGTCGAGAACTCTCTCCCGGTCCCTCATGCAATAGAGGAACGGCGTGAACGCGCCGATGTCCATCCCGTACGTCCCGATCGCAATAAGGTGGCTGACGATCCGCGAAAATTCCGCCATGATCACGCGGATGTACTCCACACGCTCGGGGACTTTGATCTTGAGCAGTTTCTCGCAGGCGACGACAAACCCGAATTCGTTGCTCATCGCGGCAACGTAGTCCATCCGGTCGGCATACGGGATCACCTGCTGGTAGTTCGTCATGTGCTCGCAGTGCTTCTCGAAACACCGGTGCAGGTACCCGATGTGCGGGATCACGTCCACGACGACCTCGCCGTCCACCACGAGCTCGAGCCTGAGGACGCCGTGCGTTGAGGGGTGCTGCGGACCCATACTGATCACCATCTCCTCGGTCTTCAGCGCCCGGCCGAGTCCGGGTATGGTCGTCGGCTGTGTCATTGTGGCTTCCATCAGTACGGCACCTTCATACCGTTGTAAAACTCGGGGACCTGATAATCCTTGCGGAGAGGGAAACCCTTCCAGTCATCCGGCATCAGTATGCGCCGGAGATCCGGGTGCCCCTCGAACACGATCCCGTACATGTCGAACGCCTCCCGCTCGTGCCAGTTCGCGGTCTTCCAGACGGATTCCACGGAAGAGACATGGGGATCCGCATCAGTCACTTCCGTCTTCAGGACGATACGGTGGTGTTTCACCGTCGAATCACAGTGGTAGACGACACCGAGCTTNNTCCTTCAGTCTCCCGGGGGCGATCTTCACCCAGGGATCGGGGACGCCGTCAACTCTGGCGTCGAGAACGGCGTCGCCGAAGCGGGCCTTGAGTGATTCCAGGATTTCCTGTGCAGTCATCGGGAGCGGAGTTGAGGGTTCAGTTGAGGTTTCAGGGGGGGGATCACGCTGATTTCTTCTTTACAAGGCTCTCGGTCCGGATCTTCTCCTGGAGCTTCAGGAGCCCTTCCATGAGCGCTTCGGGACGCGGCGGACACCCCGGGACGTAGACATCCACGGGGATGATCCGGTCCACCCCTTTGAGCACGTGGTAGCCGTGCTCCCAGTAGGGGCCGCCGCAGTTCGAGCAGCTCCCCATCGAGATCACATAACGGGGCTCGGACATCTGGTCGTACAGGACTTTGATCCTGGATGCCATCTTCAGGGTCACTGTCCCCGCCACGATCATCACGTCGGACTGCCGCGGCGTGCCGCGGAAAAACGTCCCGAACCGGTCGAGGTCGTAGTGGCTGGCTCCCGTCGCCATCATTTCGATCGCGCAGCAGGCGAGGCCGAACTGCATCCCCCAGAGCGACGACAGCCGCGCCCAGTTCAGCAGGTTGTCCATCGAAGTGATGACGATGTTGCTGTTCTCGAATTTCTGGTCCAAGAGTCCCATACACGCTCCCTGTAGCGATCCGTTAGACGGCGATTTCTTCTTCTGTCATATGCGTCTCCTGCACGCCGACCCCCTTTTCGTACCGGGGAATCTTCGGCGCGGGCTTGTCCCAGTCGAGATCGCCCTTGCGCCAGACGTACGCGTACCCCACAAAGAGTATCCCGAGGAAAACCAGCATCTCGATGAACGCAAACCAGCCGAGGCTTTTGTACACAACCGCCCAGGGAAACAGGAAGACGACTTCCACGTCGAATATCAGGAAGATCAGGGCCACCACGTAAAAGCGGACGTTGAACCGTACGCGGGTGTCGCCGAGGGGAACCTCGCCGCATTCGTACGTCGCAAGCTTGCTGGGGTATGGACGGCTCGGGCGGAGGAGCCACGCGAATATCATGCCTCCGGCAACAAACACGACACCCACGATCAGGAAGATGAGCACCCGGCCGAAATCGGTAATCATCGAAGAGTATCTCCGCAACGCGCGAAAGGTGAGTGAAACCCGAAGGGCGAGACCATCACCGCGGGCCTACCGGGAACAAAAACGAATCAATATACGGAGATCGGGAAAGATTGTCAAACAANNCGGGGGTCATTCCAAACGGAAGGGTCTGACCGCAATGACAGGCCTCGGAATGACGGGGGTCATTCCCACCGGAAGAGTCTGACCGCCAGGGCACAGGAGACCACTCCCCAGAGGACGAGCCCCAGGATCTGGGGGGTCACCTGCGCGAGGGTCGCGCCGTCGATCGCCACGCTCCGCAATCCGTCGGCAAGGTACGTCAGGGGAAGCACGCTCGTGATGGAACGGACGAAACCGGGGAGATTCGACCGGCTGAAAAAGATCCCGGAAAGCGCGAGCATGGGAAGCGTGATGATGTTGGCCAGCGGGGCGACCTGGTCTTCTGATTTCGAGATGCCCGCGAGTGAGAAACCGAACCCGAGGAAGACGACCGCCCCCAGGATGCCCATGAGGTAGATGAGTGCGATGTTTCCGATGAAATGGAGGTTGAGGAACAGGATGCCGACCCCGACCATGATTGTCATCTGGAGCAGGAGGACGAGCAGGCGCATCGCCACCTGCGCGATGATGAAATCGTTCGGACGGATCGGCGTGACCCAGAGACGCCGGAGGATCCCGCGCTTTTTGAGGGAAACGAATCCGAACGCGACGCCGAAGATCCCCATTTGCATGATGGACATCGAGAGGATCCCGGGAAGAAGGAAGTCCATGTACGTGAGGTTCCGCGATTTGAACGGGAGCGTCGAGAGCGCAGTCCTCCGGAGTCCCGGGGCACCGGCGAATGCCGATTCGTCAAGCACCCGCTGGAGAACAAGCCCCCCGAGCTGCGTCACCTGCGGCTTCGCCTCAAGGTCGCCGTAGGCCGTCATCTCCGCCGACGTCGCGGGGGCATACTCGGCCGGGATGAGGAGAACGAGGTCCCTCTCCCCTTTCGCAAGCTCTCCCATCTCCGATTCCCGCGTCCCTTCGGTGACCTCGAATGTCCGCACGGACTTAATGCGGGCGAGAAGATCGGCACCGGTTGCGCCCGCCTCGTTGACGACCCCCAGCCCGATGCTTCCCACCCCGTTGAACCTCACGAACCCGAAGAGGATCACGACAAGGAGGGGGAACAGCAGTGTCCAGAGAATCGCCTCGCGCTGACGCATGAACATCTTCATCGAGGCGAGCGTCAGCATCCATTTAATTCGCATAGGGTCCCGTCGATAACAAGAGGTGGCGCTGAAGTCCTTTATTCATCCCTGATCGTGTGTCCCGTGAGACTCAGGAAGACGTCCTCGAGGCTCGCAAGCCTCTCGACCTTCTCCTTCCGGAACCCGCCGGCGAGGAGCGTCGTGATCATCTCCTGCGGCGGAGCCATCGCGATGATCTTCCCCGCGTCCATGATCGCGACCCGGTCGCAGAGCTCTTCCGCCTCGTCCATGTAGTGCGTTGTGATGACAATCGTCTTTCCTTCCGAGCGGATACGCTTGATCACGCCCCAGAGGTGGCGGCGCGCCTGCGGATCGAGACCCGTCGTCGGTTCGTCCAGAAAGATCACCACGGGGTCATTCACGAGCGCCGCGGCGATCGAGAAGCGCTGCTTCTGCCCTCCCGAGAGCTGCACCACCTGCGCCCGGGACTTGTCCCGCAACTCCACCTCATCAAGCAAGGCCAGGGGATCGACACTCCTCCCGTACATCTCCCCGAAGAGCACGAGCAGCTCCGCAAGGCTCAGCTTGTCGAAAAACGAGGAGGACTGGAGTTGCACTCCGATGATCCGCTTGACCTCCTGCGACTGCGTCCGGACGTTCAGCCCGTTCAAAAGGATCGTCCCGGCATCGACCGGCCTCAATGTTTCGATGCACTCGAGCGTCGTCGTCTTCCCCGCGCCGTTCGGCCCGAGGATTCCGAAGATTTCCCGCGCACGCACGCTGAAGCTCACACCGTCGACTGCGGTGATGGCGCCGTACCGCTTGACGAGGTCCTGCACATCGAGAACGATATTCCGGGATTCCGTCACTGTCTCCTCTCTTCCCGGGCGCCGAATGTCGCGCCCGCGTTGACGATCGTCCGTTTCACAAAATACGTCATTTCCCTGCCGAGCGCCAGGGGATACGCGAGAGAGTCGTACGTGACCTCGACGGTCTCCCGGACTCTCTGCGAGTCCCTGAGTGTGAATGTCACCGGGACCACCAGGGGCGTGTC
>PMND01000041.1:0-27737 GCA_003161955.1 Ignavibacteriota bacterium | reverse complement strand
GCGAGCCACCCGACCGTTGCAGGACGCAGTGTGCGGAGCGGCATGCCCGTGACCCTCCCCTCGAGCATCGAGTCGCGGCCGTCGTACACGCACCTGATCCCCTCGAGGTACTCGCCGCTCGATAGGCTTACGGCACCTGAATCGGTACCGAGCCTGTAGGTTTGTGTGACGGAGACTGAAGTCTCCCAGAGGGGATCGTAGACTGGACGAAGGAGAAGAAGGACCGCGGTGGCGGCGGCGCCGCATCCTGCGATGGACAACCCCGCAGCTCCCCTGAACCTCTTCACCCAGAAAAGGTCCCGCCCCGAATCCCTGTACACGGCCGCGAACGCGTACACATAGGGGAGCGATATGAGCGTGAAGAAGAGGACGAACCCTGTTTCGTAGAGTACCGACGATGCGAAAGAGGGCATCGCCGAATGCGAAAGCATCCTCTGGTAGAGCCCCGTGTATTCCGAAAACACCAGGCGGACAGCCGGATACGGCGTCAGCAGGAGGAACACCCCTTTGAGCAGCGGGTGGGGGAGCAGGAGCGCCAGCGAGAGGAATATGAGCGAGAGGGCGGGATAGACCGCAAGCTCCGCGTTGGGGATCGAGAGCAGGACGAGCAGGACAGAGAGCAAAATGAAAGCCCGGAGGTAATACGGGAACGGGTCCCCGGAAAGAGGGAGGCGCCGGACCATCCGGAGCGAGAGCCAGAGACCGATGAGACCGCAAAAGAGTGCGAGGACCACAAATCCGCCGTAGTTATTCACCCAGGGGAAGCGGTAACCGCGCACAAGGCCGATCACGTTTTCCGAGAGCCAGATGAACGCCTGGATGATGAGTGCGAACATGAGAAGCTTCAGCCCGGACCATTGCACGCGGGGGACGGGAGCAGGCGCGGGGGGGCGTTTCCTGACGAGAAACAGGACCGCGAGGCCGAGGAGGAATGCCAGAGCGGCAATTCCCCGGAGCAGCGGATGGGAAAAAAACACCGGCGTGTGCCCCACAACGAGGAGCCAGTACTTTTCCGTCGCGCGTGAGGGAACGCCGCCGTCGAACCGCTCGAACAGCCTGAGCACCAGGTCCCCGGTACGGGGAAGTCCGTCAGGATTGAAGTTGGCCCAGTTGTCCAGCGGCGTGTGTATCGGGTACGAGACGTCAGACGTAAAATCGATCGCGGGGATCCCCTTCGCCAGGAAGGGCATATGGTCGGAGCCGGTCCCCCCCGCGGAGGAGGAGTTCACCGTCGCCGCCTGCGTCGGGTAGACCAGTCCCTCTGCGTGGAGGTCGTTGTAAAAAATATCGAACGCCGCGTCGACGAGCCAGCGGGGGGCGCTCACCTGGTACGCGCCGTCGGGATCAGCATCCAGGTTTCCGGATCCGTCGGCCATGTCGATCTGGAGCATGAGCGCCACGTCGCCGATATCGGGGTAGTGCGCGACGAAGTATTCCGACCCTCTCAGCCCCTCCTCCTCCCCCCCCCAGCAGCAGAAGACGACTGTTGATTCATGTTCTTTCTTGCCGATCACACGCGCAAGCTCGATCACCGAGGCCACACCCGAGCCGTCATCGTTTGCGCCGGGGATGTCGGGGCCGGCGGAGTCGATATGCCCGCCGATGATGATCTTCCGGCCGGTTTTTCCGCGGAGGACTCCCACGGCGATGCCGCTCGACGTGTTGACGCCCGCGGCATCTGTCATCGGCATTACATAGGCCTCCTGGCAACCGTATTCCCTGAATCGCGCAGCTGCAAACCGGAGGGCCCTCGCTTCCGCCGGTGACCCCATGGGGCGCGGACCGATGGCGTTGACAAGGACGTTCAGGTTTGCGTACGCACTGTCTTTCGAAAACCCGGTCTTCTGCGCCGGGGCCTGAATCACCGCAAGTGAGCAGACGAAGCAGATCAGGAGAATCCGTTTCATGACAGGGGGTTTCAGGGTTGTGGAGTGGCGGTCAGGCCTGACCGGTCGCCCGCCCATCCGGGCCGGGGAGTCCGGAACGGGACCCGGCCGGCGCATGAGCTACGATTTCCAACGGATTTCCGAGATTCCCGCGGACTGGTTTGCATACCGGGCGAGCACGAACAGGAAATCCGAAAGGCGGTTCAGATACATCTTTACCCCCTCGCCGATGTCCTCGTTGCGCGACAGCCGGACGACCGCGCGTTCGGCCCTCCGGCAGACGGTGCGGGCGAAGTGGAGGCGCGCCGCGAAGCGCGATCCTCCGGGGAGTATGAAGCTGTGGAGAGGCTTCAGGAGCGTGTCAAACCTGTCGATCTCCCGTTCCAGCCAGAGGGAATCGCGGGGTTCGATCCGCTTGACCTTCTTCCCCCCACCGGGCGACCGGGGGGTGGCCAGATCGGCCCCCAGAGCAAAGAGCCTGTGCTGGATCTGCTCGAGGACCGACCGGATATCCCCGTCCGGACCATCGGCCAGCGCGATCCCGAGCACCGAGTTCAGCTCGTCAACCGTCCCGTAGGCTTCGATGCGGAGGGCGTCCTTGGGGACTCTCTGTCCGCCGAAGAGGGAGGTGTCCCCGCTGTCGCCTGTCTTTGTGTAAATTTTCATCCGCCGGAGAGTTGTGACGCTCGGAATGTACCCATTTCACGTATGACAATCAATGAACAGAATGCACGCTGTTGCCGTTCCGTTGACACTCCCGCACACATTCGGTATGTTTCTTCTGCACGCCGCCGGAGGGCGGATCACTCTCACTTTTCTTCTTTGAAACGCAATGAGCCCGACAGAACGCCTCTTCCTCCTTGACGGGATGGCGCTCGCCTACCGCGCCTATTATGCGTTCATCAGCCGCCCCCTGATCAACAGCAAGGGGGAGAACACCAGCGCGATTTACGGGTTCGTCACGGCCCTCATGAAGATACTTGACGAAGAAAAGCCCGACCATATCGCGGTCGTGTTCGACACGAAGGAACCGACATTCCGCCACAAGCTCTTCCCCGGGTACAAGGCCACGCGGCAGAAAATGCCGGAAGACATGGCCGCGCAGATGGACAGGCTGAAAGAGGTCGTCCGCGCGTTCAACACCCCGCTCCTGGAACTCCCCGGGTTTGAAGCGGACGACATCATCGGCACACTCGCCCGGCGCGCGGAGAGGGAAGGGGTCCTCACGATGATGGTGACCGGGGACAAGGACTTCATGCAGCTCATCTCCCCAACGATAAAAATGTACAAACCCGGGAAGTCGGGGGGGGAGCCGGAGCTCGTCGAGGAGCCGGGAGTCAGGGAGAAATTCGGCGTCACGCCGGACAGGGTCATCGACGTCCTCTCTCTCACCGGCGACACGTCCGACAACGTCCCCGGAGTCCCGGGGGTCGGGGAGAAGACGGCGATCCCGCTCATACAGAAATACGGGACGCTGGAGGAGCTCTACGCCCACGTAGGGGAGATCGCGCAGAAGGGGCTCCGCGAGAAGCTGATCACTCACAGGGAGAAAGCTTTCCTTTCAAAACACCTCGTCACCATCGACACGGACGTTCCGCTCGATCTGGATTTCCATTCGCTCCGGGCCGCACCGCGCGACACAGCCAGGCTGATCCGCCTGTTTTCTGACCTGGAGTTCAAATCGCTCGCCGCACGCCTGAGAGAGAGCGAGGTCTCCGGCGCAAAGCCCGCGGCTCCTCCCCCGGTCCCACCTCTTGGGAAAGAGACGCCGGAGACGCACGCAGTGGGGGCGCCTGTGCCGCAACAGGCGCCAGCAGACATGGAAACGGACAGGCATGAGTACACCTGCGTCACAACCGCCGACGGACTGGAGGAGCTCGTCAGGGAGCTCATGGGGAGCCGGCTGATCGTATTCGACACGGAAACCACATCCACCGATCCGCTCCGGGCGGAGCTTGTCGGGATTTCGCTCTGCACCTCGGAACGGCGCGCCTGGTATGTCCCCGTCCGGTGGGATCCCGCCCCGGAGGGGGGGACGGGGCTCTTAGAGGACCGGGAGGTCAACAACACCGTGGCCGCCCTCCCGCGGGAGTCGGTGCTCCGGAAGCTCGGGCCGGTGTTTGCGTCGCACGAGATCAGGAAGGCCGGACAGAACGTCAAGTACGACATGCTCGTCCTCATGAATCACGGAGTCGTGGTGAACGGCGCCGGTTTCGACACGATGGTGGCGAGCTACATCCTCCGCGCGGACGGGCAGCACAACCTGGACGCTCTCGCACTGGAGTACCTGAACTACCGGATGGTCTCCTTCGACGAGCTCGTGGGAAAGGGGAAGCAGGCCCGCCACATCACCGAGGTCCCGCTGGAGTCGGTCGCCGTCTACTCGGCGGAGGACGCGGACATGACGTACCGCATCAGGGAACGGCAGATCCCCCGCCTCAGGGAGATGAACCTGCTGGGCCTGTGTGACGAGATCGAGTTTCCGCTCATCGCTACGCTGGCGAGGATGGAATTCGAAGGGATAGGGCTGGACGTCCCGTGCCTGGAGGAGATGTCGAAGGACCTCGAGCGGCAGATCGAGAACCTCATCACGGATATTCACCGGCAGGCGGGAGGGGAATTCAACATCAATTCCACCCGGCAGCTCGGCGACATACTCTTCAACACCCTGAAGCTTCCCACGGTGCGCAAGACAAAGACCGGGTTCTCCACGGACGTCGGGGTCCTGGAGACTCTCCGTGGAATGCACCCGATCATCGAGAACCTTCTCAATTACCGGCAGCTCACGAAGCTGAAGTCCACGTACATCGATGCGCTCCCGTCGCTGATCAACCCCGTCACGGGGAGAGTCCACACTTCGTTCAACCAGACTGTCGCCGCCACAGGCCGGCTTTCCTCGAGCGACCCCAACCTCCAGAACATCCCCATCAGGACGGAGATCGGACGATCGATCCGGAAGGCATTCATCCCCCGCTCGCCCGAATCGGTCCTGATGTCCGCCGACTACTCGCAGATCGAGCTGCGCGTCATGGCCCACATGTCGGCCGATGAGAGCCTCATCGCGGCATTCCGGAACGACGAGGACATCCATGCGACGACCGCATCGCGCGTGTTCGGCGTCCCCGCCACCGGCGTTTCTCCCGACATGCGGAGGAAGGCGAAGGAAGTGAACTTCGGGATCATATACGGGATCGGTCCGTTCGGGCTGGGCAACAGGCTGGAGATCACGCAGTCAGAAGCAAAAGAGATCATCGCGAGGTATTTCGAGCGCTTCCCGAAAGTCAAGCAGTACATCAACGACACCATCGCCGGGGCACGCCGGGAAGGGTACGTCGCGACGCTCACGGGGCGAAGGCGGTACCTCCCCGACATCAACAGCCGGAACATGAACATCAGGGGGAATGCCGAGCGGCAGGCAATCAACATGCCCATACAGGGGACGGCGGCGGACATGATCAAGATCGCCATGGTCCGCCTCGACGGGTCCATATGCGCAATGAACCTGAAGAGCAGGATGCTCCTGCAGGTCCACGATGAGCTGGTGTTCGAAGTTCCGCGCGAAGAAGAGGAGAAGATGACCGCGCTGGTACGGGACGGGATGCAGGATGCGATGACACTTGCCGTCCCGATCAAGGTCGATATCGGGACGGGAAAGAACTGGCTGGAGGCGCACTGACTCCGCCGCGCGGGGGAAGATCCCCTACTCCCGCCGCCGGGCGGGCCAGAGAGGATTCAGGAGCAGGGCCATCCCGAAGAGCACGAGCCCTGCGGGCCACCATCTGTTCACGACCGGCGCCACCTCCCACGTTGCCCACACCCCGAGCTCCGTCGAGAGGATTGCTCCCCCCACGATCAGAAAACATGCAGCCGGGACCAGGAGATACCAGTCGCGGGGCGACACGAGGAACGCGAGGAGCAACCCCGCGCCGGAGACAAGGAACAGCCCGGAGACCATGATTCCCGGGTCAAGCCACAGGACGTCGCATGACCGGAGCAGACATGCTCCCCCGAGCACAAACCAGAACAATCCCCAGAAGACCCCTCCCCGCGACTTCANNCCGATGAGTATCAGGAGAACCGGAAACCAGAAACTGCGGGCAGGGAGCGCGTGCATGGGGTTTCCTCCTCACTTATGCCATGACCGGTTCACGCGGCGTGACGATCGCCATGATGACATAGAGCAGGAGCATGAACCCGAATGAGGCGAACGAAGCAATGATGAACAGCAGCCGGACAATCGTGGGATCGGCGTTGAAATACGCGGCGATCCCGCCGCAGACCCCGAACATCTTCCTCTCCGTGCGAGACTTGTACAGGCGCGGCGGGAGCGCGTGGGGGACCGGCTCCGCCGCCGGTAACTCCGGTCCCGGGGACGGTTCTGACGGCACGGACGCCGCGCTGAGCCAGTTCCTCCCCCCGAACAGGAACGCCACACCGGCGAGTATGAGAAGCACGGGGAGAACAACGTCCCAGGCGAGGCCCCACCAGTGGTGCCAGAGGGGGATCCCGAGATTGCCGAGGAACCAGACGGTGCCGACCACCACCAGCAGGATCCCCCAGAACTTGCTGTTCCGTTCCCGGACAGCCACGGCGGGGGCGGATGTCTCCCCCCGGTTGACGGGCATGATGATCATTGCGACAAAATAGAGCAGTATCCCCATCCCACCCACCAGGATCAGAAGAACCCACGCGAGACGCACGAGGGTAGAATCGAGGCCGAAATACTCTGCCACTCCTCCGCACACGCCGTCCAGCATCCGGTCGACGCGCGATTTGTACAGGCGATGCATTCCGTCATGTGTACTCATTGGCCACCTCCAGGTTTTCTTGTGAGGTCCCTCCCCTGTATTCTGATACGCACGGCGGAGCGGCAAGTTACGAAAAAGCCCCGCAGAGTGCGGGGCTTTTTCGGTTTGCGGCGGCGTGTGTCTCACACCTCCATGATGTCTTTCTCCTTCTGGGCCAGGAGGCTGTCGATATCCTTGATCCCTTTGTCCGTCATTTTCTGTATCTCCTGCTCCCCTTTCTTCCGATCGTCTTCCGAAAAGTGCTCTGCCTTCTCGGATTTCTTCAGGTGCTCGATCGCATCGCGCCGCACGTTCCGGATGGCGATCTTTCCGTCCTCGCCGAATTTCTTCGTCAGCTTCACAAGCTCCCTCCGGCGTTCCTCGTTGAGCGGCGGGATGGGCACGCGGACGATATCCCCGTCCTTCACCGGGTTAAGCCCCAGGTTGGCGGTCTGGATCGCCTTGGCGACGTGCTCCAGCATCGCCTTGTCGTAGGGCTGGATCGTGAGAGTGTGGATATCGGAGACGCTCACGTTCCCGCAGTGCGCCAGCGGCGTCATCGTCCCGTAGTAATCTACTCTGACGGTGTCAAGGAGCGCCGTCGTGGCCTTGCCGGTCCTGATCCTGATAAGCTCCCCGCGGACGACTTCCACCGCCTTGTGCATCTTGTCTTCCGTTTCCTTCAGAATTTCCTTCACCATGATGGCCCCCGATTCCGGTTGTTAGCGAGCAGATGACGAGCGCTCCTGCACGGTCGTACCCACGTTTTCCCCGAGGATGAGTCTCTTGAAATTCCCCTTCGTGTTCATATTGAACACGAGGATGGGGAGCTTGTTCTCCTTACACAGCGTAATCGCCGTCATGTCCATCACCTTCAGGTCCTTCTGCAGGACATCGAGGTAGGAGAGTTCGGTGAACCTGAAGGCGGCGGGGTTTCGCTCCGGGTCGGAGTCGTACACCCCGTCAACGCGGGTCCCCTTGATGATGGCATCCGCCTCGATCTCCACCGCACGCAGAGCGGCGGCGGTGTCGGTCGTAAAATACGGGTTGCCGGTCCCGGCGCCGAAGATCACCACACGCCCCTTCTCCAGGTGCCGCACGGCCCTCCGCCGGATGAACGGCTCCGCAACGACATCGACGCGGATCGCCGACATCAGGCGCGTCAGCGTCCCCTCCCCTTCCAGCGCGCTCTGCAGCGCGAGCGCGTTGACGAGGGTGGCAAGCATCCCCATGTGATCGCCGGTGACCTTGTCAATCCCGTCCGTGGAGTCCGCGACGCCCCGGTAGATGTTCCCTCCGCCGATCACGATCCCGAGCTCGACGCCAAGGTCGTGCACGCCCTTGATCTCCGACGCGTACTGCTTCAGGACGGCGGGATCGATGCCGAATTGCCGCTCGCCCATGAGCGCCTCGCCGCTCAGCTTGAGCAGCACGCGCCGGTATCGGGGTGCGCCGGTCACTTCAGCGGGCCTCTTCGCCCAGATGGTAGCGGCGGAACTGCTTCACCGTGGTCCCTTTCCCCGTCTCCGCGAGGTANNCTCCCGTTGGCGATCTTCTCCACGATGGGGGCGGGCTTCCCTTCATTCTTCGCCTGGGTCCTGTATATGTCGAGCTCCCGCTCAACAGTCTCCTTTGCGATCCCTTCCCGGCCGACGGTCACCGGGTTCATCGCGGCGATCTGCATGGCGACGTCCCGGCCGACTATGGTGCCCGCGGGGTCGTTGCCGAGATTTGCGCATTCGACGAGCACGCCGATCTTGTTCCCGAGATGCGTGTAGGAAAAGACGGCACCGTCCGGGGAATCCAGGATGTTGAACCGGCGCACATCGATCTTCTCCCCGACCTTCGCGAGCAGATCGTTCGTGAGATCCGTGACGGTCTTCCCGTCCGGGCCTTTCAGGCTCTTGAGCTCCTCGAGCGTCTTCGGCTTACGCGCGGCGATCAGGCCCGCGACCGCACGGGCGAACGCGGCGAAATCGTCGCTCCTTCCGACGAAGTCCGTCTCGCAATTGATCTCCAGGATCACGCCGGTCCTGCCGTCCCCGCTCACGCTGGTGACGATCATCCCCTCCTTTGCAGCCCTGTCTCCCCTCTTCTGCCCGACCGCAGCCCCCTTCTTCCGCAGGGATTCGACCGCCGCATCCAGCGACCCGCCTGTCTCCTCGAGCGCATGTTTACAGTCCATCATCCCCGCGCCCGTCATATCGCGGAGTTTCTTGATCATCTCATGAGTGATTGCCATGGTATCCGTTCCGAGTGGTTCCGTGATCAATTCGTTGAGGGCTTTCCCTCGGGCGCGTCCTTTCCCCGGTGCTCCGTTTCGGCGGACATCTCCGCCTGTCTTGCAGAAGACCGTTCCTTCCCTTCGAGCACCGCGTCGGCGAATGCCTTCGTGATCACCTGAACAGACTTGATCGCATCGTCGTTTGCGGGAATCACATAATCGATCCCGTCCGGATCGCAGTTCGTATCCATGATCGCGAAGACCGGAATGTTGAGGCGGTTCGCCTCCTTGACCGCGATCGCTTCTTTCTTGACGTCGACGACAAAAAGGGCCCCGGGGAGGCGGGTCATATCCACGACCCCCGAGAGGACGTTGTTGAGTTTCTCCTTCTCCCGCTGGAGAAACAGCCCTTCCTTTTTCGTGATCTTGTCGAAGGTGCCGTCGCTCTCCATCTTCTCGATGTTGGTGAGGCGCTTCACGCTCTTGCGTATCGTCGTGAAGTTCGTCAGTGAACCTCCGAGCCAGCGCTCGCTGACGTAGAACTCGCCCGTCCGCACCGCTTCTTCGCGGATCACGTCCTTCGCCTGTTTCTTCGTGCCGACGAAAAGGATACGCTTCCCCTCGGCGGAGATATTTGCAATGGCGTTGCACGCTTCTTCGAGAAGGATGCGGGTTTTCATCAGATCGATGATATGGATCCCGTTGCGCTCCATGAAGATGTACGCGCGCATCTTGGGATTCCAGCGACGGGTGAGGTGACCGAAATGACAGCCGGCTGCGAGCAGCACGGCGACTTCGACGCGGGGCATAGCGGCACTCCTTATGTTGAGTTTTTTCTTCTACTCCCTTCGTCTCCCGCCGTCATCACGCAGGGCGTGACACTCGCGGCGGAATCCGGGAGTATGAGTAGTGACAGCGCCGGGGGATGCGGCATTTCGCGGGTGCATCCCGCCGGGGACAGCAACTTACCGGCTCGTTACCTCTTGGAGAACTGGAATCTCTTGCGCGCTTTTTTCTGGCCGTATTTTTTACGCTCGACCATGCGGGGGTCGCGGGTCATCAGTCCCGCTGCGCGGAGCAGCGGACGGTGTTCATCGTTGAGCAACACGAGCGCCCGGGAAATGGAGAGCTGCACCGCCCCGGCCTGACCTGACACCCCGCCCCCCTCCACGTTGACGCGGATGTCGTACTTGCCCGCCGACTGTGTCAGTTCAAGCGGCTTCATCACTTCGCGGCGGAGAGTCTCAAGCGGAAAATACTGTTCGAACGATTTCTTGTTGATCGTGATCGCTCCCGCACCGGGTGCGAGGATCACGCGCGCGACGGACGTCTTCCTTCGGCCGACCGCCAGGGTATTCTGTGGGTGCATGCGCCGTTACGACTCCTTGCTGCTTGAGTGGTTGAGGATGTGTGGCGTGGGCTGCTGGGCGGCATGAGGATGCCCGGCTCCCGCGTAGACCTTCATCTTCTTCAGGATCTGTCTTCCCAGCCTGTTGTGGGGGAGCATCCCCTTCACGGCGTGCTCGAAGACCCGACGGGGGTCCTTGCGGAGCACGTCCTGGAATCTCTCAAACGTCGCTCCTCCCGGATACCCGGTGTAGTGGAAATACTCCTTCAACTCCGCCCGCTTCCCCGTGACCTTCACTTTCGATGCATTCACCACGACGACGAAATCGCCCATGTCGGAGTTGGGCGTGAAGACGGGCTTGTGCTTCCCCCTGAGGAGTCGCGCGGCCTCGCTGGCGATGCGTCCGAGCGTCTTCCCGTCCGCATCGAGGAGATGCCACTTCGCCTCGTTTTCCGACGTCTTGAAGAACCGTGTTGTCTTGTCCACAGGCGCAGCTCCCCGACTAACGATGATGAATTACATGGATTCGATAAAGCTTTTCAATTTAGTGAAATCAGCCCTAAGAGTCAATCCCACTTTCGAGTAGAATCTTCGCTGATGCAACTAGTCCCTTTCCGGACCTCCTCCGGGCCGACGGCCCGCTCAGACCTGCCCCCCCGCGTGGTACGAGCTCCGTACGAGCGGCCCCGACTCCACATGGCGAAACCCCATCGAAAGCCCCTCCTCCCTGAACTCATGGAATTCGGCCGGGGGGACGTACCGTTCCACGGGGAGGTGGTCTTTCGAGGGACGCAGATACTGGCCAAGGGTCAGTATGTCGCACCCGCTCCCGCGCAGGTCGCGCATCACCTCGAGGACCTCTCCCGCCGACTCCCCCAGTCCGAGCATCAGTCCGCTCTTGGTCACCATACCGGCCTCATGGCCACGCCGGATCAGCTCCAGCGACCTGCCGTATTTCGCCTGCGGACGGACCCTGCCGTACAGGCGAGGCACGGTTTCCGTGTTGTGGTTCAGTATGTCCGGCCGTTCGTCGATCACGAGCTGCAGGGCCCAGCGGGCGCCCCGGAAATCCGGGATAAGCACTTCAATCCGGACCGCCGGGTTCACTTTGCGGGCCTGGCGTATCGTCTCGGCGAATATCGCCGCACCGCCGTCGGGGAGCTCGTCCCGGTTCACCGATGTGATGACGGCGTGGCGGACATCCATGAGACGGATCGCCTCGGCCACGCGGTACGGCTCATCGGTATCAAGCCCGGCCGGACGGCCGGTCGTCACCGCACAGAACCCGCAGGACCGCGTACAGACGTCCCCCAGTATCATGAATGTCGCGGTGCCGGCATTCCAGCACTCACCCATATTCGGACAGCGCGCTTCCTCGCAGACCGTGTGAAGCCTGTGGGTTTCGATGAGCCCCCGCAACCGCGCATAGTTCTCCCCTCCCGGAAGCTTCACCTTGAGCCAGTCGGGCCTTTCTCTTCCCGGAGCACGGGAACCTGCAACTTCCTGTATCACGAATTCCATTCTCTCTCTCCCCTTCAGATCTTCGTCTCCCTGTCGTGCCGCTGGAGGTTCTGGACGATCTCTTCGAGGAACATACCCCCGAGCGCGCCGTCCACGATCCTGTGGTCGAATGACAACGTGAGGTAGGCGATGGACCGGATCGCAATCGCGTCGTCGATCACCACCGGGCGTTTCCGGATCGCCCCGGTCCCCAGTATCGCAACCTGCGGCTGGTTGATGATCGGGATCCCGATGAGCGTCCCGAACACTCCGTAATTCGAGATCGTGAACGTCCCCCCCTGAATATCATCGGGCGACAATTTCTTCGTGCGGGTCCGCGACGCGATATCGTTCACGGCACGGGCAAGTCCCGTGAAATTCTTTTCCTCTGCGTGCTTGATCACCGGGACGATCAGTCCGCTGTCTGAGGCGACGGCGAGCCCCAGATTGATGAAATTCTTCCGTATGATCTTGTCCCCCTCCACCGAGGAATTGACAAGCGGGTACTTCTTGATCGCCGCGACGACCGCTTCGGCGATGTAGGGGGTAAAGGTCAGCTTGAATCCCTCCTTCTTCTCGAATTCCTCCGCGTGCGCATCGCGGTGTCTCACAACCGCGGTCATATCCACTTCGTGCACCGCCGCCACGTGGGGGGACGTCTGCACGCTCTGGACCATGTGCTGCGCCATTTTCTGCATGACATTGCTCATCTGAAGAATCTCGTGCCCCGGTGCGGGGTACTTTGCGCGGAGAGCGGGGGCATCGGCGGATTCGAGCCTTACGGGCCCCGGCACGGCCTTGACTGTCGCAGGGGCCGGCGAAGAAGACGCGCCGCCCTTCCGCGCAGCCACCCAGGCAAGCAGGTCCTTCTTCGTGAGACGCCCACCCTCTCCGGTGCCCGGGAGGGATTCGAGTTCGGTAAGCGGCACCCCCTCGGTCCGCGCAATATTCAGGACGAGAGGCGAATAGAACCTCCCCCCGGCGGGGGGCGGCGTCGCAGACGGGAGAGTCGCGGGGGTCAATTGGCTCTGAGGCGCGGTGACCGGAGGGTTCTCGCGCGCCGGGGCCTGCGGCGCCACGGACCTGACGTCAGTGACCGCTCCAGTCCCTTCGGTCTCGAGGTATGCGATCACTGTCCGGACCGGGACAGTCCCGTTCTCCGGCGTCACGATCTCCGCCAGAATGCCGGCGGCCGGCGACGGTATTTCGGAGTCGACCTTGTCGGTGCTGATCTCCAGGAGCGTCTCATCCTTGCGGACGGCGTCACCGACCTTCTTAAGCCACCGGACGACCGTTCCTTCCGTGATGCTCTCCCCCATCTGGGGCATGATGACTTCGATACGGGCCATGTGTGTGCTCGGGGCTAGTGCGGACCAGATTGCCACGGGGGCGCCGAAGGCGCCCCCTGCTATCGTGGCGTTTGTTAATGACTCAATACCTGCCACAACCGCTTTCGGCGGCCTCGCAATGACTCAATACCTGATCAGGTCGCGGAGCGCCTGTACTATTCTCGCGGTGTCCGGCAGGTGCGCCGCTTCGAGCGTGGGAGCAAAAGGGACGGGGGCATCGAGCGCACCGACACGCTTCACGGGTGCATCGAGGTACTGGAAGGCGTGCTCCGCGATCAGTGCGGCCACCTCGCCCCCCACCCCGCCCGTCAGCGTATCCTCGTGCACGACCAGCGCCCTGCCGGTGGCGCGGACAGCGTCGATGATCAGATCACGGTCGAGCGGCAGCAACGTGCGGAGATCCACAACCTTCGTCTCGATACCGTCCTCCTTCGAGATTATCTCCGATGCCTCGAGAGAAAAGTGCACCGTTGAACCGTACGTAATAATCGTCACATCCCCCCCTTCCCGCTTCACATCCCCCTTCCCGATCGGCACGGTGATATCTCCGTCAGTCACCTCCCCTTTCACGCGGCGGTAGAGGTACTTGAACTCGAAAAACATCACAGGGTTATTGTCCCGCACCGCGGCCTTGATCAGACCTTTGGCGTCGGACGGGGTCGACGGAGCGACGACCTTCAGTCCGGGGACGTGGGCGAACCATGCCTCAGTGCTCGCCGAGTGGTACGGTCCGCCGTGTATGTACCCTCCCGACGGGAGCCGGACCACCATCGGGACCGGTATCCCCCACCGGTAGTAGATTTTCGAAGCATTGGTCACCAGCTGGTTGAAGGCGCAGGTTACAAAATCCGCGAACTGCATCTCAGCGATCGGCCTCATCCCCGCAAGGGCGGCCCCGGTCGCGGCGCCGATGATCGCCGCCTCCGAAAGCACGCTGTCGATGACCCGCTCCGGGCCGAAATGCTCCTGGAAACCTTTCGTCGCTTTGAACGCGCCCCCGTATGCCCCGATGTCTTCTCCGATGAGGAAGACCGCAGGGTCCCGCTCCATTTCTTCCCACATCCCGCGGGAGATCGCATCGATGTATGTCAGTACCGGCATTACGGCGCGTACACTCCCTTCCCCGCATCTTCCCCCGGAGGATACGCGCTCCCGGTCGCGAATGCGACTGCATCGTCGACCTCGGCCCTGATCCTCTCCTCGATCTTCTTTTGCGCCTCACCGGTCAGCAGGTGGTCGGCCAGAAGGATCTTTTCGAGACGGTCGATCGGGTCCTTCTTCCGCCATTCTTCGATCATNNCCCCCCCCGCGCCGCGCCCGGTCCACCGCCTTCATGCAGGTTTCGTAGACCAGCGACACGCTGGTCCCGTCGATCGTGACGCCGGGGATGCCGTAGCCGGAGGCGCGATCGGAGAGCTTCTGGGCTGCGAACTGCCTGCGGATGGGGGTCGAATAGGCAAACTGGTTGTTTTCGATGATGAGGATGAAGGGGAGCTGCATCACCGCCGCCATGTTCAGCCCCTCGTGAAACTCGCCGACATTGCTCCCGCCGTCGCCGATGTAGTTCATCACCACCGAATCCTCTTTCCGCATCTTCAAGGCAAGAGCGACCCCGACCGCCATCGGAATCATGGCGCCGAGATGGCTGACATTCCCGTAGATGTTCAGCGAGGGATCCGCGTAGTGTCCCGTGCCGTCCCGCCCGCGCGTGAGGCTGTTCCCCCGGGCAAGCTGCTGGAGGAATATATTGCGCACACTCTCCCCCTTCACAAGGTGAGCACCGAGATCGCGATGCATGGGAAACAGGTAGTCATGCTTCTCCAGCGCATAAGCACTCCCCACCGCGGTGGCCTCGTTGCCGTTCCCGGTGTACGCTCCGCCCACCACTTTCCCCTGGCGGTACAGTCTCAGGATCGCGTCGTCGCATTCCCGCGCCAGCCGCATATAATAGTAAAGCTCGAGCCTGTCGGGATTGGAGAGTTTTCCCTCCTGTCCCTTTTTTTGTTCCGGCGCCGCCGTATTGACCGTCCTGGATAGAGTCATGAGAATACCGGTGTCGTCCGGGATTTTCAATCCCGCTCAAGAACAGCGGGACTGCTAGTATCGGATGAGCGCCTCGAGTCCGCGTATGATATCCGTCTCCTGCGGGAGCATCGCGTTTTCCAGCCCCGGCCCATAGGGGACCGGGGTGTCCTTCGCGGCTATCCGCCCAACCGGGGCATCGAGACTTTCGAAACACTCCGCCGCAATCAGAGCGGCAATCTCCCCTCCGAACCCGCCGGTGAGTGTGTCCTCGTGGACGATCAGGACTTTTCCGGTTTTCCGCACCGAAGCGAATATCGATCGGGTGTCGAGGGGGTTCAGCGTCCTGACGTCGATGACCTCGACCCCGACGCCGTGGGAGGCCTCCACCTTCCTGGCCGCATCCAGAGATCGCTGGACCAGCATCCCCCAGCTCACCACGGTGATGTCCTCCCCGGCCTGTTTCACGGCTGCGACGCCGAAGGGAAGCGTGTAGTCGGGCCCCGGTTCCGCCGACGATGCAAAGCCCTGACGGTACAGGCCCTTGTGCTCGAGGAACAGGACCGGATCGAGAGAGCGGCATGCGGTCTTCAGAAGACCTTTCGCGTCGGCTGCGTTCGAGGGGAACACGACGCGCACGCCGGGGATGTGCGTGAAGAACCCGTCGATCGACTGGCTGTGATAGAGCCCGCCGTGTATGTAGCCTCCCACCGCGACCCTGATGACCATGGGACAGGTCCACTGGCCGTTCGAGCGGAAGCGGAGCATCGCCACTTCATCGCGTATCTGCATGAACGCCGGCCAGATGTAATCGCCGAACTGGATCTCCACCACGGGCATGTAGTCCCCCCTGACCGCAAGCCCGAAGGCTGTTCCCACAATGCTCGCCTCGGCAAGAGGTGAATTGAACACCCGGCCGTTTCCGAATTTGTCCGTGAGCCCGCGCGTCGCAGTGAAGACCCCCCCCTTTTTTCCCGCCACGTCCTCGCCGTAGACAAGCATCCTGGGGTTCACGGCCATCTCCTCCGCGAGCGCATGGTTGATTGCGTCAACCATCACCACCGAAGGTCCTGTGTGGACGGCTTCGGTGGGCGCCGCCGCCGGAACGACCCCCGCGGGGGCGTAGACGGAGAGCTCGAGCTCTGAGGGATCGGGAAGCCCCTTCCCCTCGGCCCACTCGGCGGCACTGTCGATCCGTGTCTGGATTTCAGTCCTGATGCGCGCGCAGTCCGCCGCCGTCAGGATTCCCTTCTCCTGCAGGAATCGCTCCAGCCGGGGGATGGGGTCCCGTTTGAGGTCGTCCTCGAGGTCCCGCGGGTCGCGGTATTTCCTTTGATCGTCGGAGGAGGAATGCGCGAGAAGCCTGACCGTGTCGGCCTCTATGACGCTCGGTCCGTCTCCGCGCCTGGCGCGCCCTACGGCATCGGCGGCGGCATTGAACATCTGGGGAAAATCGCATCCGTCAACGTGGTACCGGTTCAGCCCGCCGTACCCCCTGACCATGAGGGAGACCGATTCGCCTGCGAGCTGGTCCCTGACGGGGACGGAGATCGCATACCGGTTGTTCTGCACGACAAAGATAACCGGGAATTTTCCCCTGGCGGCCCAGTTCACCGCCTCGTGGAATTCCCCCTCGCTTGTGGAGCCCTCCCCGCTCGAGACGTACACCACCTCGTCCTTGCCCTCCTTCGCCGCCCCCATCGCCGTCCCCAGCGCCTGGAGGTACTGGGTCCCCGTCGGGCTGGATTGCGAGACGATCCTCCATTTCCGGTGCCCGTAGTGGAACGGCATCGCGAAACCGTTGCTGCTCGGCCCTCCCCGCCGATGCAGGGCTTCAAGCATTATCTCTTCGATTGTGTAGCCGAACTGGAGGGAAAAACCAAGATCGCGGTAATACGGGTACGCCCAGTCATGGCCCGGACGCATGGCAAGTGCCATCGCAACCTGCGCCACTTCGTGCCCGGAACAGCCGATGTGAAAGAAGACCTTCCCCTGTCTCAGCAGGATCAGGATCTTGGAATCAATGAGGCGAGCGGAAAGTGCATTCGTGTATGCGCCGACGATCTGATTTGCCGGCAGGTGTGCCAGGGCGTCCGCGGGCGTGTTCCCGGTGTGTTCCGCTTCCTGACCCTTCGGCCGCGTTTCGATTTTGGTCGGCAACGANNAACTCAGATGTTGATCGCCTCGCCGTACGCAGCGGCGGCCGCTTCCATGACCGCCTCGCTCAGCGTCGGGTGTGCATGGATCGCCCGGAATATCCCTTCGCCCGTCGTCTCCAGGGTCTTGGCAACAACGAGTTCCGCGATCAGCTCGGTCGCCTCCGAACCCATGATGTGAGCCCCCAGCAGCTCCCCGTACTTCGCATCGAATATCAGCTTCACCATCCCTTCGCTTTCGCCGATGGCGACCGCCTTGCCGAGCGGGCGGAAGGGGAACCGCCCGATTCTGAGCTCATGTCCGGCGGCTTTTGCTTTCTCTTCCGTCAGGCCCACACTCGCAATCTGCGGCTGGCAGTACGTACACCCCGGGACCGAGCCGTAGTCGAGCGGTGGTGAGTTCTTGCCGGCGATGGCTTCGACGCAGTGAATCCCCTCGGCGGAGGCAACATGAGCCAGCCAGGGTGGACCGATCACATCGCCGATCGCGTACAGACCTCCGACATTGGTCCTGTAATCGGTGTCGACCTTGATGTTCCCTCTTTCCATCGTCGCGCCGGCGTTTTCCAGTCCCAGGTTTTCCACATTGGCCTGAACCCCGATCGCCATCAGCGCAACATCTCCCGTGACTTCCCGGGGGTCTCCGCCGGCGGTGCGGACGGTCAGCGTCACGTCCTCCTGGGAAGTGCGGACCCCCTCCACCTTCGTTTCCGTCAGTATCTCGATCCCCTGTTTCTTCAGGCTGGATTCGAGCTGCCGGGTCAGCTCCCGGTCCTCGACCGGGAGTATCCCGGGGAGCATCTCGACAATCGTGACTTTTGTCCTGAGCGCGTTGTAAAAATAGGCGAACTCGACTCCGATCGCCCCCCCGCCGATGATGACCATGGATTTCGGCTGGGAGGAGAGCGACATCGCTTCCGTGCTAGTGATGACCCGCGTCCGGTCGATCGTCACTCCGGGAATCGTCCGGGGTCTGGCGCCCGTGGCAATGATGACATGGTCAGCCCGGAAAGTCGCAGCCTGCGTCCCCCCGGCACGAACCTCCACCGCCCCCGGTCCGACAAGCCGGCCGTTCCCCGGAATGACGTCGATGCTGTTTTTCTTCATCAGGTATTCGACCCCCTTGACGATCCGGTCGGACACCCCCCTGCTCCGCTTGATGATCTTGCCGAAATCCACCTGCAGGTTTTCAAAGGTGATCCCCCACTCCGCACCCCTCCGGAAAGTCTGGAGGATCTCGGCATTCCTGAGGAGGGCTTTGGTGGGGATGCAGCCCCAGTTCAGGCAGACCCCTCCCACCCTCTCCCGCTCGACGACAGCCACCCGCATGCCGAGCTGCGCCCCCCTGATCGCAGCAGTGTACCCCCCCGGGCCTCCGCCGATGATGAGGAGATTGTAATGTGGGTCGGCCATTCATTCCTCCCTGGGGGACAACAAAAAAGGGAAAGACAATTCCCTTCGTGCTCGCTGCGGCAGGCGCAGGAGAGCGGAACTAAAAATATAGAAAACCGGTGACTGAAAGTCAATTAGCGCAGATTGCTTCGCTCCGCTCGCAATGACTGTGCAATGACATTGATTTTCCAATCCAATTATGGTATACTAAGCGAAAATTCCCCCGGGGACGATGGCCGCCAAGGATGACCCGAATGAGAAGCCGGTCACGACCAACCGGAAGGCCCGGCACGAGTATGCGGTCCTGGATACCTTCGAAGCGGGGATCGTGCTCACAGGCACGGAGGTGAAATCGCTCCGCCAGGGAAACGCAAACCTCGCCGACGGGTACGCGCTGCTGAAGAACGGGGAAGTCTGGCTCTTCGGCATGCACGTGAGTCCCTACGCGCACGGCAGCTACAGCAATGTCGATCCTCTTCGCAACAGGAAGCTCCTCCTCCACAAAAAAGAAATCCGGAAAATCGCTTCGCGGCTCCGGGAAAAAGGACTTACGCTCATCCCCCTGAAGCTCTACTTTGTCCACGGTCTCGCCAAGCTGTTGCTCGGGGTATGCAGGGGAAAGAGGGAGTACGACAAAAGGCAGGACATCGCCAAGCGTGAAGCGGAGCGCACGATCCGCAGACATCTAGCAAGGTAAAATCCGACTTTGTTCCCACCGCTGAACGAACAGCTCGACATCATCACGCGCGGCACCGCCGAGATCATCCGCGTGGAAGACCTCGAGCGGAAGATCAACGCATCGCTGCAATCAAACACCCCCCTTAAGATCAAGCTCGGCTGCGACCCGAGCCGGCCCGATCTCCATCTGGGACATTCCGTCGTCCTCCGAAAGCTCCGCCAGTTCCAGGACCTGGGACACCAGGCCATTCTCATTGTGGGCGATTTCACCGGGATGATNNATCCGGATGCTGTACAATTCCGAATGGCTCGGAACCATGACCTTCGCCGACGTCACAGCACTGGCAAGCAAATACACGGTCGCACGCATGCTGGAGCGGGATGATTTCGAGCGCCGCTACAAAGCGGGTGAGCCGATCAGCATGCACGAGTTCCTCTACCCGCTCGCGCAGGCGATGGACTCGGTGGCCATCCGGTCCGACGTCGAGCTAGGCGGGACCGACCAGAAATTCAATCTCCTTGTCGGACGCGATATCCAGCGGGAATACGGGGTCGACCCGCAGGTCGCCATCACCATGCCCATACTAGTCGGGACGGACGGCGTGGAGAAGATGAGCAAGTCGCTCGACAATTTCATCGGGTTGAATGAATCCCCCCGCGACATATTCGGGAAGACGATGCGGATCCCGGATCCGCTCATCTATGATTATTTCCTGCTCGCGACCGACATACCCGCCGGTGAGCTCCCGGCGATAAAGCGCGAGCTTGGCGACCCCGCGACGAACCCGAGCACGGTGAAGCGCCGTCTCGCGGCGAGGCTCGTCATGCTCTACCACTCCGCCGCAGACGCGGCGAGTGCGGAGGATGAATTCAACAGGATGTTCCGGGAGAAGGAATCTCCGGAAGAGATCCAGGAGGCGGCACTGACCGCTCCCGGGGGGCACATCGGCATCATTCAGCTTCTTGTCGATGCGACGCTGGTTCCTTCAAAGAACGAGGCGCGGAGGATGATCGGGCAGGGCGCGGTGAGCGTGGACGGAGTCAGAATCACGGACCAGAATGCATCCATCGACATCACCGCCGGGGTGGTGGTTCGGGTCGGAAAACGGGGATTCCGGCGCGTCCGGCCGGCGTAAATCAGGCATAATCCACTACAACACACCACTGTCAAGAGGGAGATGAGACATTGTACGTACCGGGTAAAATGTTTTTTACCAAAGGCGTAGGCCGTCACAAGGACTACCTGCAGTCGTTCGAGCTGGCCCTCCGCGACGCCAAGATCGAGAAGTGCAATCTGGTCACCGTGTCGAGCATCTATCCCCCCGGGTGCAAACGCATTTCGACGGAGGAAGGACTGAAGTCCCTCCAGCCGGGGCAGATCACATTCTGCGTGATGGCGAGAAACGCGACAAACGAGCCGAACCGGCTTGTGGCGGCCTCGATAGGCGTCGCAACCCCCTCGGACACCTCACAGTACGGCTACCTTTCCGAGCACCACCCTTACGGCGAAACGGATGAAAAGGCGGGGGACTACGCTGAAGACCTCGCTGCCACGATGCTCGCGACGACGCTCGGCGTTGAATTCGATTCCGGGATCGCCTGGGATGAGAGAGAGAAGCTCTACAAGATGAGCGGGAAAATCGTCAAATCCTTCAATGTTACGCAGTCCGCCGAAGGTCACAAGGACGGTATCTGGACGACCGTCGTCGCCTGCGCCATCCTTCTCCCCTGAACGCGGGTGAAGCGAACGGCTCCGAACCATTCAGGGCTTTCAGTTCAGCGCCAACCTGAAGTCGTCATAGTAATCCATCACCGAGTCGACATACTTGAGCGTCTGTCCGGCATTGCCGAACCACCCTGATTTCGGCCTGTCCTGCCCCCAGACGCTTCTGTGCAGGGTGTAAAACCTCTTCGAGAGAAGGGGGAGCGCGTCTTTTACCCCCTCCCACTCCGCCGGTCTGGCGTGCAGGTACGAGGCGAGTTCCTGCGCGTCGTTGATCCGGGATAGTCCGGCGTTGTACGCAGCAAGCGTAAGTTTCAGCCTGTCCGCTTCTCCGGACCCTTCAAATAGATCGTAGAGTTTTCTGAGATAGAATATCCCGGCCTGTATGTTCTGTTCCGGATGGGAGATGTCCTCAAGCTCCAGATTCCTCGCCAGCTCCTCCCCTGTCACCGGCATCAGCTGCATGAGTCCTCCGGCGCCTTTATGGCTCTCTGCACTCCGTGAGAACCCTGATTCCTGCTTCATGATCGCCAGAACGAGTCTCCAGTCCAACCCATATCGCCCCGCGTACCGTTTGATTGTCGCGCCGTAATTCCTGATGCAACGTTCTGTCGACGCATCGAGCAACTCAGGCGCCTCCCGGGTGCTTCCCAGCGCGGGACCGATCTGCTCCTGGGGGGTTGTGTTCGCATCCGCCTTTCCGGCGATATCTTCGCTCGACGGAGTGCACCCGCAAATCAGGGGCAATATAAAGAACAGCGACGTCAGGAGAGGTTTCTTCACTAATTCATTCAAATTAATGAGTGTGATTGAGAAGAACAACATTATGTCATCTTAATTACAACGCATCCCGTCCAGCCCGGGTTCCGCTCAAATCGGTGACATGGAGCAAGTGCCACCAGATGAACGAGATAGACTCTCTCCTGCATAAATCGGTACAATACTACCCCGAACCACTTTGAGAGTCAAGGAGTTTCCTCTCTTCGTGCGCGAGGACACAAAAAAAAGGGCCGGTTCTTTGTCCGGCCCGTCGGTTCTTTTTGTGTAACCTGTTGAATTACTTGAGATAGCGGCGTTCGATATCCATTATCTTGTCCACCCGCCCCTTGTGCCTGCCGCCGGCGAACCAGCATTCCAGCCAGATCCGGAGAATCTCTTTACAGACCTCGCTTCCAGTCACCCGGCTTCCAAGCGTGAGGACGTTTGCGTCGTTATGTTCCCGTGAATTCCTCGCCACAAACTCGTTGTGGCAGCAGGCCGCCCGAACGCCGGGGACTTTGTTGGCAACGATGCAGGAGCCAATCCCTGCTCCGTCGATCGCCACTCCCCGCCACGCCTCTCCGGAGGAGACAGCCCGGGCTACTGCATATGCAAAATCCGGATAATCACACGGTTCCTCGCTGGAAGTCCCGAGATCAATGACGCTGTAGCCCAGGGATTCAGCATGCTTCATGAGCATTTGTTTGAGCTGAAACCCCCCATGGTCTGACCCGAAGGCGACCTTTTTCGCTCCGGAGGGGAGAGATTGTGATTCGGGAGAAGAAACCGGACCGGCTTTTTCAGGAATCGCGGTTTTCGGCCGTCTGACGATCCTGATCCCGGAGGCAGACGCGCAATCGGCCGCAAGCGGTGTGACGAGCGTCCCGTCGTCAATCTCGAGTGCCCGCTTTCCTTCCGCGAGCGCCCCGCGGACGTCCCGCTCGGTTACGAGTCCGCGTCCCTTTGGAGTCATTTCGATTGAATCCCAAGTTCCAGAATCTGAAGTATCACCCGCCCTGTACCGATGGCAATCAGTCCGAGTTGTTTTGCAGCGCCGAGTGAGAGGTCGATCACGCGGTCGTCTTTGAACGGACCCCGGTCGTTAATGCGGACAACGACAGTTTTCCCCGTATCGAGGTTCGTCACCTTCACTTTCGTCCCGAACGGCAGTGTCCTGTGAGCGGCCGTCAGTTCGTTCATGTCGTACAACTCGCCGCTTGCCGTCTTCCGTCCGTTGAAATCGCTTGCGTAGTAGGAAGCGACTCCTTCGAGCTGTGAAGAGGAGGAAGGCTCCTTCGACGCAGGGTCCGGCCGGTCCTTCGACGTGAAGCGGGGGGACCCGCTGCCACACCCGGCGACGAATGACAGCGCCGGAAGCAGAAAGAGCACGGCCGTCCTCCTCAGTAAAAGCATCGCTCAGAGGTATTCGTTCATCTGTTTCCGCTTCAGGTAGTCCGACACCTCCTTGACATCCTGGGACCTTCCCCTCCTGCATATCAGGAGGGCATCATCGGTGTTGACGATGATCAGGTCCTCGACACCCACGGTCGCGACGACCTTGTCCGGCGAGTAAATGTAGGAGTTCTTCGTGTCCTTTTGAATCACCTTCCCGGTGATCGAGTTCCCGCTGTCGTCCTTCCCCGAGACCCTGAACACTTCGTCCCAGGACCCGAGGTCGTTCCACCCGAACGAGCCCGGGATGACGTAGACGCTCCCCGATTTTTCCATCACCCCGTAATCGACCGAGATCCCGCGTATCATCCCGTAGGCGGTCTCGAGGGTTTGCTGGTAATGGGGACCGCCGATCGCCGCGTCGATCTTCTGCAGCTGCTCGAACAGGTCGGGGAGGCAGGCCTGGATCTGCTGGAGGATTGCATCCACGCGCCAGACAAACATGCCGCTGTTCCAGAGGAAATCGCCGCTCGCCAGAAACCGCTCTGCCGTCTGCAGGTTCGGCTTCTCGGCGAAGGCCTTGACCTTCAGGACCCCCCTGTCGCGGTACGGGTTCTCCGCTCGTTCGTCGCTCACAAACTGGATGTAGCCGTATCCGGTCTCGGGATGCGTCGGCGTAATCCCGATCGTCAGGAGGCTTGAGGACTCGCGCGCGGTGTCGACGGCAAGGTTCAGGGCCCGGTGGAATTCCGCCTCGTCACGGATGATATGATCGGCGGGAAGGACGACCATAACCGCGTCGGGGTTCGTCCTCCTGACGTGGAGCGCGGCAAGACCTATGCAAGGGGCGGTGTTACGCCCGACCGGCTCCACGATGATGTTCTCCTCCGGTATCTGGGGAAGCTGCTTCATGACGTGGGATTTCTGGAGCCTGTTTGTCACAACAAACGTGTCGTGCGGGAGCACCAGCGGGTCCAGACGTTTCACCGTGTTCTGTATCATCGTGTCCTTCCCGACGATCTGCAACAGATGTTTCGGGAACTTCTCCCGGCTCCGGGGCCAGAAACGGGTGCCGATGCCTCCGGCCATGATCACTCCGCACGTCTTTGCCATTGTCGCCGCCGTGTTATTCGAGAAGTGTTTCCGGGTTCTGAAGCATGTCAATCGTCTGGAGCAATGCGCCGTAGTCCTCCGTTCCCAGGCTCTCCAGGAGTCCCTGGAGCGACTGGCTGGCGTTGTCGATCAGGTGGGCGACCCGGACGTCGTCGAAAAGATCGCGTTCGATCACGTAGCGGAGGAAAAGGGAAAACGTCGCGGCAAACTGGGCGAGCGTCTCATTCCCGGAAGCGGATGACACCTGGTGGAGGCGTCCGCCATGCGAGAGGGCGGAATCAACGAGCCCTTCGCGCATCCCCTGAAACCGCTCTCCCTCAAATGCCGTACGTTTGAGCTCTTCAAGTGCGGTATTAAAATGGTGCAGAGCCTCGAACGCCTCCCCGGTGAGGACGTTACCTCCGGGCTGTCGCCCGGCGGTAGGATCCGGGGAAGTCGCCGCCGGTGCCGCCATGAGCAGGCCGTGCAGCTCCCCGACCTGGAGGTCGATAAGCGCATCGCGCCGGCTGCCCGTGGCCCCCGAGCGCGCCCGCTTCGCATACCACATGAGTCTGAGTGCTATCGTATCCCATCCCTGCAGGGAATAGAGACGTTCCAGCGCGATGTCGAGGTCCGCGGACGCAGCGATCCGATCGGAAACCTTCCCCATCATTTCCCCCTGCACACGATGCCCTTCCCCGATGAGGCGCTGCTGGAGCCGCCTGAGGAGCAGGACTGTGTCGTTATCCATGGGGTTCACTGAATGGGGAGCACGGGAATACAGCCGAAAATATAGCCCAACGCCCGGGGAATGTCAACGAGCCGGCTCCCGATACACGCGGGCCCCGGGACGGGGAGCGGGTCTCTCCGGGGTCAGTGACGTCCGGCGACGCGCAATCTGTTCAGCGCACGGGCAAGGGCGAGTTCCGCGCGCACGGAATCGAACGACGCATCGTGAGCCTTCAGCCTCTCTTCCGCGCGGAGGCGTGCTGCACGGGCGCGCTCGACGTCGATCTCCTCCGGCTTTTCCGCGCTCTCGACAAGGACGACAACGTTGTTCTCCCGCACTTCGAGATATCCCCCGCCGGTGGCATAGACCGTGTCCACCCCCTGCGTGTTCTTCACCTTCAGCGGTCCGACATCCAGCGAAGAAAGGAGCGGCGCGTGATTGAAGAGGACCTGGAATCCCCCCATGGTCCCGGGCGCGGTGACACTCGTCGCCTCCCCCTGGAAGACGACACGGTCCGGCGCGACTATTTCAAGCGAAAAGGACCTTTCGTACATGGGCGCTCATGCCGCCTGAAGTTGTTTCGCCTTTGCCACCGCCTCTTCGATCGCCCCGACCATGAAGAACGCCGCTTCGGGGAGATCGTCGTGCTCGCCGGCGATGATCTCTTTGAAACTCCTGATCGTGTCCTCGAGCTTCACGTATTTTCCCGGCAGACCGGTGAATTCTTCGCCGACATGGAACGGCTGGGAGAGAAATTTCTGGATCTTACGTGCACGCGCAACCGTCAGCTTGTCCTCGTCGGAAAGTTCATCCATGCCCAGGATGCTGATGATGTCCTGCAGATCCTTGTATGTCTGGAGGATCTCTTTGACCCGCTTCGCCACCGCATAATGCTCCTCCCCCACGACACCCGGCTCGAGTATGCGGGAAGTGGAATCGAGCGGGTCGACCGCCGGATAGATNNACGTAGATTGCCTGGACCGATGTGATGGACCCTTTCTTTGTCGACGTGATCCTTTCCTGCAGCTCACCCATTTCCGTGCCGAGCGTCGGCTGGTAACCGACGGCCGACGGCATGCGGCCGAGGAGGGCGGACACTTCGGAGCCCGCCTGGACAAACCGGAAGATATTGTCGATAAACAGGAGGACGTCGCGCCCTTCCTCGTCGCGGAAATATTCCGCGATCGTCAGCGCGGTAAGACCCACGCGTGCACGGGCACCCGGGGGCTCGTTCATCTGTCCGAACACGAGTGCGGTCTTGTCGATAACCCCTGTCCCTTTCATTTCGCGCCAGAGGTCGTTCCCTTCGCGCGTCCGCTCACCCACCCCGGCGAAGACAGAGAGTCCGCCGTGCTGCTTCGCAATGTTGTGTATCAGCTCCTGTATGATGACCGTCTTGCCGACTCCCGCCCCGCCGAAGAGACCCGTTTTCCCCCCCTTGGAATACGGCTCCAGCAGATCGATGACCTTGATGCCGGTTTCGAACATCTCTTTCTTTGTGGAAAGCTGATCAAACGCAGGCGCCGGCCGATGGATCGCGTACCGCTTTTCGGCCTTGATCTCTCCCAGCCCGTCGATCCCCTGACCGATGACGTTGATCAGCCGGCCCAGCGTCGCGGGTCCCACCGGGACGGTAATCGGGTTGTCCGTGTCGAGGCATTGCATTCCCCGGACGAGCCCGTCCGTCGAATCCATCGCGATAGTGCGCACCCGGTTGTCACCCAGGTGCTGCTGGACCTCGACGATCAGATCCTCCTGTTCTCCCTGGGTGTTCGTGCGGGGGATCCTGATGGCATTGAGTATTTCGGGGAGTGAGCCGTCGGAGAACTCGATNNGACTGTGCCGGTCCGCGGGCCGATGCCCACGGGTGGATGGAGAAGACTCATCGACAAAAGTAACCAGAAAAGGGCTGAGAATCAAGGTTTCACCCTTCCCGCAGCGCGTATGGCCTTCACGATGACCCCTCCGTGAAGCCGGCCGTTCTCGATGAATATCCTGTTGTTGAATTTCCCCGCGACCGCGGAACCGGCAACATACAATCCGGGAATATTCGTCTCGAACGTCGTTTGATCGTGGCGGGGAGCAAGCGTCTCCGGATCGATGTCGATGCCGAAGGCGCGCAGGTGGGCGACATCGGGGTGGTAGCCCGCGAGAATGAATACGAATCTCGCTGAGTAGTGCACCGGGCCCTCCGGCGTGTCGATGCTTATCTCTCCGGAGGCGATGCTCCTGACCGTCGACCGGAACGATGCCCGTATCTGACCGGCCTTGATCCGGTTTTCGATGTCCGGGAGTATCCAGTATTTCACCCCCTCGCTGAGCCGCTCGCCCCGGTGGACGAGACGGACTCTCGCACCGTGCCGGTACAGATCGAGCGCGGCTTCCACCGCCGAATTTCTCCCGCCGACGACGACAACGTCTGATCCGAAGTACCTGAATGGCTCATCGTAGTAGTGGCACACGTGCGGCAGATCCTCCCCCGGCACGCCGAGGCGGTTCGGGTTGTCGAAGTATCCTGTCGCGACGACCACGTTTGCCGCGGTGTACATGGCCCCTCCGGACGTTCCGACCTCGAAACCGGCGGGCGAACGGCGTATTGTCTGCACAGCGTCAAAGCACCGGACGTCGAGGTCATGGTATCCGGCCACTTTCTGGTAGTAGTTGAGCGTATCGACCCGCGTGGGACGGACAGTGGAAAT
>PMND01000132.1 GCA_003161955.1 Ignavibacteriota bacterium | reverse complement strand
CTGGCAATCGAAGGGGAGAAGATCGCCAGCGGGTCGGTCCACGTGGACAATCTCTCCCCCTGCCTCTGGGGAGGGTTCGTCCTCGTACGGGGATACCACCCGATCGACATCGTCCGTATCAGAGTGCCGGACTCGCTCTGGTGCGCCGTGATATCGCCGCAGATCGAGATCAAGACCGAACATGCAAGGAAGATACTCCCGCAGAGCGTCCCCCTGGGAGACGTCATAACGCAGACCGGGAACGCGGCGGGTCTGATCGCGGGGATGCTCACGGCGGACCTCCCTCTCATCGGACGCTCACTCTGTGACGTGATCGCGGAGCCTGCCCGGGCGCATCTCATCCCGGGCTTCGCTCTGATGAAAGAATCCGCACTTGCGCACGGAGCCCTCGGGTGCGGAATATCCGGTTCCGGGCCTGCGCTCTTTGCACTCGCATCATCACGGGAGGACGCCGGAAGTGTCGCCTCCGCCATGGGAAATGTACTCGCGGGGATGGGCTGCCTGTACACGACGCTGGTCTCGCGCGTCGGCGCGAAGGGGGCGTGTGTGATTTCATGAATCTCTGCAGCACAATGGACCGCGGGATGTCGGTCTCCTTCACCGAGGCGGTCCGCCGGGGGATCCCGGCGGACGGTGGGCTCTTCACCCCCGTGGCCGTCCCCGGCTGTCCCGCGGGGTTCCTCCGCTCGATCGGGGGGCTTTCCTTCCCTGAAATCTCGTTCGAAATCGCACGGATCCTCCTCGGCGGGGAGATCCCGGATGCGGACCTCCGGACGATCGTCGCTGATGCGATAACGTTCGACGCACCCCTGTGCCGGCTTGACGACACCACGGCCGTTCTCGAGCTGTTCCACGGTCCCACGCTCGCGTTCAAGGATTTCGGAGCGCGCTTCATGGCGCGCATGATGGCGTACATGCACAGGGGGGACACGGACAAATACACGGTGCTTGTGGCGACGTCGGGAGATACGGGAAGCGCGGTGGCCAACGCCTTCCACGGGATTGCCGGCGTCTCTGTGGTGCTTCTGTATCCTTCGGGGAGGGTCAGTCAGATACAGGAGAGTCAGCTCACGTCCCTCACGGGGAACGTGACCGCTCTGGAGATCGACGGGACGTTCGACGACTGCCAGCGGCTCGTCAAACAGGCGTTTGCGGACCGTGAAATCTCCGCCGGGAGGAACCTCACATCGGCGAACTCGATTAACGTGGCACGGCTCCTGCCGCAGACCTTCTATTATTTCAATGCGTTCGCCCGCCTGGGGGAGAGTGACCGGGGGATCGTTTTTTCCGTACCGAGCGGCAACCTGGGCAATCTGACGGCCGGACTCATTGCATGGAAAATGGGGCTTCCGGTGAAGCGGTTCATTGCTGCGACGAACGCCAATGACGTCGTCTGTCGATTCCTCCAGACGGGGGTTTATACGCCGGGGCGCGCAGTCACAACGCTCTCCAATGCGATGGACGTCGGCGATCCCGGAAATCTTCCGAGGGTACGAGCCCTCTTCGGCGGCGATACCGGCGCACTGCAGGCGGCGGTGTATCCGGCTTCCTGCACGGACGAGGAGACGCGGGAGGCAATTGCGGAGGCGTTCGGCACCTACGGCTACGTCCTCGATCCCCACGGTGCCGTCGGGTACCGTGCGCTCGGGAGGTACCGCGCCGTACACCAGGATTCGTGTACCGGCATAATACTTGAGACTGCCCATCCCGCGAAATTTATCGGCGCGTACGACCCGGCAATCAGGGGATCGATAACGACACCCGGAAGGCTCCGGGCCCTCATGGAAGGGGAGAAGCATTCCGTGAAACTCCCGGCCGTATTCAAAGAGCTGAAAGAGTTCCTCGCAGAGGCGTGACGCAGTACAGTCACCGACAAACACATGCAATCACAGGCGGAGGGAAAGATGGCGGAATCGGGCGGCAAGCGGATTGCGATACTGGGGGCCGGAAACATAGGGTCAGCCATCGCGAAGGGACTGGTTGCGGCAGGCATAGCGCCGTCCGGTCAGATCACGCTCACCAGGAGGAATGCGGAGAGCCTCGCGGCACTGCGATCGGAGGGATTTGACGTCACAGCGGACAATACGACGGCTGTGCGGAGCTCCGACCTCATATTCCTCGCAGTGACCCCGCAGCAGTTGAACGCTCTCCTCGCAGAGATCAGTCAATCCGTGGACAGCAGGAGGCATACCGTCGTCTCCATCGTTTCCGGAGCGACAATTGCGCAGATACGGAAGCGCCTGGGGAATGAGGTCGTCGTCATCCGGGCCATGCCGAATACCGCAATTGCGATACGGCAGTCGATGACCTGCCTCTCGACGGACCGGGACGACCGCGAATCGCTCTCGCTCGTCAGGAAACTGTTCGATGCGCTCGGACGGACGCTCGTCGTCGAAGAAGGACTCATGGTTCCGGCGACCGCGCTCTGTGCATGCGGCATCGCCTTCTTTCTCCGGGCGATACGGGCGGCATCCCAGGGGGGGATCGAGATCGGGTTTCATGCCGGGGACGCCCTCCTGATGGCGGCCCAGACCGCCCGGGGGGCGGCATCGCTTCTTGTCGAAGGCGGGAACCACCCGGAGGGGGAAGTGGACAGGGTCACAACACCACAGGGGTGCACGATCACAGGGCTGAACCAGATGGAACATCACGGCTTCAGCTCGGCGCTGATCAAGGGGATAGTGACGTCCGCTGAGAAGGCCGCCGTGCTTTACGCACCGAAGCCGGGGCCGGCCGGGACGGACGCCAGGACGGACGATTGAGGTTCCACCCCAATTTGATTACGTTAAAGTATTCCCCAATGGAAGGCGGAACATGCACACGGTAACCCTCATACCCGGGGATGGCATCGGGCCGAGCATCGCGGAGGTCGCCGTACGGGTGATCGAAGCCGCGGGCGTCACGATCCAGTGGGAGAGGGTCGACGCCGGCATGACGGCGATCGACAAGTTTAAAGACCCTCTCCCGGAGCATGTCCTGGAGTCGATCCGGCGCACACGCGTGGCCCTGAAGGGTCCCCTGACTACGCCGGTCGGTTCCGGTTTCCGGAGCGTCAACGTGGCGCTCCGGAAGGAATTCGACCTGTACAGCAACGTGCGTCCCGCCCGTTCGTTCGAGGGGGTGCCGTCACGGTACCGCGACATCGACCTCATCATCGTACGGGAGAACACCGAAGAGTTCTATGCGGGGATAGAACACTACATCGATCCGTCCCGGAGCGCCGCGGAGACGATCGGCGTGGTCACGCGGTCCGGCTCGGAGCGGATCGTCCGATACGCCTATGAGTATGCGCGCAGGCACGGGCGCAAAAAAGTTACAACCGTGCACAAGGCGAACATCCTCAAGTACACGGGGGGGTTGTTTCTCGAGGTGTCGAGGAGTGTGGGGGCGGAGTACCCGGATATCGGGACTGAAGACAAGATCGTCGACAACATGGCGATGCAGATGGTCATCAATCCCCATCAGTTCGACGTCATCGTCACGACGAACCTTTTCGGCGACATACTCTCGGATCTTGCCTCGGGGCTCGTCGGCGGTCTCGGGCTCGCCCCGGGGGCGAACATCGGCTACAGCGCGGCGATATTCGAAGCGGTGCATGGGAGCGCACCGGACATCGCCGGGAAGAACCTGGCAAATCCGGCCGCGATCATACTGGCGGGAGTCCTGATGCTCCGCCACCTGAATGAAACCGCCGCCGCCGACCGGATACAGGAGGCGGTTGCTTCCGTCCTCAGAGAAGGGAAATGCGTCACAGGCGATCTCAAACCTGCTGTGCCCGTCGGGACGACGGAAATGGGAGCGGAGATCATTCGAAAACTCACCTAGGCGCTCCCCCGGTGTCGAGCATTATCACCTCTCCTCTCCCGAGCGATTCAAGCCCGCCTTTCGTCCCGGCCGCATCCGCCACCACGAGGATCGCCATCGCGTCCGGGTCGAGCGTGGCGCGGGCCACGCGCATCACGTCCCCCGAGGTCACCGAAGCGAGGCTCTGGATATACCGTTCATAATAGTCATCCGGAAGACCATACAGGACGATGTTCTGCAGTGCGCCCGCCACCTGGAACGGCGTTTCGAAGCTGAGCGCGAACCCCCCGCTGAGCCCCATCCTGGAAAACTCCAGCTCTTGGTCCGTCACTCCCTCCCGGTGCATCGCGCCGATCTCCAGAAGCAACTGTTCCGCCGCTTCCCCGGTCCCGGACCCTGTGAAGCCCCCCGCCACCATGAACGGCCCGGGCTGCTTCAGGAATATGAACGCCGAGCGGGCGCCGTATGTGAGCCCGCGCTTCTCACGCAGGTTCATATTTATCCTGCTGGAGAACTGGCCCCCGAGCACCCGGTTCATGACGGTGGCGGGAAAGTAGTCGGGGGAGTTTCGCGCGAGTGCGGGGGATCCTATCCTGATCTCCGACTGGGGGGCCCCGGGCCTGTCGATCAGATACACGCGCCGTGGTGCCGCCTGCGGCGGAGGGATGGTGATGGCCGCGCGGCGCGGCGCGCCCTTCCAGTGTCCGAGCTGACGCTCAAGCAGAGAGATGATGTCAGCCATCGTGGTGTCGCCGACGACAATGAGTGTGGCGTTGGACGGACCATAATGCTCCGCGTAAAACCCGCACACGTCGTCGCGGGTCAGTCCGCTCACGGACTCTTCCGTCCCCGACGGATCCATCCCGTACGGGTGCTCTTCCCCGTAGATGACCCGCATAAACGCATTGCTGGCCACCGTCGCCGCCCTGTCCTTCTGCTCGACGAGTGACGTCAGCCTGTGTGCCTTAAGCCTCTCGAACTCCCGGAGGGGAAAAATGGGGTTTGCGAGGATGTCAGCAAACAGGGCAATCCCCTCTCCAAGGTGCCTGTTCAACGTCAGGAGTGATCCGAATGTCGCGTCCGCGCCGGCTCTGAAGCTGAGCGAGGCGCCGATGAATTCCACGCTCTCGGAAATCCCGAGGGCGTCGCGCGAGCCGGTCCCGGCATCAAGGAGTTCCGCCGTCAGCGCGGCCGTCCCGGATTTTCCGCGGGGGTCCACGGCCCCGCCGCTCTGGAGCACGATGCTGATGACCACCTGCGGATTGCTGTGCTGCTCCACCAGCCGGATCGGGAGGCCGTTGGAGAGCTCCCGCTTCTGCACCGGGGGGAGCGTGACGCGGGGGAGGGGTTCGAGTGGAGGACGTCTGGTCCTGTCCAGGAGCCGGGAGGGGGCGTTCAGGGCGGTCATGGGGTTCCCGCCGGGGCAGGTGGCGCCGGGAGGCCGGCATAGGTCAATTCCCACGCCGCGGCCGGCGAGGCGAGAGAGCTCCTTCCACGCGGTACGACATTCAGGGTCATGTGGCGTGAGGAGAAAATGCGGCGGCCTGCGGCGAGGACTTCCTCCGGTGTGATCCCCTGGAAGCGCGTGATTTCCCGGTTGAAATTTTCCGCATCTCCCGTCAGCGTGAAGCTGGTCGCCAGCCCGCCTGCGATGCCAAGGGCCGTGGTCAGCCGGCCTGCAAGCTGAGCTTCCTTCCCGTTATATGCCGCCTCGATCTCCCTGTCGGTCACACCGTCCGCAAAAAGCCGTTCGATCACCTCATGCACGCACTTCTCGATCTCCCCCAGGCCTGTGCCGGGCTTGGCGGTCGCGTCAATCGTCACCATCCCCGCAATTTCCTTCCCCTCCGTATAAGCGTTGACGCTCTGCGCAATCTTTTTCTCGAACACGAGAGGCCGGTAGAGACGTGAGTTTTTTCCCGAGCTGAGTATCGTCGTGAGGATGTCCAGGAGGGCGTCATCGCGCGTCCCCCGCGACGGTCCCGGCCAGGCGAGAAACAGCCGCGGGAGCGCCACGTTCTCTTCGGACACGAGATGCTTGTCTTCCGCCAGGACTGCGGGGGAGAGCGCGGATTTCGTGAGGGTGATCCCCCGGGGGAGAGGGTCGAAGTATTTGCCGATCCAGTCCATGGCCTGATTGCGGGGGAAATCACCTGCGAGGACGATGCAGGCATTGTTCGGCGCGTAATATGTCCGGAAAAACCCCTTGACATCCTCCAGCGAGGCGGCGGAGAGATCCTCCATCGAGCCGATCACGGGCCAGCTGTACGGATGTCCCGGGCCGTAGACCTCCCGCGCAATCGTCTCATACGACGTCCCGTACGGGACGTTGTCGTAGTTCTGGCGTCGTTCGTTCTTGACCACGTCTCTCTGGTTGTCCAGCTTCGCCTGGTCCACGGCGCCGGGAAGGAATCCCATCCGGTCCGATTCCAGCCAGAGGGCCAGCTCGAGGCAGTTGGACGGGACCACCTCATAGTAATTTGTCCGGTCCTCCGAGGTCGAGCCGTTGACCATCGCGCCGATCTCCTGCAGGAGCCGGAAATGGTCTCCGTCGGCGACATGTTCCGAGCCTTTGAACATCAGGTGCTCGAACAGGTGTGCCAGCCCGGTCCGACCGGGCGTTTCGTTCCTTGACCCGGCGTGGTACATGACCATGACCGCGGCGACGGGGGAGGCGGAGTCGCGGTGCAGTATGACTGACAGCCCGTTCGCAAGGGCATACTGTTCGTATGTAACGGGTTTCAGGCCGGGCATCCGGGTTTTCTCGTGGCGTAATCCGTCCAATATCCTCAATTCCCCCGGGAAAAGCTAATGAACGACATGCGGGAGATTCAAAGAAAGATTGAAAAAATGGAGAGTGTTCCGTAGGTTGAGATCATGCCGGCGGGTCAGTGCAACATATGTGGTTGGGAAGGAGAGTTTCTTCGGCCCGAAGGGGACCGGGAAGGGATGCTCTGCGGGAACTGCGCATCCACCTCGCGCCTCCGCGCGGTCATTTACTGGCTCGCGAAGGTAACAGGGAACGAAGGCGTCCCTCTGCACGGGTGGCCGCGGAACCCTTCCGTGGCGATACTCGAGTCAAGTGCGCGCGGGTCCTACCCGGTGATGCTCGATGACAAGTTCGACTACTACGCGACGGAATTCGATCCCGCGAAGATTCAGGGAGGAACAGAGCCCCGCCACTTCGCGGATTTCCAGAACCTGCATTTCGGCGACGGCACATTCGACGTCGTCATCGCCTCGGATGTCTTTGAACATGTCCGGGATGACGCGGCCGGATACAGGGAGATCTTCCGCACGCTCAAGCCCGGAGGGANNGTAACGATGTCTTCCTGATGGAGCCGGAGTATCACGGCGGCGGGGGACACACTCTCACATACCGCAATTATGGGAGGGACCTGCTGACTCTCCTCGGCGAGGCCGGGTTCGCCGTCGCTCATGCATTGACGGGGATCCCCGCCCTCGGGATCACGCCGCAGAGCGTCATACTCGCCCAGAAAGGGGATTTTGTCGACATCCCTCATCGTGAAACCGGGCCCGGGACGATCCCCTCACTCGGCCCCCTGCTCCCCTACCGGCTATTCCTCCTCTTGAAATACAACTTCGCCGGCTTCACGCGGATCCTGAAGCACCTGGGACGCACGTAGCAGTTTGTTGATCTGTTGCATTCCAGAGTTGAGAACCGGCTTTCCCCTTCCCCGGGTCGTCAACGACAAGGATGATTGGATCTGCGGGGCATTTTGAGTATCTTTCATGTATGAGAATCGGCGATATCGACCTGCAGCAGGGGATACTCCTCGCTCCCATGGAGGATGTCACGGATTTCCCGTTCCGCTCGATTTGCAAGCGGATGGGGGCGGACATCGTCTACACGGAGTTTGTGAATTCGGACGGGCTCGTCCGCGGTTCCCGGAAGACGCAGCAGAAGATGTTCTTCCGGGAGGAGGAACGCCCAATCGGCATACAGATCTACGGGGGGGATATCGCGGCGATGGAAGGTGCGGCGCATCTGGCCGAGAACCTTGGTCCGGACCTCATTGACATCAACTGCGGTTGCTGGGTCCGCGATGTCGCCATGAGGGGGGCCGGTGCGGGGCTCCTCCGCGACATCCCGAAAATGGAGAAGCTCGCCTCCACCGTCGTCAAAGCCGTGAAGGTGCCTGTGACGCTCAAGACCCGCCTCGGATGGGACGCGGCCAGCATCCGCATCGTCGATGTCGCGAGGATGTGTGAAAATGCCGGCATCGCGGCACTCACCGTACATTGCAGGACGCGCGAACAGGGGCATAAAGGGGCCGTCGATTACACCTGGATCCCGAGGATCAAGGAGGCGGTCGGTATCCCGGTGATCGTCAACGGCGACATCATAACGCCGGAAAACGTCAGGGAGGTCTTCACGAACACGGGGTGTGACGCGGTCATGATTGGCCGCGGCGCGGTACTCAACCCGTGGATATTCCGGCAGGCGAAACACTATCTCGCCACCGGCGAGCTGCTCCCGGATGCGTCAATCGAAGAACGGGTCGACCTCCTCCGCGAACATCTCCGTCTCTCCGTCGAGCATAAGGGCGAACGTGCCGGCGTCATTGAACTCCGGAAGCACTACTCCGGTTTTCTCAGAGGCCTCCCGCATGTTTCACGGATCCGCATGGAACTGATGCAGTTCACGGAAGCCGCGCCCATATTCGAACACCTCACAAAATTCCTCGAGCTCTATTCCCCGCGGCCGCAACCGGCCCTATCCTGAACCGGGAATTGTTTCCCCGCCCCGGTTGTTGATTGAATGGTCCCGGTGCGTGCGCACGGGGAACCCGGCGTTCATTTAACGGAGTGAAATCTATGCCACCGCAACCGCGTATCACCGGGATTGGGAGAGCAAACCCTCCATTTCGTTACTCCCAGCGCGAGATCTACGATCTCTCCCGGAAGTACGTCCCGCTGTACCGCAACCCCCGGATCGAACAGATATTCATGAACAGCGATATCGAGTTCCGGCATCTCTCGTTCGATAAGGAGACCTTCGTGCCGGATGAATCGGCGGACATCCTCCACGCGCGGTTCGAAGAGCATGCGGTCACGCTTGGGAGGGAGGCGGTCCTGCGGTGCTTCGAGAACGCGGGAGCGGTCCCCGGAGATGTCGATTTTATCGTTGCGGTCACATGCACGGGGTACCTCTGTCCGGGCCTCTCGGCGATACTGATAAAGGACCTTGGTCTCCGCACGAACCTGCAGCGGGCGGACCTGGTGGGGATGGGGTGCGCGGGAGCGATGCCCGGGCTGCAAAGGGCCTACGACTACGTGATGGCATACCCGGGGCGGAAGGCGCTCCTCGTGACGGTGGAAGTCTGTTCAGCCTGCTATTACATCGACGAGTCCCTCGAAACCGTCGTCGGGAATGCCATTTGTGCCGATGGAGCCGCCGCGGTCATCGTCGCAAACGACGGAGAGGGGAGCGGTCCCGGGATCGTGGCCTTCGACACGCTCCTGGAGCCTTCGTTCCTCCATACGGTCGGGTTCCAGACAATCCAGGGGAAGCTCAGGATCGTCCTCTCGAAGGACATACGCGACGAGGCGGGCGTGCTTGTCCGCCGGCTGCTCGACTCGCTTCTCCTCGGGAGCGGCCTTCGCCGCGAAGATGTCGATCACTGGATCATCCATTCCGGCGGGAGGAAGGTCATCGACAGCATCAGGGATGAACTCGGTCTATCGGAAGCCCAGCTGAAGCACAGCAGGTGCGTGCTCAGGAACTTCGGGAACATGTCCTCTCCCACNNGACATCGGGGTCATGATCGCCATGGGCCCGGGACTGGCGGTGGAAGGGGCCGTTCTCCGCTGGTAGGTCGTGCCTGCGGGTTGCAAAACTGGCCGATTCTTCGCTTATTGGTCTGACAGCCGCCCGATGCCATGATGCGCCACGCCGTCTTCCTCCTCCTCCTGCTTTGCGCCCCGTACACGTGCCGCTCCCAGATGATCAGGGGCTGGGGTGTCGAGGGGGGCGCTGTGGGGGGCTACCAGTTCCTGTCGATCACGAGCGCGCCATCTTCTCCCGTGATACCGCGTGCGGTCCGGTGGGGATTCTCCGCGGGTGCTTTTGTCGAATTCCTCAACATGCCGACATTGAGCCTCGTTCTTGAATCCGCATACTCGCAGGAGGGGCGGAAGGTCACCGCCGAAGAGGTTGCAGAGGCGTCGAATCTGACCGCCGGACTTTCCCCGGGTCCCGTGGGGAGCACTCCCCGCCTGGACTATGTTCATCTGGCGATGCTCGTGAAGCTCCGGTCCGGGAGAATTGGATTCGTCCCGTACGCGTCCATCGGACCGAAATTCGATTTTCTTGTCGGAAAAGCGGACGATCCGGCGCATGTGTTCGACAACTTCAAGAAATCAGATGTCGGCGTCATCGTGGCGGCAGGGATCGAAATCGTACCCCGCCGCCAGCCCCTCGTATCGCTCGAAGGGCGCTGGGCTCCCGGGTTCTCCCGCATTTACTCCGCTCCCACAATGACGATCAGGAATCAGTCTGTCGAGCTGCTCCTCCTTCTCTGGTTGTAACAGGCAACCTTCCCACACTCCATGGACAAGAAAACGATAGCCTCCATACTGGATGAAATGGGGACGCTTCTCGAGCTGAAGGGGGCCAATCCTTTCAAGTCGCGTGCCTTCCATAACGCCTCCCGTGCGGTCGAAGGGATCACGGACGATCTCCGGGCCCTTGTCGCGTCGGGGGGATTGACGGAGGTGAAGGGGATCGGCACGAGCATTGCGGCGATCATTGTGGACTTGCTCGAGAAGGGGAAATCGAAGGAGTACACCGACCTCCGGAAGGGATTTCCGGACGGCGTGCTTGAGATGCTCCGGATTCAGGGGCTCGGGCCGAAAAAAGTCAGGATCCTCTTTGAAAAACAGAAGATCCGGAGCCTGGACGAGCTTGAGGCCGCGGCGAAGGCCGACCGCCTTGCTTCCCTCGAAGGGTTCGGGAAGAAATCCCAGGAGAACATACTCGCCGGCATCCGGGCTCTCCGCTCCAGGAGCGACAAGCATCTTTTCTCCACCGCCGAGGATTCTGCCCGCGCGGTCTACGACCTGCTGATGAAGCAGAAGGGAGTCCTGCGGGGGGAGATCGCGGGGAGCCTCCGGAGGCGCAAAGAGGTCGTCGGCGACATCGATATCGTCCTGAGCGCCCGCGATGCGGACAGGGAGCGGCTCATGGAGGCCTTCAGCCGGCATCCGGATGTGGCGGCTGTCGTCGCGCGGGGGGAGACGAAATCAAGCGTCACTCTCGCCTCCGGGATCAACTGCGACCTCCGGATCGTGGACGACGCCGAGTTCCCGTTTGCGCTGAACTACTTCACAGGGAGCAAGGAACATAACGTTGAGATGCGCGCCCGGGCCAGGAAATTCGGCCTGAGCCTGAACGAATACGGGTTCTCCCGCCTGGGCGAGGAAGAGACCCGCGGGAAAGCCAAAAAAGTGGTCCCGTGCGCCGACGAGGAAGCGATCTACCGCGCACTCGAGCTCGACTACGTTCCCCCCGAGCTGAGGGAAAACAGGGGAGAGATCGAAGCGGCGATCGGGCACAGGCTTCCGGCCCTCATCGAACAGGGGGACATCCGCGGGACGTTCCACTGTCACACCACTTACAGCGACGGGGTGAATTCACTCGAGCAGATGGCCGCCGGTGCAAAGTCTCTCGGGTGGGAATATCTGGGCATCGCCGACCATAGCAAGGTCGCCGCCTATGCCGGGGGGCTGTCGAAGGAGAAGCTGAAGGCCCAGTTTCGTGAGATCGATCAACTGAACAGCCGGGGGAAGGGCTTCCGGCTTCTGAAAGGGACGGAGTGTGACATACTTCCCGACGGGACGCTGGACTGGAATGACAGCGTGCTCGCATCGTTCGAGTATGTCGTGGTTTCGGTGCACAGCAATTTCAAGATGAGCGAACGGGAGATGACGAAGCGGATCGTCGCCGCGCTGAAACACAAGCATGTGACGATGCTCGGACATCCCACCGGGAGGCTGCTCCTGGCGCGCGACGCCTACCCGGTGAACATGACGGAGGTCATCAACGCGGCATCAGACTACGGCCGGATCATAGAAATCAACGCCCATCCGACCCGGCTCGATCTCGACTGGCGGCTCTGCGCGTACGCAAAGGAAAAAGGAGTGACGATCGCGATCAATCCCGACGCCCACACAGTGGAAGGACTGCTTGATGTCCGGTTCGGCGTGGGGATTGCACGGAAGGGTGGGCTCGGGAAGAGCGATGTGCTGAATGCCCGCCCCCTGGCAGGCGTACTCCGGTATCTCGGCAAACAATGACACGGTGCACACATGGCAGCGTCACGCGGCAAGTGGCTCGGTTTCTCCCTTATCATCGTCGGGACCGTCTTTCTCCTTGATTCCACAGGGACGTTCGACATCGGCGATCTCATCTGGACGTACTGGCCGCTCCTGCTGGTGCTGTGGGGACTCGCAATGTTGATGCGTCCCGGGTTCCGCCGGACCCGCGCCCCTTTCGGTCAGGCGTCGGCGGGGATCGTCCAGGGAGCCGGGAACACGCATCAGGGGGAGAGCATTGAAAGCTCGAACGTCTTCGGCGACGTGGACGTACGGGTCACCTCTCCCTCGTTCACGGGCGGGTCCGCCACGACGGTCTTCGGCGATGTCAGCGTGGATTGCCGCCAGGGAGGACTAGCCGACGGCGAACACAGGCTCACCGTGAGCGGCGTGTTCGGCGACTCCCGGGTGATTGTTCCGCCGGGGATTGCGCTGGATATCACGGCCCACGCACTTCTGGGGGATGCCTCCGTCCTCGATCAGAAACGCGGAGGCATCTCAGCCTCCGTCAGGTACACCACTCCCGGATTTGACAGCGCGCCGAAGAGGCTGCGCATAAGCGTTTCTCAGGTATTCGGAGACATCGATGTCCATCAGTAGTGCGGATGGGAAGATGCCGGTCGTGGAGTTTGTCCCGCTCGGGAGGGGGAGGGAAGTGAGACGGGGGGTGACGATCATCTCTGCAGCAAATCGCGCCGGGGTGCCGATAGGACAGTCGTGCAACGGGGACGGGATTTGCGGCTGGTGCAAGGTGAAGGTACTTCGCGGGATGGAGAACCTGAGTCCGCCGACGCCGATCGAGCGGCGGCTCATGGCCTCCTGCGCATTTGCGCCCGATGAAAGGGCCGCCTGCCTTGCGAAAATTTCAGGCGATATCACGGTCACAACAGGCTACTGGTAAGATGGCACGCTTCCAGCGTCATATCTTCGTATGCACGAATGAGCGCCCCGCCGGCCACCCGAAGGGGTGCTGCCGGGAGAAGGGGTCGGAAGAGATCCGGGCGGCGCTGAAATCCGGTCTCAAACAGCGCGGCGTTGCAGATGTCGTGCGCGCAAATGCATCCGGCTGCCTCGATGCATGTGAGTTCGGGGTGAGCGTTGTCATTTACCCCGAGGGGATATGGTACGGAGGGGTCACTCTTGAGGATGTCCCTCAGATCATCGAACGGACGGTGCTGAACGGTGAAGTGATTGAACGACTCGTGATACAGGATCCGCGCTACGCTCCTTCCAAAAAGCAGTTTGCGATCCTCCCGCTCCCACCGAAAAAGGTCTGAGGCCATGAGCGTGTATACTGCATTCCCCCTGCCGTCGGTGACGTACAGCATACTCCACGGGCCGATGCCCGGGATCCCGCGCGAGGAGTACGAGGGGACGATCGTGGAAATGCACCGGCGAGTGGAGGAGGAATCGCTCCTCTTCGGTGACCATCAGGTGAAGATCCTGGCGGAACTCTCCGGGCGGCAGGCTCAGATGCTTCGCGGCGCGCTGTCACAATTTCTCGAGACGCCGATCCGGTCTGACGATGCCGAGATCCGGCGGATCTTTCTGGATGCGTTTGATGAACACCGCGGACAGGTGTCTGAATCGGGCCCCTGGGGCGCGATCGCTTCATGGGCCGGATTCGCCGTCGCTCCTGCGGCCGGGCCTGCGTGGCTGAAGAAACTGGAAGCCAACGGCCGCCGGTCCCGTGCAGTCCTCGGCCTGGATGCGCCGAAGGGGAGTCCTGAGGCATACGAGTCGGTGTACGTCGTCCGGGGAGGATTGAACCTTGATGTGCTCGAGCATGTTGTGCGAGACCGGCTCGGGATATACGCTTCGGCACACGGGAAGCACATCGGCCAGGCCGCGCCGTTCGTAGTTGCCGCGCACAATCTGGTCCACGCTTCCGGGGCCGATTTCTGGAAATTGCTCCCTTTTGTCCGGGCGGAAGCGGTGCTTACGTTCGACAAGCCGGCTGTTCCGTACGACCAGTTCCGGGCTTCACTCGCGCCGTTGATCGATAGTGCACTTACCGGTTCAGGAGCCCCGGCCGCTACGCTCTGGCAGCGCAAACTCGGACTCGGGCGGGGGAGTGAGTTTGCGCTCCGGATCCTTCTCTCCCGGTGCGAGGATGCGCCGGGAGTAATCGACCGGCTCCGCTCCGCAACTGACCCCCCGTTTGCAGGAGAGATTTTCGGCTCAGAGGTGAGCCTGCTCGTCAAAGAGCTTTTCCACCCCCGCGCATCATGAGTCCCCGGACCCCCCATGGCGCCCACCGCGGCACTCGTGGCGCCAGAGGCGCCAAACCCGGGCTCCCCCGGAAAGAGGATCCCGCGAAAGAGCGGAGGAGGGGAATGTCCGTCCTCCGGACACTCAGGAAAGAATTCCCTTCTGCCCAGACGGCACTCCGCCATGAAAACGCCTTTCAACTCCTTGTGGCGACGATACTCTCGGCGCAGTGTACGGATGAGCGGGTGAACATGGTGACCGGAGACCTTTTCCGCAAATATCCGGCGCCGGCTGACCTTGCCCTGGTTCCGCGGGAGGAGCTGGAGAAGGAAATCCGGTCAACAGGATTTTACAGAATGAAGGCGAAGAACGTGATCGCCTGCTGCAGTATGTTGGTCGGGCGGTTCGGGGGGATAGTCCCCCGGAACATGGACGACCTCGTGAACCTCCCCGGGGTGGGGCGCAAGACGGCGAACGTCGTCCTGGGACAAGCCTTCGGCATCGCATCGGGCGTGGTTGTTGACACGCACGTGCATCGTCTCGCACGCCTCCTCGGGTTCACGAAGGAGGATACGCCTGAGAAAATCGAGGCGGACCTCATGGAGATCTTCCCGGAGAAGGACTGGATTGAGCTCGGGACGCTCCTGATCCTTCACGGAAGGAGAACCTGTAAAGCACGCAAACCCGATTGCCCCGCCTGTCCGGTGAATCACCTCTGCCCGTCTTCCGCCGTCTGAAAGAGAATCAGTTCTTCGAAAGCATCTCGTTGTGGAGCGACATGATGCACGACTGGCAGAAGTGGAGGAGCCTGTAATCGCCGATCTGCCGCTCGATGAGCTGGGACCTGTTGAACTGCGTCCGGCATATGGAGCACTTCTCCTTGTTGATATCCGCCGGATCTTTCCCCTGCCGGATAATTGCCCGGAATCCGACGAATGAGATCACAAGGATGACGGCCAGGAACAGAACAGCCAGTATGGAAATGGTCATGGGGGAGTGTTGATCTTTTCAACTACCTGGAATCGACTGTGTAGAACAAATATACACAGTTGATAACCTTTTTCAAATCTGCAAACACTTCAATCCCCGCCTCCTATCACTGGGAATCCTCCCGCTCATCAAAATCGAATTACGGCAGATTCTCTGTCAATCTCTCAGTCTTTTCCGCGGCTTCTCTCTCCCTCCTCCGGCTCCTCTCTGGCACGCCTTATGCCGAACTGAAGATTGGTCCTTTTCCACGTCCCCATCATTGCCCAAGGGTCTTCATGTACATCATCGATTCCACGGAGCTCCATAATCTGATGGAGGAGCTCATCAAACGAGGCTACCTGCTGATTGGTCCCACTGTGCGGAGCGGTGCGATTGTCCTTGAGTCGATCCGGACGGTGGATGATCTCCCCCGCGGATTCGGAGACGAACAGGAGCCATCCCACTACAGCCTGAAGAGGCGCAACGACGCCATGCTTTTCGGATTCGTGGTCGGCCCGGTCTCCTGGAAGAAATTCCTTTACCCCCCGCGGCTTACGATGTTCAAGGCCACCAGGGCCGGCAAGAGCTTTACCATAGCGCCGGAGGGGACCGACAAGAACCGGAAGTTGGCGTTTATCGGCGTCAGGCCGTGCGAAGTGAGCGGGATACTCATGCAGGACCAGGTTTTCACGGGGGGGAAGTATGTCGACAGGGCATACAAGGCTGCCAGGGACAACGCGTTCATCGTTGCGGTGAATTGCACCGTCACCGGGGGGAACTGTTTCTGCGCTTCGATGGGGACAGGGCCGGGTGCGACGAGGGGATTTGACATAGCTCTCACCGAAGTGCTGGGAGGCGGAAAACACTACTTCGTCGCCTCGGCAGGGACACCGCGCGGGGAAGAGGTCCTGGGAGCGGTGACGCAGAGGGAGGCGACGGAGCCGGAGAGCCGGTCGGCACTTGACGCTGTCGCGCGTGCGGCGGAATCGCTGACAAAACGGATGGATATACGGGAACTCCCGCAGCTGCTCAAAGACAATTTCGAGAACCCCCGGTGGGACGACGTTGCGAAGCGGTGCCTCGCCTGCACGAACTGTACGATGGTGTGCCCGACCTGCTTCTGCTCCACGGTGGAGGATGCCACGGACCTGACCGGGATGCACGCGGAGCGGAGCAGGAGATGGGATTCCTGCTTCACGCTGGATTTTACAAAGGTCGCCGGCGGGAACATCCGCCCCTCCATCCGTGCGCGGTACCGCCAGTGGCTGACGCACAAGCTCTCGAACTGGATGGATCAGTTCGGCACCCTCGGGTGCGTCGGATGCGGCCGCTGCATAACGTGGTGCCCTTCGGGGATCGATATCACCGCGGAAGTCGATGCCATCCGCGGAAACAGCGTTCACGCATAAGGAGCAGACATGCAAACAGAAAATCTCACGGAAATTCTGCGCCAGCATCCCTTCCTTGCAGGACTGTCGGATGCGCACATGGAGGTCCTGATCGGCTGTGCCTCCAACGTACGATACGCCGAAGGAGCGCCCCTGATCCAGGAAGGGGAGATTGCCAACACGTTTTATCTTATTCGTACGGGACGCGTCGCACTGGAAACCGACGTGAATGCACGCGGGAAGATCCGCATTCAGACCGTGGGTCCGGGTGACGTGCTCGGGTGGTCCTGGCTGATTTCCCCCTTCCGGTGGCATTTCAACGCGCTGGCCGTCGCCGAGGTCCGGGCGGTTGCGCTCGACGGGGAATGCCTGCGGAAGAAATGCGAGAAGGATCATGACTTCGGGTATGAAATGCTCTCACGATTCTCCCATGTCATGGAACGCCGTCTCGAGGCGACGAGAATGCAGCTCCTCGACCTGTACACCACTTCGCCGGGAGCGCACGTATGAAGCACGAGACAATTCAACCCCCTGCGGCTCCGGGCGAAGGGCTTCGTCTCCACACGGTCACTGTGAAGAAAGTGATCTGGGAGACGGACGATACCTTCACGCTCCAGATCGATCTGGGAGAGATGGGGGAGACGTTCAGTTTTCTCCCCGGGCAGTTCAACATGCTGTACGTGTTCGGACTGGGTGAGGCTGCAATATCGATAAGCTCGGATGCATCGCAGGGAGGGATGCTGGCCCACACGATTCACAGGGTCGGGACCGTCACGACCGGGCTCGCACAAATGAAGCGGGGCGATGTGATCGGCCTCCGCGGACCGTTCGGAACGGCCTGGCCGATCACGGCCGCCCGGGGAAAAGACGTGTGCATCGTGGCCGGGGGGATCGGCCTGGCCCCGCTCCGTCCCGTGATGTACGCCATGCTCAGGGAGAGGACGGCGTTCGAGCGCATTATACTCCTCTACGGTGCGCGCAGTCCGCTCGATCTCCTGTACCGCGTCGAGCTCGAGGAATGGGCCAAGGAGCACAACGTCGAAGTCCTTGTGACCGTGGACCGCGGCGACTCGTCCTGGAAGGGGTATATCGGGGTCGTCACCTCGCTCTTTTCCTACCTCAAGCTCGATGCCCGGGCCACGGTGGGGTACGTGTGCGGCCCGGAGACCATGATGAAATACACGATCGACGAGATGGAGCGACGGGGTCTCGCCGAAGACCAGATATACCTCTCCATGGAGAGGAACATGAAATGCGCCGTGGGGTTCTGCGGGCATTGCCAGTACGGACCGGAATTCATTTGCAAGGACGGACCGGTGTTCACGCTGCCGCGGATCCGCCACCTGCTCGATAAGAAGGAGCTGTGAGATGCCCCCGAAGAAACCGAAGGTCGCCGTATTCAAATTCGCATCCTGCGACGGATGCCAGCTCTCCCTGCTCGATGCTGAAGACGAGCTCCTCCTTGTGGCGGGCGCCGTCGATATCGCCAATTTTCCGGAAGCCAGCCGCCGCGTCCTCCCAGGGCCGTATGACATCGGGCTCGTGGAGGGGAGCATCACCACTCCCCACGACGTCGAGCGGGTGCGCGAGATCAGGAAACAGTGCCGGGTGCTCATCGCCATCGGCGCCTGCGCCACCGCCGGCGGGATCCAGGCGCTCAGGAACTGGAAAGACGTGAAGGAATTCACCCGCACCGTCTACGCATCGCCGGAATACATCTCCACGCTCGACCGCTCGATGCCCGTCGGTTCGTACATCCACGTCGATTTTGAGCTCCGGGGCTGCCCGATCAACAAACACCAGCTTCTCGAGGTCCTCAACGCGTACCTGAACAAGCGGAAGCCGACGATCCCGACAAGCAGCGTCTGCATGGAGTGCAAGCTCCGGGGAACCGTGTGCGTCATGGTCGCGCAGCGGACCCCCTGCCTCGGCCCGGCGACGCAGGCCGGCTGCGGGGCGATCTGCCCCACATACGACCGGGGTTGTTACGGTTGTTTCGGGCCGATGGAGAACCCGAACACCGGCGCGCTCGCCGAACATTTTGAGGAGCTCGGAGAGTCGCGGCAGGATATCATGCTCGCATTCCGCGGCTTCAATGCCTATGCAGAAGCGTTCAGGAAAGAGAGTGACGCCCATGAATAACAGGGTCATACGTGTCGACCAGCTTGCGCGCGTTGAGGGGGAAGGCTCGCTGATCGTGAAGGTGAACGACGGCAAGGTGGCGGACGTCAAGCTCCGTATCTTCGAACCTCCCCGCTTTTTCGAGGCGTTCCTCCGTGGGCGCAAATTCACGGAAGCCCCGGACATCACCGCGCGGATTTGCGGGATCTGTCCTGTCGCCTACCAGATGAGCTCCGTGCTCGCGATGGAAGACGCGATGGGTCTCACCGTGGACGATCAGATCCGCCAGCTCCGGCGGCTCCTGTACTGTGGCGAATGGATCGAGAGCCATGTGCTGCACATGTACATGCTGCATGCCCCGGATTTTCTCGGCTACGAAGATGCGCTCCTCCTGGCGAAGGACAAACCGGAGCTTGTGGCTCGCGCGCTCAAGATGAAAAAGATCGGGAACGACGTGATGAACATCGTCGGGGGGAGGGAGATCCACCCGGTGAACGTCCGCGTCGGCGGCTTCTACCGCGTCCCGCGGAAGGAAGAGCTGGAGCCGCTTGTCGAACGCCTCAAATGGGGGCTGGACCAGGCGATCGATACGGCGAAGCTTGTCTCGACGTTCGAGTTTCCGGATTTCGAGACGGAGTACGAGTTCGTTTCGTTGCGCCATCCGGAGGAATACCCTCTCATGGGGGGCCGGATCGTGACGAGCAGCGGGCTGGATATCAGCATACGAGAATACGAGTTCCATTTCGAAGAGCGCCATGTGCCCCATTCGAACGCGCTGCACGGACTGGAGCGCGGGCACGGGCGGTATTCGGTGGGCCCTCTGGCGCGTTTCAACCTCAATTTTGACCGCCTCTCCCCGCTCGCCCGGCAGGTGGCCGCGGACGTGAAGATCGGGCCCGTGATGAAGAACCCGTTTAAGAGCATCATCGTCCGGGCGATCGAGACGGTGTACGCGTACGAACAGGCTCTCCAGATCATCCAGGCATACGAGCCTCCCGCTTCTCCTTCACACGCAGTGACCGTATCCGCCGGGATCGGCTGCGGCGCGAGCGAGGCCCCCCGGGGGATGCTCTACCACCGGTACCGGGTGACCGACGACGGTCTCATCCGCGACGCAAAGATCGTCCCGCCGACCGCACAGAACCAGCCCACCATAGAGGAAGATGTCCGGCAGTTCGTCACCAAATTCGCCGGGCTCCCCCGCGAAGAGCTGACCTGGAAGTGCGAACAGGCGGTACGGAACTACGATCCCTGCATTTCGTGCGCCACCCACTTTGTGCGGCTGGAGATCACATGAGCAGCGTGCCCGGGCAGAACCTGCTTATCGGGGTCGGCAACGAGTTTCGCAACGACGATGCACTCGGGATACTCGTGGCGCGGGAAATCAGGCGCCGGAACTTCCCCGGGGTCACCGTCGTGGAACGTTCCGGGGAGGGTACGGCGTTAATGGATGCATGGGCCGGCGCGGAACTCGTCATTGTCGTGGACTCGATAGTCTCGGGGAAAGCCCCCGGTGTCATACACCGCCTGGACGCGGCGCGCGATGAAATCCCGCGGGGTTTCTTCCATTATTCCAGCCATGCATTCGGGGTGGCAGAAGCCGTCGGGATGGCCAGGGAGCTCAATCTTCTCCCCGGGCGCGTTATCATCTACGGCATCGAGGGGAAGGAGTTCGGGGAGGGGGTCGGGCTTTCCGACCAGGTTGTGAAGAACATCCCCCAGCTAATCGCCATGATCGAAGAAGATATTCGTGCCGTTCACGCCGCGTAACCGGTCCCGCAGAGTACCGCTGTACAGTATCACCAGAGCCAGAGGAGGAGCGCCGTGCAACGAGAGGAAGCCCTTGCATTGCTGTATGAATACACGAAAAGCGACAGTCTCCGGAAGCACGGGCTGGCCCTTGAAGCGGCGCTGAGGGCATATGCCGCGAAGGAGGGGGCCGACGCGGAGCTCTGGGGGATCACCGGACTCCTGCACGATTTCGATTACGAGATGTATCCGGCATACCCGGACCATCCGATGAAGGGGTCGGCCATACTCGAGGCGAAAGGATATCCTCCGGAGATGCGCACGGCGATACTCGGCCACGTCCCGGCGACGAATGTCCCCCGCGACTCACGGCTGGCAAAGGTGCTCTTTGCATGCGACGAGCTGTGCGGGTTCATCGTTGCCTGCGCGATGGTGCGTCCGAACAAGCTGGCGGATCTGGGGGCGTCCTCCATAAAGAAGAAACTGAAGGACAAGGCATTCGCGCGGGCGGTGAGCAGGGAGGACATCTACAAAGGTGCGGAGGAACTCGGCGTGAATCTGGATGACCATATGGCGTTTGTCGCGGAGTCCTTGAAGGCTGTCGCCGGGGACCTCGGCCTCGTGTAAGGGCCCGGGCACCCGCTACCAGGCATCGAACGCGAACCCCAGAGCCCACCTGTCAACCCGCACGTAATAGTACTGGCTGAAGACCTCCAGGCCGTGATAGTAACTGCCGTAGAAGCGGATCCCCGTTCCGTCCCACTCGCCGAACTTCACTCCGAATTCCACGTTGTTGGTGCCGTAGGTCGCCGGGATCCCTGTGATTGCGAGATGGTCGGCGATGTATGCGTTCAGCGGCCGTCCCCAGAACGTCCCCGTGAGGCCGGTGGTGTGAACTTCAAAGCCGTGGAGTGTGCCGTACCGTGAAAGGTTCCCTGGACGCACGAGCGTTGCGTATCCGAATCCGGAGTACACGCTCAGATCGACGCTCCTGCCGGGCCAGGCGTACAGGCCTGTCAGCTCGCCGAAATCGCGCGTATAGGGGATCGGTTGCTTGTTGTCCCTCCACTGCATTGTGACGCGGTCCCAGTGCCCGTCAATGAGATGTCCGCTGATGTGGAGGAGGCGGAGGCGGAGCGAGAGGTGAGCGTCCTCTCCCGGAGCGGCATAGACGATGTGGCCGCCGAAAAAACCGTCGACCGCGTCCACCTGAAGGCGCAATCCTTCAGCGCTCGTCGTGAGCGCGTACGTGAAAAGATCGGCGCCCACCCTGAGCTTCCCCCCTGCAACGCCGGTGCGGCATTCGAGGAAATCGATGCTGCTGCCGATATCGAGCTTGAGCCTTGAAGTTCCGGCTTCTTTCGCGACCCCTACGCGCGGCTCCTGGTAGTTGGCACGCAGTGGAGCAAAAAGGGTTCCGCCCGGCAGGAACGTGGTGCCGGATGCAGGTGCCGGAGGGACAGCCTGAGTCCCTGCCGGGGGAATGGCAGGAGTATATGCATGAGTATCTGCCTGAGGAACTGCCTGAGAATCTGTCTGAGGAACTGCCTGAGTATAGGCCGGAGAATATGCTGGATAGACCAATTGAGCCGTCGAGCACGCGGCCCGGAGGATGAATACAGTGCACATCAACAGAGATCGCATGGGAGAGAAAAGAAATAGTGGACAAGAAATGGTGAACAAGAATAGAAATAGTGAACAACAATAGAAATAGCGGGCAAGAATGGAAATAGTGAACAAGAAAAGAAGCAAAGCGGGGAACCAGATGCAAGGGGAGTTCCCCCCCCTCGCTCGTTGAATCTGACTCGATTGTTGCGTACATTGACGCGACATTTTACACACTTAAGGAGTCCTGCATGAGAACACCGGCACTGCTTCTGACTGTGGTGGCCCTCTGCGTTTCCCTTGGTCTGGCGCAGGATGAAGTGATTCCCCCCAAGCACTCCCGCATGGCAAAAGTCGGACTCTTCGGCGGTTTCACCCCCGGGATGCTATTCCCGAACGTGAAACCCATAAACGATTTCCTCGTCGCCGGGGGCGCCGCTCCGCTGAAAGACAACGGCGTGTTCATGCTCGGCGGCACGGGCGCGGCGTATATCATGATCGTCCCTAACCTGCGTGTGGGGGGTCTGGGGATGAGCGGCTCCATCAGCAGCACATCCCTCGACGTTGCGACGAACATCCGGCGCGAAGCGCAGCTCAAGATCGGGTACGGCGGGGTGACCGTCGAATATGTCGTGCCTATTTTTGAACATCTCGATTTCGCCTTTGGGACGATGCTCGGGACCGGCGGGATGGACCTCACAATCCGGAAGAGCAACGGGGACGCAAGTACGTGGGCGGGAGAACAGGGATATCTCCACTCTGTGGGGACGGGGGATTTCGCCGTACCGACCGGGACGGACCTAAGCAATCCACCCGGCGAGGTGACGCGAATCCTGACCGGCTCATTCTACATGATCATCCCCTCCGTGAGCTTCGAGTATGCCGTGACCGGCTGGTTTGCGATCCGGCTCGGGGCAAGCTACGTCGGGATGGTGGGGCCGACGTGGAAAATCGATTCCAACTATGACCTGCTCGGCGTCCCCTCGGACGTCAACGGGAACGGGTTCATGGTCAACCTGGGACTTCTTGTCGGCACGTTTTGAATCCGGAAGGGGAGCCGGGGGTCAGCTTTCGCCCCCGGCGGTGCTGCAGGCCCCGCGTGGAGGGGTACCGCTATTCTTTGAACTGAGTCGTCTTCCACTCCAGGAAGAGGTCCCGGCATCTTGACCGCTGGTATTTCCCCGTCGACGTCACCGGGACATCCCCTCCGAAGATCACCACCTTGGGGGATTTCGTATAGGGGAGCTGCCTTCTGCACGCCCTGAGGACCTGTTCCTCTGAGAGTATGACGTCCTTTTTCGGCTTCACGTATGCGCCCACCTCTTCCCCGTACCAGTCGTTCTCGAATCCCACGGCTATACCCGCTTCCACCCCCGGGAGGCTCATAAGCACTTCGTCGATCTCAAACGGCGAGATGTTCACGCCTCCGCGTATAATGAGCTCTTTTATCCGCCCGGTGATGAAGAACTGCTTCCGCCCCTGTTCATCGTAAAGGAAGAAACCCTCGTCACCGCTCCTGAACCACCCGTGCGCAAACGCCGCTTCATTGGCAGCCGGGTCCTGGAAATAGCCCGCCATGACGTTGTGCCCGCGTATGACGATCTCTCCCTTTTCACCTTCTGCGCGCTCGTCCCCCCGGTCATCATGAATCGCCATCTCGTTTACCGGGAGCGGAACTCCTATGGAGGGGAATCCGTGAGCGGACATCCACTCCCGGTGTTCGCTCCGGGAGAGGTCGATGGGGAGGAAACAGGAATAACAAGTGGTTTCGGAGAGTCCGTACCCGTGCATAATGGGGATCTTGAACGACTGTTCGAACTTCTGGGCAAGCTCCACGGTCAGGGGGCCCGCGCCGCATATCAGATGGCGGAAGTGTGCCAGTTTGTACGCTTCCATGTTGAGCCCGGCGTGGAGGAGAAACTGCAGCAGCGTGGGGACGACGCTGACGACGGTCACTCGTTCGATGCTGATCCGTTCAAAGAACCGGTCGGGGTGAAACTTCTGGTTCAGGACGACCCCCCCTCCCGCGTACAGCGGCGTCATGAGCGTGACGACGATGCCGTTGACGTGATGGATCGGGAGGACGCACATCATCCTCTGGTCTTCCGAAAACCTGTGCCACTCGGCGATGCTCATCGCGTCGACGAGGAGATTGTACTGAACAAGGAGCACCCCCTTCGGGTTTCCCGTTGTCCCCGAAGTATAGACGATGAGCGCCACGTCTTCCAGCTCCGGCGGTGATGGGGGACGAAAACGGGGGGATTGGTTCAGGACCGCGGTCCGGAAATGGGGGAGGTCGGGGTGCAAATGTTCACCGGCCTCCACGATCAGGCGCAGATCCGGAAGCTCCTCCCGGAACCCCGCAATCCTGTCCACGAACTGGTCGTGAACGAAGACGAGCTTTGCCCCGGAATTCCGGAGTACGTACCTGATCCGCCTGTCGTCTTCCCCCGCATTGACGGGGACGAGTGCCGCCCCGAGGAGAAAAGCGGCGAAATACTGTATGACGGTGTCGCAGTGGTTGAACGAGACTGTGGCAACGCGGTCCCCCCTGGCGATCCCCGCCGACTGGAGGAAGTTCGCCGTCCTGCAGGCCTCTTCGTAGAATTCCCTGTACGAGAGCTCGGTCCGCTTTCCTCCGTCCTCGTAGTATATGAGGAAGGGCTTATNNTTCTCGAGCAGGGCGGGTGAAAGATCGGACATCCGGGCCTCCTCACTGAAAAGTTCTATTCACGCAGTATCGATCCCGTCTCCCTCAGGGGGGACCGGTCATCGCGGTCATCAGCCTGTACACGTCGCGGGGCGCGTTTCCGGACGGAAGCATCCTCATGGGGCGGCAGGCCCCGCCCAGGATTTCCAGTACTCATGCCATTCCGCGGCCTCCCCGGCGGGGAGCACGTCGATCGGGTTGAGCCCGTCGAGCATCACCGCGTATTCGTCGGTATGCGTCTTGTTCTTCTGTCCTGCGAGCGCCTTCGGGTGGGGGCCGTGATGGATGCCCCGCGGGTGGAGGGTCACCATGCCGGCTTTGATGTTGTCGCGGCTGAAGAAGTTCCCGTCGTGGTAGAATATGAATTCGTCGTAATCCGTGTTCCGGTGGAAGAACGGGACACGCAGCGCTTCCGGGTCCTCCTCGAGAGGGCGGGGAACGAAGCTGCAGACCACCGCCCCCTGCGTAACGAACGTCGTGTGGGCGCTCGGCGGGAGATGCGCCCTGTGGCTCATCACGGGGCGGATGTCGCGCAGGTTGATCTTCCACGCGGTCAGATCTCCCTTCCACCCCACCACGTCCATCGGGTTGAACGGGTACACGACCGAGGAGAACTCCTCTCCGGCCTTGATCCTGATCTCCCATTCACGGTCCTCGCCGAGGATCGGCGCGGGTTCCGGTGTGACGATCACGCCCGGGTCGTAGAGCGCGTGCTGCCCGATCAGTCCCTTGTCGGGCTGGTCGAACTCCGTTTTCGACTCGATAATGAGAAAGAAGTTGTCTGAGGTTTCCGGGACCACCCGGTACGTGACAGCCCTCGGGAGAATGATATAGTCCCCCGGCTCAAACTTGAGCGGGCCGAAATCGGTCTCGATCACCCCTTTCCCCCGGTGGATGAAATAGAGTTCGTCGCCGTCCGCATTACGGAAATAGAACGGCATGGGGGCGGAGCGCCGCGAGACCGACAGGCGGACGTCGCCGTTTCCGAGGAAGGGGACGGGCGACCCCTTCGGATCGTCCATGTCGGTGGGGTGGAGCTTGTTGCAGTCGATGCAGTGGGGCCGCAGTTTCCCTTCGAAGCGGATCCAGCCCGTCGGGGGATGCGTATGGTAAAGATGGGCGGATTTTCCGTAGAACCCTCTTCTCCCGTGCTCCTCCTCAAATGTTCCCTCGGGCAGCCCCACGTGGGCCTGCTGAGCGGTCTTCCCCTTCCTGAGCGGGTACATGGACAGGTATCTCCTTCACAATGTGGCTGTTCAGGGACCGGGAGTTATTTCCGGATGACCCTGTTCCGCAGGATGCCGATTTTTTCTATTTCCAGCTCTAATACGTCGCCGGGTTTGACCCACCGATCGAGCTCCAGGCCGCACCCCGTGCCGACCGTCCCGGAACCGAGCACGTCTCCCGGGTAAATGGTCTGGTCCCTGGAGAGGAACTCGATCATCTGCTCGAATTTCCAGTGAATCGATGAAGTGTTCCCCCGCGACCATTCCTCGCCGTTGACCCGCGCGGTCATCGCGAGGTTATACGGGTCCCCGATCTCATCCGGCGTGACGAGGACGGGGCCCATGGCGGTGCACCAGTCTTTCCCTTTGGCGGGACCCAGCCGGACGCGCACCTCTCTCCGCTGAATGTCCCTCGCGCTGAAATCGTTCATCACGGTGAAGCCTGCGATGTACTGCCGAGCACCTTCCGCGGGGATGGTGCGCCCGGTTTTCCCGATCACGAGTGCGATCTCGAGCTCATAATCGAACTTCTCCGTGAACGAGGGCCAGAGCACATCGTCCTCCGGGCCGATAATGTTCTGCCGCCCGCTTGTATAATACACCGGGATCTCGTACCACTCCGGCGGCATCGGCTCGCCCCTCTTCTCGAATCCTTTCTTCACATGCGATTCGAAAGCGTAAAAATCGCGGACCGACGGCGGTTCCGGAAGAGGGGGCCTCATGCGGACGTTCCCCGCCCCGTACACCAGCGTTTCGTCATTGGGGCCGGAGGGAGGGACGCGCCCGTCCGTGCATTCCTCCTCGAGCGCCGCGAGTGTCGCACGCGCAAACCCCATCGACGTGTCTCCGCCCCTGATGAATTCAAGGAGCGAATCGGGAACGAGCACGTCCGCAAGTGCCCGGGGACGGGCTTCACCCTTGCGGGCCAGATGCCAGGCGCACGCGAAGTTCATATCCACGATCCCTCCCGGGATGACGGCCCCGAAGCGCCTGTGCTTCCCGAGGCTGGTCGACACTTCAAACGTGCAGAGTTTCATGGGCATTCGGTCAGAGATTTCCCCGGAGGGCCTGTTCCCGTTCGATCGCCTCGAACAGGGCCTTGAAATTCCCCTTCCCGAAGCTCCTGCTCCCTTTCCTCTGTATCACCTCAAAAAAAAGAGTCGGGCGGTCCTGCACCGGCTTGGAGAATATCTGGAGCATGTACCCCTCGTCGTCCCTGTCGACGAGAAGACCGAGGCGCTCGAGCGCTTCGAGCGGCTCATCGATCCTGCCGACACGTCCCGTCATCTCATGATAGTACGCAGGGGGGACCCGGAGGAACTCGACCCCCTGTGCGCGGAGTTGTTCCACGGTATCGATAATGCTGTCGGTGGCGCACGCAATATGCTGAACCCCGGGGCCCCGGTAGAATTCCAGGTATTCCTCGATCTGTGATTTCTTCTTCCCGTGCGCGGGTTCATTGATCGGAAACTTTATCCTTCCGTTCCCGTTCGCCATCACCTTTGACATGAGCGCGGAGTACTCCGTGCTGATGTCGTTGTCGTCGAAATGCTGGTACAGGCGGAATCCCATGACATCCCCGTAAAAGCGGACCCAGGCGTTCATCTCGCCCCATCCCACATTCCCCACCATATGGTCGATGTACATGAGTCCGGCAGGGCGTGCCACCGGGTCGGGGCCCGGCACCGGGCGGAAGCCCGGAAGGAAGACCCCCCGGTAGCCCTTCCGTTCTACGAACGTGTGGATGGTGTCGCCGTACGCCGCGATCGAGGAGCGGATCACCTCTCCCGCATCGTCCGTCAGAACCTCCGGGGGGCGGATCCCCTTCGCGCCCCGCATCGTTGTCTCCCGGTAGGCAGATCGCGCGTCGTCCACCCAGAGTGCGATATCCCGGACGCCGTCCCCGTGCCTCGTGACATGTTGGGCGATCGGGCCGTCGTCCCTGAGCGGTGTGGTCAACACCAGACGGATCTTGTCCTGTTGAAGGACGTATGACACGCGGTCGCGCATGCCCGTTTCCGGCCCCGCATAGGCCACAAGTGAGAAGCCGAATGCCGAACGGTAGTAATGGGCGGACTGTTTGGCATTTCCCACATACAGCTCGACGTAATCCGTTCCGTTGATCGGAAGGAAATCCTCCATGGAAGGCTCTCCGCTTTTTCGTTTCATGCCGCGCCCGATCTCACCTGACGGGACGGTCGTTCAGGGAATTACGGCTGTAGGGTGCATCGATGCCAGGACGCTCTTCAATGCTCCGAGAAGAACCCGGTTCTGGTCCTCTGTGCCAATAGTGATCCTGACGCAATGGGGGAGCCCGAAAGCCCGCAGGGGACGGATAATGACTCCGTGCGAGAGGAGCCCGCCGTAGAGCGCATCGACGGACGATTCGTCCGCAAGCGGGACGCAGACGAAATTCGCCTCTGTCTCCACCGTTGTGAGCCCGAGCGACCGGAGGCGCGGAATCAGCGACCGTTTCCCCTCTTCGTTGACTTCGAGCGTCCTTTTCAGGAACCCCTCGTCCCGCAGGGCGCCGATACCCGCCGCCTGCGCGAGCGTGCCCGGCTCGAAGGGGAGCTTGACCTTCAGCAGGTTTGTGATCAGTGAGTCGTGGGCGAAGCCGTACCCGATCCGCATCCCGGCGATCCCGAAAGCCTTGGAAAAAGTGCGCAACGTAATGACGTTGTCGTACCTGTAGGCCATCGAGTCCGGATAATCCGGACTGCGCTGCGCGTATTCGAAGTACGCCTCGTCGAGTATGATGAGGACATGCGGTGGCACGCGTTTGATAAAGGCGTCGAATTCAGCCCTGGTGAAAATGGTGCCGGTGGGATTGTTGGGGTTTGCGAGATAGATGATTTTCGTATGATCGTTGATGCGCGAGGCGATGGCTTCAAGATCGAAGTGGTATTCCTTCAGAGGGACGGTGACAAGCCTGGTCCCCCGTGAGCGGGCAAGGACGTAGAAGCCGACAAATGTCCCTTCGGAGGTGAGCACCTCGTCGTCGTCGCAGAGGAAGGCGCGAATGATGTTCGACATGATCCCCTCGGAGCCGCTCCCCGCGATGACGTTGCCGATCTTCAGCCGGAATCGTCCGGCAAGGACTTCGCGGAGGTCCAGCCCGCCGTTGGGGTACCGGTGGAGATCCTCCATGTGGTGCCGCATTTCTTCGAGGGCGAGGGGGGAAGCGCCGAGCGGGTTTTCATTCGAGGCCAGCTTCACCACATCCGTGATGCCGAGTTCCTTCTGCAACTCGGCGATCGGCTTCCCCGGTTTGTAGGGCTCCAGGGATTCTATGTAGGGCGGAACGAGCCTCACGGGAAGCGGGAGCGGGTGAGAGAACAGATCAGTGCGCAAAGATAGCAATCCGGCCGGGGAAATGCAAGGCAACGGTTGACAATCAGGCGCGGAAGCGTTACCATTGCAGCCAGCACATGACCAACCTCCCGCCCGTAAGGTCCCGCCGATGATTCCTCTCCGGGATACCATCAAGTCGAAGACCGTCCCGTTCGTGAACTACCTGCTCATCGCGCTCTGCGGAGGCGTCTTCCTCTATGAGCTCTCTCTCGGCCCGAAGGTGGAGCACTTCGTACGGGTAACAGGTGTGACGCCGGCGGATGTCTCTGCATCGCTTCTTAAGGGGCATATGGCGGTGCGCCCCGCGCTCACGCTTCTTTCCTCACTGTTCGTACACGGAGGATGGATGCACCTGCTCGGCAATATGCTCTTCCTGTACATATTCGGAGACAATGTCGAAGACCGCCTCGGGCATGGGTCCTATCTTGTCTTTTACCTCCTCTGCGGCGCGGGCGCGGCACTGGTTCAGGTCTATGCACAGCAGAATTCGGTTGCCCCGCTCATAGGGGCCAGCGGGGCCATCTCGGGGGTCCTGGGGGCGTACTTTCTCCTCTATCCGCGCGCAAGGGTGCTGACGTTAATACCGCTTTTTGTCTTTTTCCCGGTCGTAGAACTTTCGGCGTTCTTCTTCCTCGGGTTCTGGTTCCTCCTCCAGTTCATCCAGGGGGCGCTTGCGGCGGCCGGGGGAGATGCTGCCGCAGGGGGAGTCGCCTGGTGGGCTCATGCGGGGGGATTCGTCGCCGGGGCGGTGCTCCTCCCGGTCTTCCTCCTTCTCCGGAAGTTGTGACGGGCGTCTCTTTATTGTTGTGTCGATTTTTTCTATCTTTGGTGTACCGTCGGCTTCATGCAGGCGGGCTCTTCCGAACAGCTTCCTTTATCACTGCCCCATGATCCGTATCCTGGTGCTCCTTTTTCTCGCCTGCGGGACTTTACGCGCTCAATTCGAGGGCGTGATCGAAAGCAGAAACAGGACGACGGATGAACTCGGTGCTGAACAACAATACGTTATGACGATGTGGATCAAGGGGGCGATGGCGAAGATCACGACCTCTGCAACGTCCACGACGCCCGCAAGCACGATGATCTACCGTTCCGACCTTCGGGTGATCCGGATGCTTGACGACGACAACAAGACGTACTTCGAGGTCCCGCAGGGGAAAACAAAAGAGGATGCGGCCGCCGAGGGGGGCGCGCCGGCACCGATGAAGAAGACAGGGAAGACGAAGAAAATTCTGGGCTACCGGTGCGAACAATTTCTCATAGGCCAGGGGGAGGCGGAAACGGAGATCTGGGGGACGAAGGATCTGCGGGGGCTTTCCGCGGCGCTTGCCCGTGCGCTCGGAGAGGAACGCGCGGGACAGGGAACGGCGTGGAACGATGAGCTCACGAAGCTCGGCATCTATCCGCTTCTCGCGAACACGCGGATCGAGGGGAAGGTCGTGGATTCACAGGAGGTTCTGAAGATCGAAAAACGGTCGCTCGGAGAGGACGTCTTCTCGCTCCCCGGTGGATACAGGAAACAATCTGTCGGCGACATCCTCAAGTAATTACAGGAGTTACGCACATGGATTTCTGGTCGCTTTTCGGAATTAAAAAGCACGAGGGGAAGAGGGTCAGGTTCAGGGACACTCTCCGTTCCATTCCGATTTTTTCGGAGCTCGGACGCCGNNCTCGGCATGTACATCATCGAGACAGGCAGGGTCAGCATTCTGACGGACCAATCCCATGACAATATGACCGAGCTGGGGGACGGCGAATTCTTCGGGGAGCTTCCCCTCCTTGACGGCGGGAGCCGGTCGGCGACCGCGGTCGCGAAAACTCCCTGCCGGATATTCGGCTTCTTTCAGCCCGACCTCTTCTCCCTGATCGAACGGAACCCGCACCTTGGCGTGAAAATCGTCCTCAGCCTCGCGGCCATTATCGGGATGCGGCTCCGGGCGGTGAACGAGAGGGTACAGACCCTGCTCGCGCAGGGAGCGCCCCCCGGCGTCACGGCCAGACATCCCCGGGCGAAAAAGACCGAAGAAGGATCGAGGCGCCCATGAACCCGGCACGGTCTCTCGTCCTGAACCGCTGGCTCGCGATCTCGGGTCTCGCGCTCCTGATCCTCCTACTCCTTTTGGTCCCCGGCGTCGTGAAGATGGTCGTCGTAGCGTTCCTTCTGGCTTACATATTCGATCCTCTTGTAACGGCGATCGAAGTGCGGGGACTCTCACGTACTGCAAGCACCGTCGTGTTCTTCCTTTTCGTCATTTCCATTGCGTGGATACTCTTCAGCATCCTTGCCCCTGTGGTCTATAACCATATCCAGACCATGCGCAGCGGCGCGGGGTCACGGCAGAGTTCGGAGGTGATTCTTCGCCTTCAGGCCGTCGTTCGCACGAAGCTCGGCTTCATCGGGCTTGGCGCTGTGAATCTGCAGGAGAAGATTGAGCAGTTCAGCTCGTATCTGAGCGATACGATCATGGATTTCATACTTCGTGAAGGGCTTTCGATCGTCCTGTATGCCGTGACGGTCCCCTTCATCGTCTTTTTTTTACTCAAGGACGGCCGCGAGATGAAGAAAATGTTCATCAGCATCGTGCCGAACCGGTATTTCGAATTCGCACTCGACCTCCTCTACAAGATGGACCTTCAGCTCGGGAATTATCTCCGGAGCCAGTTTACGGATGCCGTGGTGTTCGGTGTTCTCGCGACGATCGCGCTCTGGCTTCTCGGTGTGAAGTACTTCCTTTTTATCGGCGTGTTCGCAGGACTCGCGAATCTGATCCCGTATGTCGGACCGATTGCCGGCGCCCTCCCGGCCGTGGCGGTGGCGCTGTTCGATGCAGGAGACGTAACGCTGGCACTCCAGATCGTCCTTGCGTTCATCATCCTGAAGCTTACCGACGACATGCTGGTGCAGCCGCTCCTCGTGGCGAAGGGCGTGCACATGCATCCCCTCCTCGTTCTTATGGCGATAATCATCGGGGGGGAGCTATTCGGTATGCTGGGGATGCTGCTCGCCGTCCCTGCGACCGGCTTCGCCAAGGTCGTCCTTCAGGAAAGCATCGTGACGCTCAAGAAATACAGGTTTACGGACTGATAACGGGGGGAAACTCCTGCGGTGAAAGCCCCTCCGGGATCGGCGGGGCTTTTTTTATGTGGGGATACGGGACTATTTCGCCCTTGCTTTTACCCAGGGGAGATAGAAGTGCAGGTCGGTGAACCCGAACCGCTTAAGGGAACGAAAATTGATGAAACTGGCGGCCATGGCGACGCAGCCCAGGACTAGCCAGGCGATGCAGAGCGCCTGATGCCCACGGTAAAACGGCACGAACGCCCCTGACTCAAGCCCGTAGGTCANNTTGCGCGGCATAGGTAGCTCCTTTTTCTACCCCAAATATAGGAAACTCCCTTTAATAGTCAGTGACTTGGAGCACAGGCGATGAGAATGTGCTTTAGCCGTCGGGAATTGCTTCGTTGCGAGTTGAAGCGGCAGGGCGTAAAGTACGGTCGTCCTCTTTGAAGGTCGGCGATGTCTGTGGAAGGGGGCCGACCCGGGGTTTTTCAGGGAAAGTTCAATGCTGGTACCAAAGAAGGGACTCGAACCCTCACGGTGTTGCCACCACTGGATTTTGAGTCCAGCGCNNTCTACCAATTCCGCCACTTTGGCTCGCGAAAGCAGCCTGTTCTGACTGCTCTCCTTAACGATACTGCAATATACGGAGGAGAGTCGCGAAGATCAAACAATCTTTCCCCCGACCCCCGTCGCATTCAAGCTGCAGCAGAGCTACCCGAATCCCTTCAATCCATCCACGACAATCCGCTACGGTGAACTCCCGCCGTTGCTGCATATTGATTAAGTCACCGCCGCGGGTTAACTTTGTAGAAGCCCTGTCCACCCAGATTCGAAGGAGACGACCCCACCCGGCTCATCTTTACTCACGTTCAGGTTTCAGGTATATTTTTCTGAAAGATGACCCGGCGCTCCCACATACCGCATTTCCGCATTGCCATTCCCCGGGTTCTTGTTCTGCTCTGCATTTTCCAGCCCCTGGCACTTGCGCAGGAGGGTCCTTCGCTCCCCGCCAACGTTGTCCGCCTCCCGCTGACTCCGGCACTCAAGGATTCACTTATCCGCCTCCCGGATCAGTTCATTGCTTCCGGAACCGACACCCTGCTCCTCGATAGCGCCCGGGTGCTCCGGCGCGGCACCGACTACTCCCTGTCGTACAGGTTCGGGACGCTGAGCCTTGACACCCTGTTCCTGGCGCGTCTCTCCTCCTCTCCAGCGCCTGGAGGCCACACGCTCACGGTCCGCTATGAATACTTCCCCTTCCGGTTCGAGCCCTTTTACGCACGGCGATCGCTCATCACACTCCGGGATAGCACGGGGAAAGACTCCCTCAGGGTTGCGCGGCCCCGGGGCGGATTCACGATTGATGACATATTCGGCGCAAATCTGCAAAAGAGCGGCTCGATCGTACGGGGATTCTCCGTGGGATCGAACAGGGACCTCTCTCTGAACTCGGGATTCCGCATGCAGCTTTCGGGGAAACTCGGGTCGGATATCGACGTCGCAGCCTCGCTGACGGATGACAACACCCCGATTCAGCCCGAAGGGACGACCCAGACCCTCCAGGAATTCGACAAAGTGTTCATCGAGATACGGAGCACGAACCTCGCCGCGACAATGGGGGATTTCGTCCTGGACCTGAACGGACAGGAGTTCTCCAGGCTCAGCAGGAAACTGCAGGGAGCAAAGGGGACTGCGGACTACCGGTTCGGATCTGCGGGGGAGTCGGTCCTGATCGCGGGGGCTGTGACCCGCGGAAAATTCAACACCATGCAGTTCAACGGGCTGGATGCGGTCCAGGGGCCGTATCTCCTTACCGGAAAAAACGGGGAGCGGGCGATCATCGTCATTGCAGGGACGGAGAAAGTGTACGTCAACGGGGAGAGCCAGACCCGCGGGGAGACCAATGACTACACAATCGACTATTCCACAGGAGAGCTGACGTTCATGCCCCGGCGGTTGATCACGTCGGCATCGCGCATCACCGTGGACTACGAATACACCGACAGGCAATATTCCCGGTCGCTTGTCGCGGCCCAGTCTGCGTCCTCATTCTATGACGGGAAGGCCCGGTTCACTTTCACGTTTGTCCGCGAAGCGGACAATCCGGACGCGCCGATCGATTTCACTGTGACGGACAGCGCGCGGACCGTTCTCGAACAGGCGGGGGGGGACAGGAACAAGGCCATACAAAGCGGTGTGAGCCGCGTCGATACCGGAGGGATATACGTGCGTGTCGACACCGTCGTCGCGGGAAGAGGAGCCGTGACGTATTACCGGTATGCTCCCGGGGATACCACCGCCCACTATCTCGTTGCGTTTTCGTTCGTCGGCGCCGGGCAGGGAGAGTACTTCCGCCAGCAGGTGGGGGTCTTCATCTGGAAAGGGGCAGGAGGAGGGGACTACCTTCCCATCCGGTATCTTCCGCTCCCCGAGTCGCAACAGGTGATGGACTTCTCCGTTGACCTCCAGCCTGTAAAAAGCATGACGGTCAGCGCCGAGTATGCGACGAGCCAATCGAATGCCAACCGGTTTTCCGATCTCCCCGGCGTCATAACGTCGGGCGGAGCCATGAAATTCGGTCTGTCCTATAATCCCCGGAACGTCACAGTCGGCGGTACCGACATCGGCGGGTTCGACATCCAATTAAACGACCGCCGCGTCGGGAAGCTCTTTACGCCGATCGACAGGACGAACGACATCGAATTTACGAGGAAGTGGGGGGTCGATTCCCTCTCGGAAGGGGATGAGGAGATACGGGAGGCGAACCTCCGCTATCTCCCTGCCGCCGGGATCGCCGTCGGGGGGAGCTACGGAAGTATTACACGGGGAGACGACCTTCGCTCGACGCGCACCTCGGGGGATTTCTCTCTTCATCAACCGGATCTGCCGGTTGTGGCTTATACGGTCGAACATGTGAACTCAACGCAGCTTTCGCTTGACGATGTGAGCAACTGGCTGCGCCAGCGGGGGACCGTCTCGTATGCACTGTGGAAAGCCACACCGGCATTCTCGTATGAGGGAGAGCGGCGGGAGATCACACCCGCCGACGGGAGTCAGTACAAAGACGGGAGCCTTGCCTTCGATCAGTTCGGCCCGAAGCTTGCGTTGAAGGGGGTCGGTCCCCTCACCTTTTCGCTTGAATATCTCTGGAGGAATGACGACGTCGCTAATGCGGGGGCGCTCCTGCGGGAGTCGGAATCGTTTACGCAAACATATTCGGGGCGGATGGCTGAAACCGCCAACCTCACCACGGCGCTCGATGTGACATTGCGTGAGAAGAGGTTCACGTCAGAATTCCAGCAGCTCGGGAATTCGGATATTCAGACGGTCCTCGTCCGGAGCCAGTCGCGGTATGCTCCCCTCAACAGAGGGATCGACGCTGATCTTTACTACGAGGTCGCGACCGAACGGACGTCGAAGCTCGAACGGATCTTCGTGCACGTTGCGCCCGGGACCGGCAACTATGCCTATCTGGGGGACCTCAATCATAACGGGATTGCGGATCCCGACGAGTTCGTCCCCGCCAGGTTCGATGGTGATTATGTCGCGATCACGGTCCCGACCGACGAGATGTATCCCATCATCGACCTGAAAACGAGCACCCGCGTCCGGTTCACGCCGGCGAAGTTCATCCGGCGCGGAAGCGGCTTCATGGGTGACGCTCTTTCTGCCGTTTCCACGGAGACATACGCCAGGATCGAAGAAAAGAGCAGCGAACACGATCTTAAAGAGATTTACCTCCTCAACCTCAACCACTTTCTCCAGGATTCGACGACACTCGCTGGCTCTCAACTGTTTACACAGGATCTGTTTCTCTTCGAGGGACAGACGCTCTTTACGATGAGGGGCCGGTATTCGCAAACACACGGCCTCATCAACTTTGCGGGAGGGATCGAGCATTCGTACGGTCGCGAAAGGTCAGTCCGCCTCCGGTGGCAGCTCGTCCCCGAAATATCGAATCAGCTCGATTACGTCAATAAAATCGACAGGGTGTCGTCGCAGGAAGTGTCGACGAGGGTCCATGACATACTTTCGAATTCCGTGTCTCTTGACATCTCCTACAGGCCGGAACAGAACCTGGAATTGGGGATGAAGTTCGATATTGCAAAGTCCACCGACAGGTTTCAGACGCCTGACCTGGGCGCTTCGTTGAACGCACAATCGGTCAGGCTTGTCTACGCGTTCCAGGGGGCGGGTCAGGCGAGGGTGGAGGGTTCCCGTGAAGAAGAACTTGTCGGGCGAACACTTGATTCATATCCGTACGAACTGACAGGGGGAAGGGTGGCGGGGAAGACGTGGATCTGGAGGGCGGGGTTCGACTATCGCGTCACGGCGTTCATCCAGGCGTCAGCGACATATGACGGAAGGACGGAGGGGGGCTCCCCGCCGGTGCACACGGCCCGGGCGGAAGTGCGCGCCTTCTTCTGATTTCACTTGCCTTTCAGGGGTCAATTCTCTATACTCAGGCTACCCCCGTTGCGCTTCTCAGGGAGTTACGCCTGCTCTCACGCTGCGACATTCATTCTCTCGTCCCATGGTGTACTGCACTTCATTCGAATCAAAAGTCGGACTGATTTACGTCGCATCGACCGACAAAGGCGTATGCAAGGTGAGCGTCCCGCGCCAGACGAAGAGGGATTTTCTCCGGTGGTTGCGCGAGAACTTCGACGACAGCCAGGTGGTGGACAACCGCTCGCGGAACAAGGAAGTGATGGATCAGCTCAACAGGTATTTCTCCGGAAAGCTCGCGAAGTTCACCTGCACCATCGATCTCATCGGAACGCCGTTCCAGACGCGTGTCTGGAAAGAGGTGGCCAAGATTCCCTACGGCACCACCATCAGTTACAAACAGCTCGCCAAACGCCTGGGCACGAGCAAAGGATTCCAGGCGATGGGTCGCGCCAACGCCGCCAACCCGGTACCGATCATCGTCCCGTGCCACCGCGTCCTCGGCACGGACGGCTCACTCGTCGGCTATTCGTGCGGACTCAAGACGAAAGAGTTCCTGTTGAAGGCCGAAGGTTCCCTCCTGATCTGACAGCCTCGCCCTGATCGTCGATGGCGCCTGAGGCGCCATCGCTGATCCCGCCGCTCTCAGGCGGGGTCGACAATCTTGCCTTCCGCTCCGTTTTTCGTTATACTTTTGGGATGTCATTCCTCCAGGAGCTCAATCCGGTCCAGCGTGATGCGGTCAGCGCGGTCGACGGTCCTGTCCTCATCGTTGCAGGGGCCGGCAGCGGCAAGACGCGCGTTCTCACGTACAGGTGCGCCCATCTCATTGACACGGGTGTCGCGCCCGGGTCCATCCTCGCTCTCACATTCACGAACAAGGCGGCCGGTGAGATGAAGGAGCGGATCGCCGGCCTCGTGGGAGAGGGGAGCCGCGGAATCTGGATGGGGACGTTCCATTCCATGTTCGCACGGATGCTCAGGTTCGAGGCAGAGCGCATCGGATACCAGCGGAGCTTCACGATATACGACTCCGATGATTCGCTCTCCCTTATCCGATCGATCATGAACTCGTTCGGGATCCCCGGACAACAGTTCAGCCCCCAGGGGGTGCGCTCGCGAATCAGCCTGGCGAAAAACTCCATGGTCTCCCCGAAGGCCTACAGGGAGACGAGTCCCGATCCCATGGCGGAGAAAACCGCGCTCATCTATGAGGAATACGAGAGGCGTCTGAAAAAGTCGAATGCGATGGACTTCGACGACCTCCTGCTGAAGCCGCTGGAATTGTTCGCACACCACAAGGATGTCCTCGAGCGGTACCAGTACAGGTTCAAGTACCTCCTGGTGGACGAGTACCAGGATACCAACAGGGTCCAGTACCGCCTCCTCCGCGAGCTCGCAGGTCTCCATCACAACATCTGTGTCGTCGGGGACGACGCGCAGAGCATCTATGCATTCCGGGGCGCCGATATAAGGAACATGCTCGATTTTGAGAAGGACTACCCCGAGTGCCGGGTGTTCCGGCTTGAGGAGAACTACCGTTCGACGCAAACAATACTCGCGGCGGCGGACGGGATCATTCGCCACAACATCGACCAGATTCCAAAAAAGCTCTGGACATCCAATGCAACCGGAGACCTGATTACGCTCCAGACATGTGAAGACGACAGGGATGAAGGCTACAAAGTCGTCTCCGCGGTCCAGGAAGAATCCCTGCACAGGAAGCTCGATCTCAAGGACTTTGCCGTCCTGTACAGGACCAATGCCCAGTCCCGATCGATCGAAGACGCCCTGCGGCGAAACGGGATCCCGTACATCATCGTGGGGGGAGTGGCGTTTTACAAACGGAAAGAAATAAAGGACATACTGTCGTACCTGAACGTCCTTGCCAACCCTGCGGATACGGAGAGCCTCCTCCGGGTGATCAATGTCCCGGCCAGGGGGATAGGCGATACTACGGTCGGGAAGATCCGGTCACTTGCCGATGCGCACCGGGTCACCCTGCTGGAATTTCTCCCGTCGGGTCACCTGGAAGGAGTCATAGCAGACCGGACGTTGAAATCCGTGCGGCAATTCCACGCCCTTCTCATGAAGTACATCCGTCTCAAAGAGGAGATGTCCGTGGGGGAACTTGCCCGCGCGCTTGTTGACGAAATCGGCGTCCTCCAGGCCCTCAAGGAAGAAAACACATCGGAGTCGCTCAACCGGAGGGAAAACATACAGGAGCTCGTCTCGGCGCTGACGGAGTTCAGCGAGAAGCAGCCCGAGTCCAACCAGGAAGCGAAGCTGGAGGATTTTCTGGCCGAGGTCTCCCTCGTCTCGGACCTGGACACCGCCGAATTCGGGCGCAACGCCGTCACGCTCATGACGCTGCATGCCGCCAAGGGGCTGGAGTTTCCGGTGGTGTTCATCACCGGTCTGGAAGAGGGGCTTTTTCCGCTCGGTGGAGCGGAGAGCGACCGGAAGGAGCTGGAAGAAGAGAGGCGGCTGATGTACGTCGGCATCACGCGTGCAAAACAGAAACTCTATCTCTCCTGGGCCGCCTCCCGTTACCGGTTCGGCGAGCTCTCCCATTCGGCCAAATCCCGATTCCTCGATGAGATCGACGAGTCCCTCATCCGGCCGGAAGGGGGGAACAGGCCCCGCGCAACGCCCTATCGCCGGCCCGACCTCCCCGGAATGCGCAGGCCTGCGGAGCGCAAACCGAAGGGGGCTCCCGATGATTCCCAGAAATACTTCTCCGATGTGACTCCTGAGTACGAGAACGAATCGCAGGACGCATTCCAGATCAAAGTGGGATCGCGCGTCGTGCATGAATCCTTCGGGAACGGACGGATTCTTGCGCTCGACGGAAGCGGGGACAACACCCGTGCGGTGGTGGACTTTGTCAGTGTCGGGCGCAAGAACCTGATGCTGAAATATGCCAACCTCCGTCCGCAATAGCGTCCCGTCCGATTGATGCTCAATGATGCCAAATCATGATTGACCTTATCATCCGCGCCGCGCAGGTCGCGGTTCGGCGGATCGAGAGCCTGTACCACTACGCTCGCCAGATCGGGCGCAAGCTGAAGGAAGACGATATCCTCTTCCTCGCCTCCGGCCTGGCATTCAACGGGATACTCACCCTGCTCCCCATGCTGTTCCTCTCTGCGGCCGTCGTGGGGACGCTTCTGAATTCTGACTCCGCCAGCCTCGGCCAGGTGAACGATTTCCTCGATGCGCTTTTCCCCCAGCAGCCGTATGCGGAGGAGATCAAGGCGTCCATCAGGTCTGTGGTCTCGGAGATCATCACCTACCGGCGCTCCATCGGCATGGTAGGGTTGCTGGTGCTGCTCTGGACCGTCACGTCGATATTCGACGCCGTCCGGACCGTACTTCACAGGATCTATGAGCTGAAGAGAACCCGGGGCCTCCTCTCCAGCCTCGCCCATGATATCGGATTCATATTCCTCGCGTTCGTCCTTTTCGTCGCCACGAACTTCGCGATCTGGATGTACACCCTTCTCCGTCCTCTCGCAATGAACGTCCCGGCGCTCAAGTCGTTTGTCGATGCGGGATACACCCGCGCGCTCCCGACATTCACGATCGTGGTCCTCACCGCGGTGATGTTCTATATCGTCTACCGGTTCATCACCGACGTGCGTCCGCCGCACACGGCGGCCGCGATATCGACACTGACCACGACGGTCCTCTGGATCATCGGGGGGAGGGTTTTCGCGATGTACATTGCGGACTGGTCCATCATCGGCTTGATCTATGGTCCCTATGCGTTCTTCCTTGTCTTGCTCATCTGGATCTATCTCTCGAGCGTGCTCTTCATCCTGGGAGGCGTGGTCGGCCAGGTCTACTGGGAACGGACCAAGCTCGTCGCCGCAGGGTTTCTGAAACCGAAGCGCTGAACACACTATCCGGGTACAGGGGGTGTCTATGTCCAGGAATTCCATCGAGTATTTGCGCGGACTCCGCGAGAAGGCCCTGCTTGGAGGAGGGCTCGAACGGATCGAGGACCAGCACAAGAAGGGGAAGCTCACCGCACGGGAGCGACTGGCGATACTCCTGGACGAAGGGAGCTTCGAGGAGCTGGACATGTTCGCGGAGCACCGGACGAGCGACTTCGGGCTGGACAAACAGAAATACCTGGGGGACGGCGTCGTCACCGGGACCGGGACAATCAGCGGCAGGCTCGTCTGCGTCTTCAGCCAGGATTTCACCGTCTTCGGCGGATCCCTCTCGGAGGTCCATGCGGAGAAAATCGCCAAAGTCATGGACATGGCGATGAAGGTGGGTTGCCCGGTGATCGGCCTCAATGATTCCGGCGGTGCGAGGATTCAGGAAGGGGTCGTGAGCCTCGGCGGCTATGCCGGGATATTCCTGCGGAACACGCTCGCCTCGGGAGTGGTCCCCCAGATCTCCGCGGTGATGGGGCCCTGCGCGGGCGGGGCGGTCTATTCCCCTGCGATCACCGATTTCACTCTTATGGTGAAGGAAACGAGTTACATGTTCGTGACGGGCCCCAACGTCGTGAAGACCGTCACGCACGAGGAAGTCACGGCGGAGGATCTGGGGGGTGCCGTCACCCACGCGAGCCGGAGCGGAGTCGCACATTTCGCGTGCGAGAACGAAGTGGAATGTCTTCAGAAGATCCGGGACCTTCTCGCTTTCTTCCCCTCCAACAACCTGGATGACCCCCCGGTGGTCACGAGCACGGACGACAGCGACCGGCGCGACCCGGAGCTCGATAGCATCGTGCCGGAGAATCCGAACAAACCGTATGACATGAAACAGGTCATCGCCCGTGTCGTGGACGGGGGGGGCTTCCTCGAAGTACACGAGCAGTACGCCGGGAACATTGTGGTGGGATTCGCCCGGCTGGCGGGGAAGGCAGTGGGGATCGTTGCGAATCAGCCGGCGATACTTGCCGGTGTCCTGGACATCGATGCTTCGCGCAAAGGGGCGCGGTTCGTTCGCTTCTGCGACGCGTTCAACATCCCCCTGGTGGTCTTCGAGGACGTCCCCGGTTTCCTTCCCGGGACGGACCAGGAGTGGCGCGGGATAATTACGAACGGCGCCAAACTCCTCTACGCATTTTGCGAGGCAACAGTCCCGCGGCTTACCGTCATTACGCGGAAAGCGTACGGCGGAGCCTACGACGTCATGAACTCGAAGCATATCAGAGGGGACATCAACTTTGCCTGGCCGGGAGCAGAGATCGCCGTGATGGGTCCCAAGGGGGCTGCTGGGATCATATTCAAACGGGAGATTGAGTCCGCCCCCGACAAGGAAAAAGCCCTCAGCCAGAAGGAATCGGAATACCGTGAGAAATTTGCGAACCCCTACCTCGCGGCGAGCAGGGGATACATCGACGCGGTCATTGAACCTTCGGAAACGAGGCCAAGACTCATACGCGCACTTGAAAGACTCGGCAACAAGGTGGACGGAAACCCCAAAAAGAAGCACGGAAACATCCCCCTGTAAGCCGGAACAGGCGGTATCTCATATTTTTCTTGAAAGTCGCGCAATAACTTCATATATTGCATACGTATATTCTCAAAGCGGATGGTGGGAGGAATGGACCAGAGCGTTCTCCGGGGAACTGTTTTTTGTCTGTGCGTCATGCTCGCGGGTTGCTCGTCCGAAGAGGCGAGCCACCAGGAGCCCTCTGCCTCTTCCGCCGCCCAGCAGGATTCAGGAGTACCAAGCCCGGCTTTTTCCACTGCATACGACCCTGCCGCCGATACCTCGCAGTCCCATGAATTGGCGGTGGGCGACCAGGAAGTAACCTCAGATTCCGCTGTCTCTGCGATTCTCGAACAGGCCCGCCAGCATTACCTTTCGGCAATTGCCGCCGGGGAGAACCACGATTCCACACGGTCGGCCTCGCAGTTCGAGCAGGCGATCGGCATGCTGGATCAGTTGAGCTATTTCCCGAACATTGAGAATAATAAGGACTTCAACGACCTGAGCAGGGCGGTCATTGAAGACTACGAGCAGTATATAGCCCACATAGACAGTCTCAGCCCTGAGACTTCCGTCTTCGCTCTCCGGGAGAAGCTCAACGAGATTACGGAAATTGCNNAACATCCGGTTCTTCCAGGGGAAGGGGAGGCACCATATGGACCGGTGGCTCCAGCTCGCAGGCCGCTATTCCCCGCTCCTGAAACAGGTGATGAAGGAAGAGAAAGTCCCGGAAGAGATCATCTATCTCGCCATGACCGAGAGCGGTCTAAACCCTGTCGCCCGCTCCTGGAGAAAGGCGGTCGGGATGTGGCAGTTCGTCAAAGGGACGGGTCTGATGTACGGCCTCACCGGGAATTTCTGGTATGATGAACGCAGGGATTTTGAGAAGGCGACACGCGCCGCGGCAAGGCATCTCCGCGACCTCCATGCGGAATTCAACGATTGGTATCTGGCGCTTGCGGCCTACAATTCGGGGGCCGGTCGGGTGTACAGGGGGATACGCAGGAGCGGATCGACCGATTTCTGGGAGATGCGCAGGAAGCTCCCGCGCGAGACCAGGAACTACGTTCCTCAGTACATCGCAGTGACGTTGATTGCATTGAACCCCTCCCAGTTTGGATTCACGGGGATCATACCCGAGAAGCCGCTGGCCTTCGAGAAGGTACGAGTGGACGACTGTGTCGATCTGGACGTGCTTGCCGGATGTGCCGGCGCCGACCCCGACGACATGAGACTCCTGAACCCGGAGCTTGTCCAGTGGTGCACACCTCCAGGCCTGAAGGGATATGAGCTTCGGATTCCCGTCGGTTCAACAAAGATGTTCAAAGAGCGGTACGCGAAGATCCCCGACGACAAAAAAAGGGACTGGGTTGTTCACGCGATCCGCAAGGGTGAAACCCTGGCATCCATCGCGAAGAAGTACGGAATACCTTCGTCCATCATACAGGAAACGAATCATCTCTCTCCGGGAAGAAAACTCTCCGCAGGGAAGAGCCTGGCGATCCCTGTCCCGCGTGGCTCGGAGCGCTATGCCGGCCTCGTGGCAACCTCTGCAAGGACCGAGCCCTCGCTCAGGTCCGGTGATGACTCCTCTCCGCGTCGCGGGGACGGAAAATCACGCATCGCAAAGGCGCTCTCGTTTGCGCGGAAACATCCGCCGGCCGACACGCACGACAAGAAGCGGTTGACCTACAGTGTGAAGAAGGGGGACACGATCGGGCGCCTCGCTGAATGGTATGGCTGCCGGGCAGCCGACATCCGGAACTGGAACGACATTCCGTACGGACGGCCGATACGCGAGGGGGTCGAATTGACGATCTGGGTGGACAAGCAGGATGCAGCCAGATACGAAAAGATCGACGGCATGACGTTCGCTCAAAAACAGGCGACGCTCCCCCCCAGACACGAAGCTTCGGTGGCTGAGGAGAACGGGGGGGATGCCTCCAGGAGCTACACCGTGAAGAAGGGGGACACGCTCGAAAAGATCGCGCAGGACCGGGGCGTTTCCATAGGCGAGCTCAAGCAGTGGAATCACCTCAAGACGAGCCGCATCAAGCCAGGGCAGGAACTGGCCATACATGACGAGGGGCGCGTCTCCTCCCCGGCCGACACGAAAGCTGTTCAGGGGGTCAGGCCCGGGGCCGGCGGGGAGAAGGTCGTGATCTACAAGGTGAAGAAGGGTGACACGATCTGGGAGATAGCGCGGGCGCACAACGTCGAGGCGCGCGATCTCAAGAGCTGGAATGACATCACCCGCAACAAGATTGTCGCGGGGCAGGAGCTTATCATCCACGTCAGCTCTGCGGACTCCCGCCAGTAGATCCCACTGCCACCACCCGGTGCCAGTATTCCCTGTGCAAGTAATGGGTGACGATCGACGTGAATTCGGCAAGCAGGTCCTGCGGCATTATCACGTATAACGCCGAAGCTCGTTCTCCCGCCCCCGCGTTATGATCCAGGAACACATTGTACTCTTCCAGCGCCGCCTCGCTGTCCAGGCTCCTCCTTTGGGGCCTCACGAGGCCGAACACGATCCGCCGTTTCTGCGGGTCGAACCCGACGACGTCCGCGCGATGCGGGCGCGCTGAACCGTAGCCGTCGTTCGCGATGGGAGGGGGGGCACCAAGTCCCTCAATCCCCCGGGCTCCCTTGATGTCCACTCCCTCTCCCTTCAGATACGCGACAAGTTCGCGGACGAGTCTTTTTTCTGTCTCCTCCATCGGACGGGAATCCATTATCAGAGTGGATTTTGCAGAATCAAGCCGCTGCAGGCGCCGTTTTCAAGCGTGACTGATAGTCCCGTCGTTTTCCCCTCAGGATCAACTGCCCCGCCCAGCATGAAAAGACGAAGGGCACCTGCGAAGGTGCCCTTGACTTTGTGCGGAGGGGGAGAGATTCGAACTCTCGGTAGAGTTTTACACCCTACGACGGTTTAGCAAACCGTTGGTTTCGGCCACTCACCCACCCCTCCAGACCGGGAATGCGGGTTGCAGGCGAACTTATAGGTGAAACATACGGAATAAACGACCCTGAAACAAGACACTATCGGCGGTTTCCGCCGGTTGTTTCAGGTTGATTCTTTACAGTGATTTTCGCATGTTAAGCAACAGATGAGCGGCGTAAAATGTTACGATCCTTGAAATAGTCGNNCCGATTTCGTAATGGACGCGGATCAGGCTATACTCACCGGTGCCGGAGTCGAACAGTCCGAATGCTGAATCGGGGTTACCATCGCGCGGCTGACCGACACTTCCCACGTTGAGGATATGGCGGGCGCCCACCTTGTATTTGTTGATGGAGCCGTCTTCGCCGATGATGATCGGGACATGCGTGTGGCCGATGAAACAGAGCGTGGTTTTGAATGCCCCGAAATTTTCCTGAGCCGCTCTCATGGTGAGAATATAGCTCCACGCGTCCGGCCTGATCGGCGACGAATGGGCGAGCGTCAGGCCGTTTGGTTCTGCTGTGAACGGGAGGGAGTGGAGGTAGTCGAAATTCTCTTTGGTTACGACCGTCCGCGACCATTGGATGGCGCTCACTCCATAGTGGTTGAAATCGTCGAGCGGTGTATCACCCACAAGCCCGCTATCGTGGTTTCCTTTCAGAACGACCGTACAGTGCTTGCGGACAAGGTCGACGCACTCGTTCGGAAAAGGCCCATAGCCAACAGTATCTCCGAGGCAATAGATTGTCTCGGCCTTCAGCTCCTCGACCTTTTTCAAAACCTCCTGCAAGGCCTGGAGGTTGCCGTGGATATCGGAGATGACAGCAATGAGCATGCGGCGGCGTCAGATGGTTAATGGTTGTACAATAAATGGTATGATTTTGAGAAAGGCAACTGCAAAACGCATCGGAATGCTCGGAGTGCTGCTGATCATTCTCTGGTCGCCTTCCGGCGTCACAATCGCACAGGAACAGAGCAAAGAACAGATCCGCTCCGAAGCGGAGAGTCAGCTTCAAAAAATGACTCCCGCGGAAATTGAACAGAAACTCAAGGACCTGGGCATTTCAAAGGAAGAAGCCACTGCAAAAGCGAGGGAATACGGGATCAGTCTGGATGACTACCTCTCGCGCCTCCGGGTTGTCCCAAACCCTGGAAGCACAGAGACCCGGTTTGAGCGGATGGACTATCCGATCATGGGAGATCCCCGCCTGGGGACCCAGCGGTCAAACTACCGGTTTCTTGGCGATCTCGATACCGCGACTGCACGCACGCTGAGGACTGCGAAGAGGATCCCGGTACCGGGCTTTTCCACACGGTATGGCGTTGACAGCCTGATCCAGCCGTATGGTTTCGATATCTTCCAGTTCCCCTCCTCGTTTTTCATCCCGTCGGCTGCCTCTCCACCTCCCCCATCATACCAGCTCGGACCTGGCGATGAAGTCACACTCACGCTCTGGGGAGAAACCAGGCTCAGCAGTCAGCTCTCTATCAACAAGGAAGGGAGCCTCCTCGTTCCTGATGTTGGTCCGGTGAGCGCGAACGGCCTCACGCTTCAGCAATTCCAGGAGAAACTGCTCAATCGAATGTCATCGGTATACTCGAGCCTTCAGGGAGGATCGAGGGCCCGGACGTTTCTTGATGTCTCGCTGGGAAAGCTGAAGACGATCCAGGTCTACGTAACGGGCGAGGTCACCCGCCCGGGGGGATATGCAATCCCTTCGATGTCCACCGTCCTTTCTGCAATGTACGCAGCCGGCGGACCGACGATTAGCGGCAGTATGCGCAACATCCGGATCGCGAGACGCGGAGGTGAAAATCCGACCTCCGATCTATACTTCTATCTTCAGAAGATGCAGAAGTCCAACGATGTGTTGCTGATGGATGGTGATGTGCTGTTTATTCCACCGGCAACACGCCGCATTGCGATCGTGGGGGATATCACGCGGCCCGCTATCTATGAAGTCAAGGATGGCGAGACGTTGAGCGATCTGATACAACTTGCGGGCGGTCTCCGGTTCTTCGCGTACACGAAACGCGTCCATCTGGAGAGGATTGTGCCTTTCAGAGAGCGCCGGCTGTACGACAAGGAAGTTATGCAGATCGATCTGAATTTTGAAACAGCCGATGCGATGCTCGCCAGCAAGGAGACACTCGAAGACGGCGACGTCGTCCATGTCCTCGAAATCGCCTTCGATGCTGTCAACCGGGTGGATATCGTAGGACCTGTATACAAACCCGGCCGTTACGGTTTGACGCCGGGACTGCGCGTAGCAGATCTGATCATGCTGGCTGACAGTCTGAAGCGGAGTACGTTCGCTGAGCTTGGAACGGTCTCACGCATACTTCCGAACCTGCGTCGTGAGATCCTCCCTTTCAATGTCCGCATGGCCCTGGGTGGAGAAGAGAAGAACAACCTCTTCCTGAAGAACGAAGACAGTGTGTTCGTGTATCCGGAGAGTCTCTTCTATCCGCAAAAGATGGTCACAATTGCCGGCGCAGTTCGCCAGCCGGGGAAGTATCCCCGCCGTGAGAATCTCACGATCGGCGACCTGATTGTCATGGCAGGTGGTCTGACGGAACTGGGCCAGGTATCGGGCATCGAAGTAGCGCGCATGGACACGGTTGAAGTAGGGAAGTATAGCCAGGTCTTTAAGGTGGACCTCCCGGCCGACTATTGGAAGGCGGGTGATCCGGAGTTTCTCTTGAAGGACGATGACATCGTCTCGATCCCGGAAAACCCCCGAATAACAGTTCCCAAATCGGTCGTCCTGACCGG